>JBAXCY010000315.1:0-1019 GCA_037141235.1 Acidimicrobiales bacterium | reverse complement strand
GGGGCTGACTCAGTCGGCTGCGCTGGACTGCACCGCGTCACTGTGGATCATGGCGCTGGTGCGCCAAGTGACTGGGACGCATCGCGTACCGCCTTGGAGCGGCACACCGACATTGGCCTCTGCCCGGTAGCGGCACAGAGGCCGACCGTGAGCTGGTTGGCCGAGGCGATGATCGCCGCTCCAGTGGGCGGCACGGCGGTGGCTGGTTCCTCACCGTCGACGGGGGGTGTCGCCACCTCTCCGGCGATCTGAGCCTGTGACTGGCCAGCAAGAAGGGCGGGGCTGAACCCCGACGTGGTCGCCACCATGATCCCGGCGATATCCACGAAGGGCCCGGCCCCGATGGCGGAACTGGATACGGCAGGTGGATTGGCAGCTAGCAACGCGGCCTGGGACGAGGTGAGCCGGGCGATCCTGGTGAACTTCCCGTCCGCCCCGACCTGGGCGGAGTAGCGCTCGACCCCGGTGAAGGCCAGATACCGGCTCGAGTACCGGGCTCCGACGAAGCTGAACGTGGCCGTGCTGGGGAAGACCGACAGAGGGGCAGAGGTGGCCTCACCGAGGACGGTGAACCGTCCGAACCGGGACAGGGCTACGACCAGCGCCCATCGCTCAGCTGCACAGAACGGGCAGTACTCGGCCCCGATGAAGAGGACCTCTGGTCGGCCATGCGAGGTGAGGGTCGGTTGTCCCGCCACCATCCGAGGCTGAGCGAGCACCACGCCTGGGACGGTGGTGCCGATGCGGTCGAAGACGGTGGCCGGCACCGTCGACACGGCGTCGAGGATGCCCTGCGAGGTGACGGCGTGCTGCGCTGGTGCGGCGGGCGACGACGTGTGGGTCAGGCCGTAGGTGACCAAGCCGGTCGCTGCTAGTAGGACGATGACTACGGCACCCCACGCCAGCTGAGCCGAGCGACTCGGCTGGTCGCCACTCATGAACCCGCCCGCACGCTAGGAGGCTCAGGTCGCGTCGGCTTGGGCCGGGACGTCTTCGTCGTCCGTACCGTCTTCGTCGTC
>JBAXCY010000314.1:0-1040 GCA_037141235.1 Acidimicrobiales bacterium | reverse complement strand
GTGATCCTCATCGCCATCGTGGCCTTCGCCCTCTCCACCGACTATGAGCTCTTCTTGGTCTCTCGGATCAAGGAGGAGTACGACATCACCGGCGATGTCGATGACTCGGTCGTCAAGGGGCTCGGTCGCTCAGGGCGGATCATCTCGCTGGCCGCCATCCTTCTGGCCCTGGCGCTGGCCGCTTTCGTGACCAGCAACGTGACCAGCGTCAAGGAGTTCGGCTTCGGGGTGGCGGTGGCCATCATCTTGGATGCCGCCGTGGTCCGCGGCATCCTTGTGCCGTCGCTGATGAGCCTGGCCGGCAAGTGGAACTGGTGGGCGCCATCACCCGCTCGGGCCCTCCACTCCGTGGTGGGGATCCGCCACCACCACCATCACCACCACCTGCGCAAGCACTGACGCGAGCCTGCGGACGGGCGGGTCCGCACAGGCACTGCTTTCCATTTCGGTCATGTGATGAAAGCGGGAAGCCGCTAACCTTTCCGTTCATGCCGGTGCCCCTGCCCCCTGAAGGTGACCTGCTTCCTCCACCGGACAAGGACGAGGTCATGATCACGTCTCGGGCCTGCGTGACCGCGGCGCGCGGACCGGACGGCCTCACCGACCTGCAGTACCACATTTGGGCCGCCCATATACCGTCCATGACCGGGATCCATGTGAATCCTGACTACCTCGAGCCCATGGGCCCCGAGGAGTTCGCCGAGGCCATGCGCTATCGCGACAAGGGCTTCCGGATCCGGATGGTCGAGGTGATGTTGCTGACCGCCTTCGTGCTCGACCCCGTGCCCTACGAGGTCATCGACCGGATCGGTGACTACGCACGCGAGCTGTCGGTCGACGTCGGCATGATCCAGATCGCCCGCGACCAATGCAAAGGCGCCCGCGTCCTGGTCGATATGGACTCGGCCCGAGCCGGTTATTCCGCCAGAAACGACCCTGCTGCTAGCAACGATCGCTCGAACCCGTCCCCGACACCTGCCCCGCCGACGCCGGCAGCCTCAACCGGTGCCGACGCCACTACCGACGCCACTACCGACGCC
>JBAXCY010000313.1:0-1064 GCA_037141235.1 Acidimicrobiales bacterium | reverse complement strand
TGCATGACCAGGCAGGGCTTTCCCTGATCGGTGCACTACCGTCTGCCTGGTGAAGATCGCAGTCCTTGGGGGAGGGTCGTGGGGCACGACGGTGGCCTCGTTGGTGGCACCCCGCCACGACACCGTGCTGTGGGCCCGCGACCCCGAGGTGGCCCGGGCCGTGCGCCAGGATCACGAGAACCCGGCCTATCTACCCGGGCTGCACCTCGACAGTGCGCTGGGCGCCACGTCCGACCTCGAGGAAGCCGTCGAAGGGGCTGATCTCATCGTGGTCGGGGTGCCGACATCAGGGTTCCGACGGGTACTCGAGGATGCCGGCCCGATGATGCGTCCATGGATCCCGGTGGTCAGCCTGTCCAAGGGACTCGAGCGCGGCAGCCAACTGCGCATGACCCAGGTCATCAAGGAGGTCGTGCCCGGGCACCCGGTTGCTGCACTGACCGGGCCCAACATTGCCAGCGAGATCCTGTCTGGCAAAGCCGCCGCCGCCGTCATCGCCACCGAGGACTTGGAGGTGGCCAGGGCCATCCAGGCCGTCTTCACCCGGGGGGTATTTCGGGTCTACATCAACGACGATGTCATCGGGTGTGAGCTCGGGGGCGCCCTGAAGAACGTGGTCGCCATCGCCACCGGCATGGGTGAGGGTCTCGGGGTGGGTGACAACACCCGGGCCGCCGTCATGTCGAGGGGGCTGGCCGAGCTGATCCGGCTGGGTGAGGCCATGGGGGCCAAGGCGGCCACATTCGCTGGGCTGGCTGGCATGGGCGACCTGATCGCCTCTTGTGTCAGTCCGCACGGTCGGAACCGGGCTGTCGGTGAGCAGCTGGGCAAGGGCCGCAAGTTGGCCGACATCCTGGCCGAAATGCACATGGTGGCCGAGGGTGTGAACACGGCCACGGTTGCCCTCGAGTTGGCTGAGCGGCACGGACTCGATCTCCCCATCTGTCGGATGATCGACAAGGTGGTGAAGGGGGAGATGGAGCCCATCGACTCCTACTGGGGGCTCACTCCGGCCGGCCACGAAGCGGAGCCCGGCTAGGACCCTGCGGGGGTAGGGGTAGGGG
>JBAXCY010000312.1:0-1071 GCA_037141235.1 Acidimicrobiales bacterium | reverse complement strand
CATCCGCGGTATGAGTGCCTCGATCTCGCTGAGCGCCGTCGGGCGTTCCCGCGGGCCCTACGGGTCGCGGGGCCGCTTGATCTGACTGCGCTGCACGTGCTGATTGAATCGGAAGCCGGATGAACGGATGAACCGCACGACAACGCACTATCCAATGTCCCAACGACAAGGTTCGGAGCGCAGGGAAATGAACCTCCGATGAGCATGCACCGATGAAGCCGCCCCACGAGTAGGCCCGCCTGACAACAGGCTCGGGCCAGGAACGAGAGAGACGTGTCCAAGGTCCGGGTCTATGAGGTCGCCAAAGAGCTCGGTATTGAGAGCAAGGTGGCCGTGGCCAAACTCCAGGAGATGGGGGAGTTCGTCCGTTCGGCGTCCTCCACTATCGAGGCCCCTGTTGTTCGCAAGCTACGTGATGCTTTCCCCGATGCCCCCGGCCCCAAGCCGGCGAAGAAGGCGTCAGCCAAGCCCAAGCCCGCTGAAGGCGCCGACGCTTCGGCGCCCGTTGTTGAGGTGACGGCACCGGTTGTCGACGAGGTTGCTGTCGCTCCGGTTGAGGTAGTGGCACCGGTTGCAGTTGAGGCTGCTACGCCCCCTGCAACTCCCAGTACGGTTTTCGATGTTCCGGCGGTAAGCGAAGAACCCGCTGCCCCCGCAGAGCCCACAGTGGCTGTGGCGGCTGCAGCAGCTGCAGCCGCTGCAGTGGCTGCAGTGGCTGCAGAGGCCGCCGGCCCGACTCCGGGCACGGTACCTCCGCGTCCGGCGGGTCCGCGCCCGGGTAACAACCCCTTCAGCGGCGGTTCCGGAATGCGCAGTACGGCGCGCCCCGGCAATAACCCGTTCACCGACAAGTCAGCACCGCGTCCGGCAGGTCCGGGCGCAGTGCCCGGTGCACCTCGACCCAACCCCGGCATGATGCCGCCTCGGCCTCAGCGGCCGGCGGCACCTGGTCGCCCTGGTGGTCCTGGTGGTCCCGGTGGCGGTGCTGGTCGTCCGAGTGGTCCTGGTGGTCCTGGTGGTCCTGGTGGTCCGGGTCCACCAGGACCACCAGGACCACCAGGACCACCAGGA
>JBAXCY010000311.1:0-1118 GCA_037141235.1 Acidimicrobiales bacterium | reverse complement strand
TGTTCTGTCCATCAACGTTGGTAACGAGGTGCGTCGGTCTTTGACGTAGGGAAGGCCTCCTTGTGAGGTGTGAAGCGACCAAGCAATCACATCCACGAAGGAGGCCTTCATGGCCCACGCTAATGCCCCGTTGTCCGAGCTCGGCAGGTTGAAACTGGCCCGGTTCCATGTCGAGTCCGGGTCGACCATTCGAGGAACCGCGGAGCGGTTCCAGGTCTCGACGACCACGGTGATCCGCTGGTCCCGTCGGTATCGGGCCGTGCTGGCGGCCGGGAGGATGCCATCGAGCCGGGACATGGTCGATGTCTCCAGTCGCCCGCACCGATCGCCGACCCGGACCCGACCCCGGGTCGTGCGCAAGGTCAAGCACCTGCGCACGAAGCGACGCTTCGGCCCGGTCCAGATCGCCGGCCGCGTCGGGATCCCGGCCTCGACCGTGCATCGCATCCTGGTCCGCGAGGGCATCAACCGGCTGGATCACATGGACCGGGCGACCGGCGAGGTCATCCGCTATGAGCGGGACCGGCCCGGAGACCTGATCCACGTCGACGTGAAGAAGTTCGGCCGGATCCCGACCGGAGGAGGTTGGAAGATCCGGGGTCGCGGGTTCAGCGGCAGCGAGCGGGCCGCACGGGCCAACGCAGCAGCCGCGACCCGGCGCGGCACCGGCCGGACCGGCTACACGTTCGTGCATTCCGCCATCGATGACCACTCCCGACTGGCGTACTCGGAGGTCCACGACGACGAGACCACCACCACCGCGATCGGGTTCTGGACCCGGGCACGGGCGTTCTACGCCTCCCACGGCATCACCGTCCTGGAGGTCATGACCGACAACGGCTCGGCGTACATCTCCCGAGACTGGACTCGAACCCTCACCGACGACGGCGTGAAACACCGTCGCACCCGCCCCTACCGTCCCCAGACGAATGGGAAGGTCGAGCGCTACCAGCGCACACTCCGCGACGAATGGGGCTACGCCAAGGCCTACCGCTCCGAATCAGCCCGCCGCAAAGCCTTGACCAGCTGGCTGCACATCTACAACCATCACAGGCCACACACCGCACTCGGCGGCAAGCCACCGGTCACTCGCGTGACCAACCTGCTTGGACAGAACA
>JBAXCY010000310.1:0-1132 GCA_037141235.1 Acidimicrobiales bacterium | reverse complement strand
TTGGGCTGTGCCTTGGGGCCCCCGAGGCGTCGCGCCAATCGGCCCGCACCGCGCAGCGATCGCTTCACTTGCTCCTCCACCTGAGGACGGTGCTCGTCCACGGCGCGCTTGCCAACCGCCGCCGCGGCTCCCGTGGTGCGGCCAGCGCGTCGGAGCACGGTGTCGGGGGTGTCGGCTGGTGATGGTGGTTCGACATCGTCGGCCTGGGCTCCAGCCGAAGGGTCGACGACCGTGGCCGTGGCGTCGATCACTGGCCCTCGTGCGCCGGTGCGGCGTGACCGACGCGACGGCTTGGCGGAACCAGAGGACACTGTGGTCCGAGTGGCCAGGGCGACGATGGCGACCACGGCCAGAGCCATCACCAGGATTCCCTGGACGTCGGGACGGAGTGCTGGGACCAACATTGCCGCAGCGCCGATGACGGCCACGGACACCACGAGCACCATGTGCAGGCGCTGGCTGCATATACGGACCACGCCGAGCGGAGCGTTGGCCGTGACGGCCAGCAGGGCGACGAGCACCCCGGTGACGACCAGGACGACGGCGTTGGTGACATGCACCGATTGCGTGATGAGAAGGAAGGCGACGCCGAGTTCGAGGACCTGGAAGGCCCAGAACTGGATCTGCCAACGCGTCGCCACTGTGGGCGGTGGGCCCGTTGCACCGGTGTCCGGTCCCGGGTCGGGCGGCATGGGGGAGCGCTGCTCAGGGAGCGGTGTCTGCGGAGTCGTCTGCCGCAGCAGGTGCAGGGGCTGCAGCAGGTGCAGGGGCCGGCACGGTCTCTGGGGCCGACTCCGTCAACGCGGCCGCAGCCTTGGCCTCGGCCTTGGCATCAGACTTGGAGCTCTTCTCGCCCTTCTCCCCCTCGTCGAGGCCCTTCTTGAACTCCTTTTGGGCGGAGCCGAGGGAGCGCGCCAGCTTCGGGATCTGGGTCGAGCCGAAGAGGACGACGGCGATGACGATGAGGACGATGATGCCCTGTTCGCCGAAGAGTTCTGCTGGAGGGTTGAGTTGCACTTCTGTATCTCCCTTGTCGACTGCTCGCAATAGGTTAGACCTGCTCGGTCCGGCATGTGTGGCGACCGTCCAAACTCCCATCTGCCAGGCCCATCTGCCAGGCCCATCTGCCAGG
>JBAXCY010000309.1:0-1182 GCA_037141235.1 Acidimicrobiales bacterium | reverse complement strand
GATGCCTGGGCATGGCCGGGTGGCGCTGTGCGCGTGACGAAAGTGCACCGGTGATCAAGTACTTGGGGTCGAAGAGGCGACTGATTCCTGCCCTGGCTGCCCTGGTGACCGCATCCGGGGCTCGCACCGGCCTCGACCTGTTCTGCGGAACCACACGGGTTTCCCAGGCGTTCAAGGGCCTGGGTGTGGAGATGACGGCGGTCGACAGTGCCCGGTGCGCCCACGTGCTGGCCCGCTGTTATGTAGCGACCGACCCTGATGCTGTTCCCGGATTCCTCGACGAGGTGACCGAAGCCGTGGCGCGGCTCAACGCAGTGCCGGGTGTCCCGGGGTATGTCACCGAGACGTTCTGCACCGAGTCGCGGTTCTTCCGGCCCGAGAACGGCGCCCGGATCGACGCCGTGCGCGCCGTGATCGAGGCCGAGTATGCCGGCACACCTCTGTGGCCGGTGCTGCTGACCAGCCTGCTCGAGGCCGCCGACCGAGTCGACTCCACCACCGGGCTCCAGATGGCCTATCTGAAGCAGTGGGCCCCGAGAGCCGACAACCCGCTGACCCTGCGCGTGCCCGAACTGCTGGCTGGTCCGGGCCATGCCGTCCAGGGCGATGCCTGCACCCTGGTGGGCACGTCGGCCCTGCCGGATGTGGATCTGGCCTACCTCGACCCGCCCTACAACCAGCACCGCTACGACTCGAACTATCACGTATGGGAGACCCTGGTGGCGTGGGACGCACCCGACCACTACGGCGTGGCCTGCAAGCGTTCCGAGCTGCGGGACCCGCAAACTCGGAGTGCCTTCAACGGGCGGCGGACCATGGCCCCTGCCCTCACCGATGTGGTGGCCCGGGTAGCGGCCGAGGTGGTCGTGCTCTCCTACAACAACGAGTCGTGGCTGAGCTTCGACGAACTCCGTGCCGTGTGTGCCACCCGGGGCGAGGTCGAGGTCCTGGCCTTCGACTCGGCCCGCTATGTGGGTGCCCGGATCGGGATCCATGGTCCGTCGGGCCGCAAGGTGGGCCGCGTGTCGCATGTCCGCAATACCGAGTACATGGTGCTGGCCGGGCCCCGGGCCCGGGTGCGGGCCATGGCCGCGGCCGTCGAGTCCGCCGGTTTCGGGGCCCGAGTCGACCGGCCGGTGCCGGTTCCGGCTGCCTGAATCCTGCCTGAATCCTGCCTGAATC
>JBAXCY010000308.1:0-1214 GCA_037141235.1 Acidimicrobiales bacterium | reverse complement strand
GACGCCACCGGCCCCGACCAGATCACCGATGACCTTCCGGCGGCGGGTCCGTGGTGGCAACCCTTGGGCCTGACGCCGAGCGTCGTCCGCCTGTCTGGCTGCAAAGGCATCGAGGACACGCTCGGTGTGGGTCACGAAGGCCGTGGTCGCGAATAAGGATCTAGGGGCCCTGGTGGTTTTGCGGCAGTTCGTGGCCGACCAGGACGGTTCTGGCAACAGTTGAGGGGTCGGCCTGCAGACAGGTTCACGAAAATGCCCTCCAGAGGACTTGCGGGGACTCGGCCTCATGCCGACAACCTCAGTCTCCATCGGTGATCTCGGCCGAGGCCGGCGGGCTGTACTGAGTCTCGAGAATCTTGATGGCATCCTCATTGACGACGTTATACTGTCGTTTAGATATCTACACGATAGAATAACTCTCCTAATGAGGAGTATCAGTGAAGAAGACCCACAGCTACCACCCCCAAGTCTACGAAGCAGCCAAGGTCCTCGGTCTCGAAGTAGCGCGAGCTCGCCGGGAGCGACGCCGGACCGCAGTCGACCTTGCCGAGCGTGCCGGGATCTCGCCGGTGACGCTACGGAAGATCGAGCGAGGTGACCCCAGCGTGGCTATGGGGACGGTTTTCGAGGTTGCCTCCTTGCTCGGCATCCCACTGCTCTCCCCTGACCGCACCAGCCTGGCTCAACTCGCCGATCAGACCAGTGCCCGTCTGACTCTCTTGCCAGCCCGAGTACGCGCTCGACGCCTAGAGGTGCACGATGACTTCTGATGGCGCGCCTACCAACGCGTATGTATGGGTGTGGTTGCCTGGCGCAGTCGATCCCGTGGTTGCCGGCGTACTTCAAGTGGAGGAGGGCATCAGCTACTTCAACTACGGAGCGAGCTACCTACGCCGACCTGAGGCCGTATCCCTCTACTTGCCAGAACTGCCGCTGCAGCCTGGCCCGATCCGTCCGCTCGGCGGGCTGGCCATTGCTGGGTGCATCGATGACGCGGCCCCTGACGGATGGGGGCAACGGGTCATCCTCCATCGGCTCCTCGCACGAAGCGCATCTGCCACTGACCCGTTGGGGCTGGATCACCTGACCATCCTCCTCGAGTCGGGTTCCGATCGCATCGGGGCGCTCGACTTTCAGATTTCCCCGGACGTCTACGAAGCTCGCGAGGCGACCGCCACCTTGGAGGAGATGCTGACTGCAGCTGAACTCCTCGA
>JBAXCY010000307.1:0-1220 GCA_037141235.1 Acidimicrobiales bacterium | reverse complement strand
CAGGGTCGTCTGGTTCAGCCAGGGCCACCGACTCTCGTAAGGGCCGCCCGGTCCAGTCAGGGTCGCCGGGTAGAGGAACTCGAGCCGCCGGGGCGGGCTTGGCGAGCGGCCCACAGCATGGGCAGTTGCAGCGGCATCCGTCCCCACGCCACCCGAGGGGAGTCCATGCCGTCAGGGTGCCGACCCGTCCCAGCGTCAAGCGCCATCTGTAGATTGGCCGGCCACACCGCCAACAACAGCGCCGTGGATGCGGCTGATGCCCACGGCGTGCGACGGGCCAGACCGTAGGCGCAAGCCAACTCAGCCACCCCGCTCCCGTAGATCAGCGGCCGATGGAAGCGGCCAGGGATCATCCGGGGCATAAGGCCATCGAAGAACCCTGGGCGGAGGAAGTGGAGGAGGCCGGCCACAACGAAGATCCCGGCCAGACCTCGAGGTGCTGCATTGCGTACTCCGGACATGCCTAGAGGATAGATCCGAGCAATGTGCAGTGCTGGCTCCGATCACCGAGCAGACTCTGCACATGCAGCCACTGGCCCTCCACCACGTCTCGATCAATGTGACCGACGCCGACCTAGCCGTCACCTTCTATACCGAGGTACTGGGAGGAACCTTGCGCACCGACCGACCAGACTTCGGTTTCGGCGGAGCATGGATCGACCTCGGCACCAGTCAGGTCCACAGAAGTCGAGATCTCTCGTCCCCCTGTCCACGACTTCTTTGCTGATCAGCGCGGCGCCTCCGGCCAGAGCGAAGTCCAGGTCGCCAATAGAGGCTCCCACGACCTCTGCGATCTGAACCTGTTGGAGCGTCAGCATCCAGTTCGCACAGCTATCGCTCCTCGAACCACGCGTTCCACGCTGTCCGCACCTACTCAGGCAGGAGCAACTCGTCCCAGAGATCGGTCAAGTCCTCGATCCGGACATAGAAGCGGACATCGTCTTCGTTCCCCTCGCGAAGCACCTGCGCGTACACTTCAGCCCGTTGCTCGCGGTCGTCGAGGTCGTAGTCCAAGTCCGGCTCGCTCCATCGGACGTGCTGGGGCAGACGGACCACCCCCGAGGCCTTCGCCACTTCCGGCGCGTCGATATCATCGGGAATAGCTACGGGACGCGATGCCGGTCCGACTGTCGCACTCCGCTGACGTGTCATACGTGAAGCAAAGTGAGGTTCCCCAGAAATAGTGGACACGGTTTATGCAGCGGTGGTGACTTCGTCCA
>JBAXCY010000306.1:0-1347 GCA_037141235.1 Acidimicrobiales bacterium | reverse complement strand
GGTCCTGACGTGGTGCTGGTCGGACTCGGCTCCGCTGATGCTCTGGCTGGCGACAAGGGACTCGAGTCACTGCGACGGTCGGCCGGTTCCTTCGTGCGAGCAGCTGGCAAGGGCGGAACGGCTCTACTGGTGTTACCCGAGGTAACGGGGGAGACCCTGGTCGACACGGCCGCGGCCGCAGCCGAGGCCGGTTCGCTGGCCGCCTACCGCTACGAGGCGTTCCGGAGCGGGGACCCGGCCAAGGGGCTGGTGGCACTGGTGCTCACCTCCGGTTCGGCCGGATCGGTCGTCCAGGACGCGGTCCTGGACAAAGGGACGGCACGAGGCGCCCGGGTGGCGGAGTCGGTGGCCCTGGCTCGCGACCTGGTCAACGAGCCTCCGAGCTCGCTCACTCCCATGCGGTTCGCCCAGACCATCAGCGATCGGTTCGCTGGGGTGGCGGGGCTGAGCGTCGAGGTGTGGGACGAGGAGCGGATCACGGCCGAGCGACTGGGTGGCCTGTTGGGTGTCGCCGTCGGGTCGGAGCAGCCGCCGCGTTTGGTCCGGGTCGAGTATCGGCCGGCCGATCCCTACGAGTTCGACGGGCGCGCTCCCCACTTGGCGCTGGTGGGCAAGGGGATCACGTTTGACTCTGGGGGGCTCTCCCTCAAGCCAGCTGGCGGCATGGAGACCATGAAGACCGACATGGGCGGAGCGGCCGCCGTGCTGGCCGCAGTCGATGCCATCGCCGCACTGGGTGGACGCATCCCCATTACCGCTTGGGTTCCGATGACGGAGAATCTGCCCAGCGGCACGGCCACCAAGCCCGGGGACGTCCTCACTATCCGCAACGGCAAGACCATCGAAGTCCTCAACACCGACGCCGAAGGGCGACTGATCCTGGCCGACGGGCTGTCCCTCGCCGTCGAGGCGGGCCCGGACGCCATCATCGACCTGGCCACCTTGACCGGGGGCGCCGTCGTGGCCCTGGGCAAGGAGATCGCCTGCCTGCTCGGCAACGACGATGGGCTCCTGGAGTTGGTCCGGGCCGCGGGGTCGCGCACGGGGGAGCCGTCATGGCCCCTGCCGATGCCCGACGACTACGCCGCCCACATCGAGTCCGAGGTGGCCGACATGAAGAACACCGGTCGTGCCGGACAGGCGGGGACGCTTTCGGCGGCGTTGCTGCTTTCTGAGTTCGTGGGCGATGTGCCGTGGGCCCACCTCGATATCGCCGGCCCGTCGCGCACCGACGACAACCGCTGGTACAACACCAAGGGTGGGAGCGGTTTTGGCGTCCGCACCCTGGTGGCGCTGGGCACCTCCGAGGAGTTCGCCCGGTGGTTGGCCACTCGGCCGAAGCGCTAA
>JBAXCY010000305.1:0-1377 GCA_037141235.1 Acidimicrobiales bacterium | reverse complement strand
TCGAGTGTTCCATGTGACTCCCGAGTGCAGCAACAGCCGGAGCCGATAGTTCTCGAAATTGCGCATCCCGTGGCCGATCCTTCGGAGCTTCTCTGCGATGAGGTTCTGGGCCTCAGTTGGTCCGTTGGAGATGCCGGTCACGTGGTAGTTGAGGATCTCGGTTTCCCAAGCGGAGACGGTCTTGGCCAGCCGGGTGAGCTCGGGAACGTCGGCCTCGGCAGCGTGTTGGTAGAAGGCGACCAGCTTCCATCTGGCGGCATGCAGATTCTTGGCTGCGTACATCTCACGGAGGAGCTCCTTGCCGAGGATGCCGGCCCCACACTCGCCGTCGGGATCGCCGACATCGAGCGCACGAAGCAGCTTGTCTCGTTGGCGATCCGACAGGCGCTCCCAGCCCCTGGTCATCAGTCGTCTGGTTTTGAACAGTGGATCCTCCTTGCGGCCCCGGTGGCCCAGGCTCTCTTGTTGGACCCGGCGGCGGATGTCATCGACCATCGAGTTGCCCAACTTCACGCCATGAAAACAGTCCACCGTGACGATGGCGTCAGGCAGGTAGGAGAGGATCCCATTGAGGTAGCCCCGGTGGGGATCGATGGCCACCGCCTCGATGGCCTGTCGCCAGGCTGGTGTGCCCTGAGCGAGCCAGTAGCCCACGTCGTCGGCGTTGCGGCCTCGGACGATGTCGAGAAGCCGCCCGCGGATCACATCGACGAAACAGGTGACATAGAGGGTGTGATGCTCACCGTTGGCACTGAGCATCTTGTGCTCGTCGATGCCGAGGGCATCGATGTTGTCGAGCCTGGTTGGGTCGTCCACCAGGGGCTCGCCGTGGCGGCGGACGCAGTTCATCGCGCATTCCCAGCCGACCCCGAACTCGCGGGCTACCTGAGCCACCGAGGAGCCGTCCTGGCCGACCTTCCGGCAGATCTCGGCGGCTGCCCTTCTGGTCAACGAATCCTCGACCAGATCGCTCTGCTCGGTGAACGACTTGGCGGCACAGTCAGAGTCCCGACAGATCCACTTTCGCTTCCTCCACACCAGGCGCACCGGTCGGCCACCGGAGGGAAGGTCACGTATCTGGGTGACCGAGCGCCCGTGGCCAACCGCTCGGACACCGCAACTCCCACATCCGACCACGTTGGCCGTGGTCTCGACGGAGATGAACAGTTCGCCGTCCTGCTCGATCATGGCCAGGACGACAAAGCCGTCCATACCCAACAACGCGGTCGCGCCGCTACTACCGTCATTCATGTCCCGTGTCCTCCGGTCTCGCTGGTCTTAGCAACCGCAAGAATCGGAGGCCACGGGGCCTCAGTGGTGGATGCCTATGGGAGGATCACCGGAAAACACCGCCCCACGCCTCATCGAGAAGAGCCA
>JBAXCY010000304.1:0-1460 GCA_037141235.1 Acidimicrobiales bacterium | reverse complement strand
CGTCACCAGAGATGTGGCGGCCGCTCATGCGAACGCTCCGACAGTGAGCAGGTGCAGGTCGACCAGTTCGGCCATGGACAGCCTGCTGGTGTACCCACCGGCCAGTGCGAACACCAGTGGGTGCTCACGAGCCGCGGCCCACTCGGCCACCTTCTGCTCGCGGATCTCGAGCGTGTCCTTCGACACACCGCTGTCGAACGGATCCATGCCGGCGTTGTAGAGGACCAGGTCGAACGGACCGACCTGGTCACACAGCGCTAGGGCCTCGTCCACCCGCTCCAGGTAGTCCTGGCTGGTAGCGATGAGCAAGGCATCGTTACCAGTGGGTGCCCACCGGTCGAACAGGTTGGTGGACACGTCGATCTGGACCACCGACGACGGGTCGGTCATCGACCGGGTGCCGCCGCCGCAGTGGGCGTCGAGATCGAGGACCAGGATCCGCTCAGTACCCAGATCGCTGGCCGCACGGGCAGCCACAGCCAACCCGTTAAAGGTGCAGAACCCGGAACCGTGGGCGGCCCGGGCATGGTGCAGCCCCGACGACAGCGATCCGGCCACCCGGCTGGTGCCGGACAGGACCTCGGTGACGCCTGCCACCAGGCCGGTCGAATGGGCGATAACCATGGTGGGCAGACCGGCATCCCAAGAGAATCCCTGGGACTCTGCCAGGTGCATCGGGTCACCGTTGACGACGGCGTCGACGTAGCCGTCGGTGTGGACGGACCGGATCAGTTCGGTGGTCCGATCGGTGTGCTCGACGGGGTCGACCAGGGTGACCTCCACCCGGCCATCAGCGATGGCTGTGGCGATCTCCCCTGACTTGCGAGTGGTGTCGAAGGCGTACTCCGAACCGGTGTACTGCTGGTTGTAATAGATACTGTATGACATGTTGTTTCGTGTTTCTTTCCGCCAATCGATACGTTCGATTCGCTGACACCATTGTCCCATATGGGTGTGACATCCTCCCCTGGAGGTGGGCACTGGTCAGACCCCGTAGGGGTCTGACCAGGAAGTTCTGAGGACAGCGGTTGTCACACCCACTACATATGGTGTTCGGCATGGATAGATTGAAGAACCTCACTGTGACCTTTGCCGATGATCTGAATGCAGACCTCTTGGACCTGAAACAGCACTCCACCTACTGGGGTCTGCTGGCTGGCGGACCCTCCGACCTACGCAACGCCGAGATCCTGGCGGAGTGCACCCGAACAGAGGGCACCACGCCGATCCATCTGATCCGCCCCGCCGAGCTGTGGGTGGAGGGAGATCACTCGAATCTGAGCGCTGGTCCGGTGCGGCTGCTGCCCGGGCTCCAGTGCGAAGGACTGTTCGATGCCCGAGGCCGGTGGCTGCGGGTCGCCTGGTTTCAGGAGCAGTGGACGCCCACCATCGACCCCCTGGTCCAAGAGCAGTTCCGGAGACTCGACTTCATGGCCCTGTCGGTGGAACGAGCCGGCGGA
>JBAXCY010000303.1:0-1474 GCA_037141235.1 Acidimicrobiales bacterium | reverse complement strand
CGGACGGCAGCCCTCAGCGCGGTCCCGGCCGCGCTATTCGTTGATATGCGTGGCGCAACGGCCTCGACCAGCGCATCGTCTTGGTCTGATTGATCCGCTGCAACTCGGTCGCCAACGACCGTTGGCTCTCCTCGAGCACACTGAGGGCCCTGTTGGCCTCGGCACTTTGGCGTTCGTGCTGCAGCAGCTCGGCTTCCATCTTCCGTTGGCCCTCCTCGAGCACCGCTCGGGCGGCCTCTACCTCTGAGCGCTGGCGTTCGCTCGTGGCTACAGCCCACTGCATCTGCCTGTCGCGGGCCTCGAAACGGAAGAGCGCTTCGGCCTGCTGGGAGGCCAGGGTACAAAGCGGTTCGAGCAGCACTTTTGGTGGCGGTCCGAGCTCGATTGCTGAGCGATAGACCTCGACCAGGTCACGAGCATGTTGGCGAGCGCCATGGTGTTGGCGAACCAGCTCTCTCCCGACCTGGCCCAATGACGGTTCGTACCGCTCGATCCGCTCGATCAGGCGACCCACCGTGGTCGGTTCTGGGTCGAACGTGGCGAACGCACCGGCTTCGAACCGGTCGTAACTCTCCGCATCCACGAATCCACCGATGCCTCGATCATCGATCAGGAAGCCGGCTCGACCGACAGCGAGGCCCTCCAGCAGTGTCCTCCCAACGGCGAAGACGATGTCTGTTTGCATCAGCACGGGATTGAGGTCGTCCACGCTGGTGTCGAAGCCACCCGACTGGCTGAGTTCGATGCCTAGCGCGTCGCATGCTGCCTGCAGCAGGGGTGCGGTCGGGCCCGTTCGGAATCCAAGCAGGACCGCACGACTGGGACGAGCTGGTAGCGCACCGAGGGCGAAATCGTCATGGGGGATCACGATCGGCTGACGGAGGCGGACGACCACACCAGTGTCGGCCCATGCGCTGGACTTGACCCGCCGGCCGACGACATCGCTGAGGACCACGACGGCCTGCGGCGATGCCAAGGCCGGGACATCCTCGATGTCGTAGAGGGATGAGTGGGAGACGAAGACCATTGCAAGATCGGGGAAACGGCCTCGCAAGCGGTAAGCCGTCGTTGCGTGCTGTACGTGGGCCACGTCTGGCACCGGGCAGGCATCGAGGGAGTCCAGGACCTCGAAACCCTCGCCTCGAAGACGGTGTGCCGTGGCCCCGAGCTCAGGCGCGTAGATGGTCAGATCGTGACCGAGCGCACGGAGTGCTCGTGCCACGGTGACCAGGTACGTCTCGGAGCCCCCGGGCCGAGTTAGCGAGCGAGTTGTCAGGAGCACATGCACATGACCACTATTCCATGGCGGGCGCGTGCGTTGATGGAAACACCGGACTGGATCCTGAATCGTTTCGGGTCAACGACCGGCCCCCATGGACCGGCCGGAGCCAGGGCGCTCCATCCGCACTGCGGGTGGCGTGCATGACCAGGCAGGGCTTTCCCTGATCGGTGCACTACCGTCTGCCTGGTGAAG
>JBAXCY010000302.1:0-1485 GCA_037141235.1 Acidimicrobiales bacterium | reverse complement strand
CTCTGCCAGGAAAGATGACGCCTCTCCATTCCGACCATTTCAACCACCAGGGGGCCTGATGGAACCGACCAATGCGTCCTTACAGCGAGGCCGTCAAGGCTGATGTCCGCCGGCGGATGGGGCCTCCCCACCGGCAGAGCTGCACTGAGATCGCCCAGGAGCTGGGCATTCACGTGATCACCCTCTACAAGTGGCGCAAGGCCTGGCGGCTGCAGGGGGAGGTGGTGCCAGCCACCCAGAAGAATCCTGATGGTTGGGGCCCTGCCGACAAGTTCACGGTGGTGTTGGAGAGCGCTGGCCTCAACGCCACCGAGTTGGGTGGTTACTGCCGCGAGCGGGGCCTGTTCCCTGAGCAGGTAGACCGTTGGCGCCAGGCAGCGCAGGATGCCAATGCACAGCCGCTGCTGACCATGGCCGACCAGAAGGACCTGGAGAAGCGGCACCAGGCCGATCAGCGGGAGATCAAGCGCCTGCAGCAGGAGCTGCGCCGTAAGGACAAGGCCTTGGCGGAGGCGGCGGCTCTGCTGTTGGCGTCAAAAAAGATCCAGGCCTACTGGGGAGAGGGCGGGGACGATTGACCTCTCCAGTTGATCGCCGTAAGGCGCTGGAGATCCTCGATGCCGGTATGGCGGCTGGTGCACGATCTTTTGAACTGGCCACGCTGCTGGGCGTGGGGCTGAGCACCCTGCAGCGCTGGCGGCGTCAGTTCACAGGTGATGGGGATGGCACTGATGGTCGTAAAGGCAGCCAGCGCCTGGTTTCTCACCGACTGAGCGAGGAGGAACGCCAGCGGATCCTGCTCACCTGCAACCAGAGCGATTTCGCGGCACTGCCGCCAGGGCAGATCGTGCCGGCCCTGGCCGATCAGGGCGTCTACATCGGTTCAGAGCGCAGCTTCTATCGGGTGCTGCATGCCCACGGCCAGGCTCACCACCGCGGGCGAGCCCGTCCACCGCAGGAACCCCGCGCAGTGCCACGGCTGCAGGCCAGAGGCCCCAATGAGGTGTGGAGTTGGGACATCACCTACCTACCCACCAGCGTGCGTGGCGTCTGGCTGTACCTCTACCTCGTTGTCGACGTCTGGAGCCGCAAAGTGGTGGCCTGGGATGTGGCCGATCGCGAGGACGCACAGATCGCCGCTGATCTCCTCAGCCGGGCCTGTCTGCGGGAGCGGATCAGCAAGGGTCGGCGCCAGACGCTGATCCTCCATGCCGACAACGGCAACGCCATGAGAGCGGCCACGCTGGAGAGCCGGCTTGAGGAGCTGGGTGTCCTGCGGTCGTTCTCAAGGCCTCGGGTCAGCAACGACAACCCCTACTCGGAGTCGCTGTTCCGCACGATCAAGTATCGGCCGGACTACCCCAGACGCCCATTCCGCAGCGTGGAGGAGGCCTGCTCCTGGGTACTGGCGTTCGTGGACTGGTACAACCACCAGCACCGCCACAGCGGCATCCGGTTCGTGACGCCCGATCAGCGCCACAGCGG
>JBAXCY010000301.1:0-1502 GCA_037141235.1 Acidimicrobiales bacterium | reverse complement strand
GCGGTGACGGTGCTGGTCGAGTTGGAGAGCACCGATATCGGAACCCCGTCGAGCCCACGGTTACCTGAGTGGTGAACTTCGGAGTTGCGTTGGTGCCCAGCAGATCGGCCCGTTCAGGTAGACCCGGTAGCAGTACTGACCGGCGGCCGCCAAGGTGAGACTGCCCTTCCGCTGGTAGTTGATGATCCCGTTCAGGGACAGCGACAGACGGGTCGGGACCACCGTGGTGCTCAAGGTGCATACCCCTGTGGCGCTGACTGGACCGAACACAACAGTGGCGTTGGTGGCCGAGCGGTCCGTCCCGAAGTTGACGATGGCGTGCACGCCGACCAAGTCGGTCAGGTACGGGCGCTGGTCAGGTGCGCGTTGAACGCCAGCGCTGCCGTAACCGACACCGTGGCGGTCAACGCCGACACGTTGCCCACCGCGTCCCTAGCCCGCACGGCATAGGTGTGCATGCTCCCACCCACCACCGTCAAGTCGTTGTAGGTAAGGACGTTGCCGGGGCTCACCAGAAGCACTCCGTCCCGGTACGCGTCGTAGCCGGTCACGGCGGTGTTATCGGTCGACGCGTTCCACTCGAGGATCGTCGACGTCGGACTGGCGGAACTGACTACTAGACCGGTCGGCGTGGTCGGCACGACTGTGTCGATCTTCCATGTGGCCGTGGCCGGGGTGGTGTCGGTTGCTCCGCCACTGGTGGCGTAGACCGAGAACGTATGGGTGCCGGCTGCTAGTCCGCTGTACGACTTGGGAGTCGTGCAGGACGCGGCCGATCCGGTGTCGAGCTTGCAGGTGAAGGTGGCCGGGGTGAGTGTGGCCGTAAACGCGAACGAAGCGCTGGTGCTGGACGTGGCCGAAGCAGGCGCGCTGGTGATGGTTGTGTCGGGTGCAGTAGCCGCGGCCGCCTCGCCGGGAAAGAGCCCGACGAGAGGCACCATGAGTGCCGCCATCACGACGACCCGCCGCCGAGTTGACACTCCACCGAACCTAGGAATCCATTGATGTCTGCCCATCGTCACCACTGCCCCACACTTGGATCGGAACAACGAAGTCCGACTTGCCGATCACCGTCTGCCCTACTGGCCACCAGCGGAGTAAAGCCTCGGTCTCTCGAGGGTCTCTCCTCAGCCCACACCGATACCCGCTTGCGTGTCACCGGACCATCTCCGACTATCGGGAGTAGAGACTGAGGAACGGGACTGTTGCCAATCCGATGCATTGGCGGTAATCCGCTACGCAGAGCGAGCACAGGCACTCACGGTGCTCAATCCACCATTTTCTGGGACCGGAACGGGCCGCCTTTTAGCTCACCGCGAAAGCGGCGGTGTTTTTCGTTGAGTACCGTCCGCTCCATCGGTCCCGCCTAGTACGTCGAAGGCTTCACCCTTGAGGAACCATCCGTGAGCGCTCCGTGACCTTTGGTGACACAGCGCGTCTTGTGTATGCGGGTAACCGCCGGTGTGCCTCACCATCGCTGGTCCGCCGTTGCACCTGCCCTG
>JBAXCY010000300.1:0-1504 GCA_037141235.1 Acidimicrobiales bacterium | reverse complement strand
ACCTCCTCTCGAACGGGCTGATTGATCCAAGCCACCGACGGGATGATCGGGGCCACCGGCGGACGGTGACGAAATCGGGCCGGGTTGGCTGCGAATGCATCAGACAGGGTCGCCTGGCGCTGGATCCTGACCTCTTCGGCGGTGCCGTAGTGGACCGATGCCGGCGTATGGAAAGCGATGCCTGAGTGGCGATGGACATGGTTGTAGTACTCGAAGAACTCGCCGCAGAAAGCTCGAGCGTCTTCGATGGATCCGAATCGGTCAGGGAACGTCGGGCAGTACTTCAAGGTCTTGAAGGCGGCCTCGCTGTAGGGGTTGTCGTTGCTCACGTGAGGCCGGGAGTGGCTCCGGATCACCTGGAGATCCACGAGGAGTTGGGACACGGGCTTCGAGCGCATGGACGGACCCCGGTCGGCGTGGAGCGTCAAGGTGCCAGGGTTCACGTCTTGGGTGACGATGGCATCTTCGATGAAGTCCCGGGCGAGTTCAGCCGATTCGGATTCGGCCACCAGCCAGCCCGGGACGTAGCGGCTGAGGATGTCGATGATGACGTAGAGGTCGAAGTAGTCGCCTTTGGCCGGACCCCTCAGCTTGGTGATGTCCCACGACCACACCTCGTTCGGCCTGGTGGCAAGCAGCTCGGGCTTCTTCTTGGCCGGATGAGTCCGAAGAAGCCGGCGCTCTTTCGTTTCACCCTGGACAGCCAGCAACCGGTACATGGTCGAGGGCGAACACAGGTAGCGGCCGTCGTCGAGGGTGCGACTCCAGACCTGGTGGACCGCTAGGTCGCAGTGCTCTGGCCGGTGCAGCAGATCCAACACCGCCTGGCGCTCGGACTCGCTCAGCGCGTTGGCCGGGCGGGGACGACAAGCGGGCTCGGCCCGGACCACCGATGGACTCTGGCGGCGATAGTGGGTGGCTCGAGGCCGGCCCAGTAGTTGGCAGGCCTTCTTGATGCCGACCGATTGGGATAGTTCGTCGTGGTGGGTGTCGATCACCGCGTCTACTTCTCCTCGTAGTCCGCGCTCTCGGAGAGCATCTCCAAGAGCGCGTGTGCTTTTCCCACGATGTCGAGGGCCGTCCTTGTTTTGGCCAGTTCGGCTTCGAGTTGAGCGTTGCGCTTGCGCAGGCGATCGGCCTCTTTCTTGTCGGCGCTGCGCACGCCTCGGGCCTTGCCGCCGAGGGCAGCCAATGTGCCCGCATCACGAGCCTTGCGCCACTCGGTGATCTGCGAGCTGTAGATGCCCTCTCGTCTGAGCATGGCACCTTTGGCACCGGTCTCGGCCTCTTCGTAGGCATCGAGGATCGTCAGCTTCTGTTCGGCCGTGAAGGTTCGCCTCTGGGGCCGTGCGGCGGGATCGGTGTCGTCGGTCACATCCCCATTCTGGGCGCGTGACGTCAAGGGTGCATTGTCGGTCAGGGTCATGGTTTCGGGTCTTTCTGTGTCGCCCGGGAGTGATGATCAACTACAGCAGGTGTCTCACGTCAGCCTGACAGACAGGGC
>JBAXCY010000299.1:0-1571 GCA_037141235.1 Acidimicrobiales bacterium | reverse complement strand
CGTCACAGTTCCCACCGACGGATCAATGCCCGCGATGAGGTTGGTGGGACCAGCGAGGACCGTAGCCGGCATGCCGACCGAGTTATCGGCAATGACGACCACCTGCAGGTACTTTCCGACCGCAGAGTCGGGCACCACCAAGGTGCGTCCCACGGCCCCATCGATGTTGGTCCACGGGGAAGAACCGGTTGACGAGTAGCGCCACTGGTATCCGATTTGGGGCTGGTAGGACGTCGTAACACTCACCTGCAGGGTTTGCCTGATCTGCTCTGTCCCCGATATGGAGGCGCCAATGATCTGGGCTTCTGTTGCGGATCCAGCGTCATCAAGGAGCCAGGCCTTGAGGCCGGTCTGGAGAGTGGCGTGCGCTGTGCTGCCTGCAGGGCTGTAGTACAGACCGGTAGCGCCCACTGTCAGTGATCTCTCGAGGGTCTGCAACGCCCACCCATTCAGAGTGGCGTCATAGCTCTGCACTGACATGCCCGAGTAATTGAACATGCCGGACGCGTCGGTCACGCCGCCCATCTGCCAGGAGCCGAGCGACTTGTCGAAAAATGTTGCAAACTGAAACACGCCACCCATGCCGGTGACATTGGTGGTGTCCCACAGGCCGATGTTGCCATCGCCGGAGAAGCTCGACGATTGGAACATGCCACTGATGTCGCTGACTGTACTGGGAAGCGTCGCAGGCACCGAGGTCAAAGCCACGGACATGTTGAACGCTCCCACCAGTGACGTCAACCCCAGGCCGCCCCATGAGTCGACGCTGCCCAGCGAGTCAACGCCGTACCAGCTGCTGCCGTTTCCAAACTGGTCAAGGCTCGTGCCGTAGATCTTGGCCTGGGTGGTGCCACCCACGGTGTAGTAGTGGCCGACCGGTGCCGCCCCCACCGCGTTGATGGGGCCGTCGACCGCGGAGCCATCACCCCAATCGACGTAGATAGCGCTCGCGCCTGAGAGTGGAAGGCCCACGTACACATTCGATCCCGTACTCGCTAGGTCAGGGAGGGGGAACGTCAGGCACATCGCCTCACCGGCACCGTTGCCGCACACTGGCGAAATGACGGCCGACGCGGGCGTCGCTCCGACGCCCACTCCGAGCGCGAGGAGTGCCGATGCTGTCACTGCGACCGCAGCGCGCCGCAAGGGTGACTTCAAGGTCAGATTGGTGCGGCTAGCCGGGTGAGCTCTCATAGTGGGCCTTTGCTCGGGTTGCACGGTTTTGTCCATAACATCCCGTAAAGCTGGCAGAACCAAATGACTACTAGGGAAAACCCTAGGCACGTCGATTCATCTGGTTCCCACCCTTTTCCCATCGGGGGCACCCAAGCGCGCACCTAGCGCGTCGGGGTACCCCAGAGGCAAGCATGCGGCACGCCCTAGACGGTCTGCACCCGGCCCGCCTTCGCCAGCACCGCCGTGGTCTTGACCGCCGACACCGTGAGCGTCGACTTGCCGGTCTTAAGCGTGATCACGCACGTCACCCGACGCGCACTACCAGAACCAGCCACCTTGCACACACCACTGGTCTTCGTCGCCCCGGTACTGGTCTCGGTGTACTTCGTCGCGCC
>JBAXCY010000298.1:0-1573 GCA_037141235.1 Acidimicrobiales bacterium | reverse complement strand
TCGGTATCGCGGCGGTCCCAACCCTGTCGGCCTCGGTCGTGTCCGGGCCCGGCACCCTTGAGGTGCACAAGGGTGGGTATCGCGATATCGCCAACAACAGTGCGGATGGCTTCGCCATGCCGCTTGCCGGCGCAACAATGGAGTGGTCCACCACCAGTTCATTTGTGTCGGTGACCCCATTCCCCAACCCCACAGACGGAGCCGGACTGGCCAGCGCATCCGTTGGCTCCGGCGACTACTACGTGCGCGAGGCGACCCCACCCCCGAATTGGCTCTCCATCTACACACTGGAGCCATATGGGGCACCAATGCAGTACGTGAGCACCAAGACCACGGTCATGGCGGCCGGTACCAAGCTCGCCATCCCCGGTCCGGCCAGCACACGCTTCGTGAACGAGCGGGTGAATCCCACAATCCAGACGACCTGCCGAGCCGGGCTCAACGTGCTCATGGTCATCGATACGTCTGGTTCAACCTATGGGTTCGGGATGGACTACCAGAATGCTGCGAATGCATTCATTACGCAGCTCGCGGGTACCCACACGTCGCTGAAGATCGCCAGTTTCGCCGACACCTCCATCCCCGGAACAACGCCGTATGACCTCGCGACCGCTGCTGGGCAGAGCGACGCGCAGAGCTTCGTCGCCACGGTGGCCAATGCCACATCCGGGAGTGGCCTCACCAACTGGGATGCAGCCCTTCAGGACGCCGCAACCTCGAACGTGGACGTGGTCGTATTCATCACCGACGGCAACCCAACGAAGCACCAGGTTGGAACCGACGGTCTGGCCAACATCACGTACGGGATTGCCTCTGCGAACCTCGCCAAGAATCCCGACACGCTCGACGCAACGGGTGACGAGCAGGCAATCCTCGCAGTGGGCGTGGGCGGCGGCATCGCCCTCAACAACTTGAAGGCCATCAGTGGCCCGACGGTTGGACAGGACTACGCCGTGGCGTCGAACCCAGCAGACCTGGAGGCACTGCTCAAGCAGCTGGCCACCACCATCTGCCCGACCGACGTGTCGATCAGCAAGTCCGGCCCGGCGACGATCGCACCGAACGGCACCATCAACTACGACATCACGGTGACGAACTCCGGTTCGGGCACCATTCCGTTCAAGTCGATTGACGTGCAGGATCCGCAGGCGGACACGTTGACCCCTCCCGAGGACACCAGTGATCTGGCTGCTGGCACCTCGCGGGTGTGGACGGCCACCAAGCTCGCCGGGGCCGAGTGCGGGGCCAGTGTCTCCAACACGGCCACTGTGACGCTGAATCTGCCTCCCGGCTACTCAGAGCCGGATACGTCAAACAACAGCTCCACCGCGACGTCGGTCATCACCTGCCCGACGGACGTGGCAATCAGCAAGGCCGGCCCGGCCACGATTGCGCCGGACGGCACCATCAATTACGACATCACGGTGACAAACACCGGCGTGAACACCATTCCGTTTACGTCGATCAACGTGCTGGATCCGGGGGCGAACACGTTGACCCCTCCGGTTGACACCACGGATCTGGCGGCTGGCACCTCGCGTGTCTGGACGGCGACCAGGATCGCTGGCACGGT
>JBAXCY010000297.1:0-1585 GCA_037141235.1 Acidimicrobiales bacterium | reverse complement strand
CCGCCCCGTACGTCAGCCCGAGCACAGCGATGCCCTTGATGGCTACCTGAGCCGCCTCCGGGTCATCAACCGCCTCAGCAGTGGCATTCGCCCCGTTGGTCACGAACCCGGTCAGGGCCCGCCTACGCGTGATCGAACGGGCGACCCCGTCAATGACAACCACCCGCACATCCTCGCCGGCGCCGTCCGCCATCGGTTGGAGCAACTCCGTCCCGACTGCTCCTGACGGACCGAGTAACCGGTCGCCGGACAGGTGGCGACGGGCTGCGTCCACGGTTGCATGCGACTGCACCCCGTCCCCATTTGACCCGACGGCCGGTTTGGTCACCACCGGACTCCCCCAGGGGGGCATCGCTATGGCCCGCGCTCCCCATGGGTGTGCCCGAGTGGGAAGGACCGGTACCCCGGCATCCGCCAACAAACGGGTCGTCTCCACCTTGTCGATGCAGAACTCACTGGATTCCACCGAGTTCACCACGGCTGTACCCATTCCCTCGAGGACCCGCAGCGCCGGGCGACAGAAGGCGAACGAACGGTTGATCCCTTGAGGCAGCACCACACCTGGCTGCACGGCATTCCCTCGGTGCAGGATGCGGGCTCCTGAATCGTCTACCTCCACGGCTAAGTCGCGCGGGGACCAGACCGTGGCTGCCGCACCGGCCGCTTCAGCTCGGGCCACCATGTCCAGAGCCTGAGGCCCAGGATTGTCGTGGTGGGCCAGGACGACCAGGTCGAATGGGGACATGGCATCAGTCTGCCCACCGGCACCGTTTGTCCGAGCGCGTGCAGCGGGTCATCGGTGCACGTCGGCGCCGGGATCTACAGGCCGACGGATGTGCTCGCAGGGATGCGTGTCGATTCCCCACCTCGTAATCACGGCCAGCGCCCGGGCCATGACCGCGCCATGACCGCGGCGTTCGACCGGGCCAACCGGATCGACGCTGCGCTCGTCGACCTGGTGGCCTTCATCGACCGGGACGACATTGGGCGAGAACTCCCTGAGAGGAGCTTCCCTACACCCTCGATGCAGAGGGGTCTGCACGCCAGGGGCGCGTTCAGGCCGTCGAGGGGTTACCTCAGGTGGCTACTTCAGCGAGGAGTGGAGACTTTGGTGGCCAACAGTGACTACCTCGGGTGGCCACAACCGGAGACTCTCCTATGGCCACGGACACAGTTCCTGGTGATCAGGGATGGGCGCTCCCATCAGGCGATAAACACCGTGGGCGACTCGCTCCAAGGCTGAGCCGGGGGCTGTCAGACGTTCGAGCGTGGTCCGGGGGACACCGGCCAGATCGGCTTGGCGGCGTGTGACCAGACCCCACTGTTCTTGCGCGATGTCGGCAACCCTGCCGAGCGTCACCGACGAAGTCATGACTTCATAATGCCCTGGAAACGGAGGGTATTGCAGTATCACTAAACGGATACCACGGGCCCGAGGTCACCCGATCGGCCGTCCGAGACGACCCCGGACAGCACAATGGCCCAGGTCGGAGACCTAGGCCATTCTTGCTTCCGAGTACTGCAACTCGAACTTGGTGGCGGGGGCAGGATTTGAACCTGCGACCTTCGGGTTATGAGCCCGACG
>JBAXCY010000296.1:0-1622 GCA_037141235.1 Acidimicrobiales bacterium | reverse complement strand
CGGCAATCGCGCTGGCAGCGTGCAGATCGAGTGTCTCCACCGACCAGGCAACCACTCCCCCGTCGACAGGGAGCACTGCTGCTGTCAGCACCCCGGGCATCGTCATCGGGCCCGGTGCGCAGTCCACGTACACCGTGCAACGCCAGCCAGATCCCGGCACCTGTCACTACCGAACCACCGGGGGTGACACCCTGCCCGATCCGGCATGCACCCCAGGAGCGGTCAACCCTCAGGTGACCCAGGCCACCATCGGCTCCACCATCTGCCGATCAGGGTGGACATCGACCATCCGACCACCGTCGAGCATTACCGGGGCCGAAAAACGGGGGTCAGCTGCCGCCTACAACTACACCGGGTCGTTCTCCACGGGCGAGTACGACCATCTCATCCCCCTTGAACTCGGCGGCGACCCGAACGACCCGGCCAACCTGTGGGTTCAGCCCAACGACCGACCAGGTGCAACCTCGACGTACAACTCCAAGGACACCCTCGAGTCCGTCCTCCGTCGCCTGGTCTGTTCGGGCACCCTCACGCTTACTGCCGCGCAGAGCGCCATCGCCACCGACTGGGTCACCGCGTTACACAATTACGCTGATTGAGCAACCAACCTGCAACCCAGGAGGCTTCTCAAACGGATTCTGGGCAGAAAAGTGGTAGCAGTTCGGTTGCGAGGACCGGTATAGTCGGCCCACCGTGACCGTCATCGATACCCCGATCCAAGCCCAGTATGTCCCCAAGCGCAGGCTCCCCATCCAGGTGGCCAACGAAGCCCGGATGATCGCCGCCACCATCGATCTGCTGCAGATTCACTCGGTCGAAGAGATCACCAGTCGGATGATCGCCGAGGCGTCGGGCACGGCCACCAACTACATCACTCGCTACTTCGGTGGAAAAGACGGGCTACTAGCAGCCGTCGCCGACGATCTCGGCCGCCGTATCAGCGACATGGTCCGGGCCGATCAACCGGTGCTGAGCATCGGACAACCCGGCAACTATGTGACCCAGATCATGTCGATCCCCGAGATCTCTCTTTGGTTCCGGTTGTACCGGTTCCTGGCCGCTAGCAGCCTGGCGGCCGGAGAGACCGGCGACATCAAGCCTCCGTTGGTCCACGCCATCGAGGAGTCGATCTCGCTCATCTTTGGGCTCGAGGGTGAGTACGTCCCGATCTGCGCCAACGTGTTCCTCACCTACCTCATGGGGAACGCCGCCTTCGGGCCCTTCCTCGGCACGACGGACGAGGAGGCTGAAACCGCTCTCAACGCCATGGGCGAGTTCGCCACCATGCTGGCCCAGCGTTCGAGGCAGACCACGCTGATCGGACCTGTCCTGTAAGTCATGGACGCGGTCGGGCCTACAGGTGCATCCGTTGTCGCCCCGGGATGACCTAAGACGCGCTGAGCACGAGCAGTTGGGTGTCAGACCAGTACCGGTTACACGACCGGCACTTCCAGTTCGTGGCCGAACCGGACACCAGTCGGGGATAGACCACCAACATGGGAATCCCCTCAGTGGCGCAGTGGGGGCACCTACGGAACGCTTCAGAATCACTCACTCGATCCACCTCCTGGTTCACGACCGCTCACCAGTCCATCGGCCTATAGTTGGAATACTTGAGTCCC
>JBAXCY010000295.1:0-1672 GCA_037141235.1 Acidimicrobiales bacterium | reverse complement strand
AGTCAAGAGGTCAGGGGTTCGAATCCCCTTACCTCCACTCGAAGTGTGCAGGTCAGGCGCTGGCGGGCGCCTCGGGACCGAGGCCCGGAATCCCCATCCCCGCCCCATCCCCGCGCGAATCAGAGGTCGCCTCGGTACGGCTCACGGGCGGACGGGTCTGCGGTGCCTTGCTGACTCGTATCACGTAGCATCGAGGAGTGACTTCCGGTGCTCACCCCGAAGGCTGGTACGTGGATCCCTACGGGCTGCACGAACTGAGGTGGTTCTCAGCGGGCAAGCCGTCACGATTGATTCGTGGTGGCGCCATCGAGGCGAACGATCCTCCGCCCGATTGACCATTCGAAGGTCAGTTGGTCCGGGCAACGAGTGGAGCAGAGCCGAGCACTGGCGGAAATGACCTGAGACGGGCAGACAACAGCCAGGGTGATTCATACGATCCGCTGAAGGCCTTTGACGCAGTGCTGGACGGCAACACGTGGTTTCCGATCAACTGATCGGTGCCCCCTACCGCCGGGTCTGAGTCGTTCCCCTGGGCGATCAACAGACAACTGTCCGTGGCGAGTGCGCCAGATCACATCGGGTGCCAGATCTAGCTACAGGGCATGGAATGCGATCCCATCGGCGATGGCCGAGGCCCGAAGATTGGGCCCGACGTCACGTGTCGAGACAGCGATGCCAGCATTGAGCTGATGTGCCGCAGCAAGTGCTTCGACCATGGCGGCGGACATGCCGCGTCCTTCACTCCGATGATGTTGTTGGAGCACTGCCATCGGCCAGGACAGCTCGTGCATCGCAAGAACCTCGATCTCGGCGGGCAATGCGATGACTTGCGCTCGAAACCGATCCTGGATGTCGGGCGGTAGACCGGCCACCGGTCCGGACAGCTTGCCGGCAACTTCGGGATCGGCAAAGGAGGCGCAAAGCCGGAAGAGCCATAGGCCGGTCGTAGCTATGCCGTCGGGGGCGATGCCGTCCAAGTCCGACGTTCGCTGTCCCGTTAGGATGTCACGGAGCAGATGGTCGTCGACGACGACGGATGCCACCTACGTGGTGGCCAGATCAGGATCGTCGAGGTCGCTGACGAACTGACGATGCTGGTCCGCTGTCAGCGCCTTGGCCAGGATCTCCTGGCGCCCGCCGGGGGGCAGGAGGACCACGGCGTCGCCCAGGTCGACCACAGTGACCCGTCCACCGTTGTCCAACCCCCATCGATGCCGGACGGCCGCGGGCACCGACATCTGGCCACTGGTCGAGACGAGAAACTCGGCTGACGTCGCCATGTGCGACCCCCGTTCACTTGGTAGATCACCATCCTACCAAGTATCCCCGTACCGGAGTTAGTACGGGTGATCGCCGCCAGCCCGAATTGGCGCTCGGTCAGTCGTCCCATCCCCGCGCTATCCCCGCGCTATCCCCGCGCTATCCCCGCGCTATCCCCGCGCTATCCCCGCGCAAGGATGGAGAAAGGCGGTCACTAGCGGTCACCGGCGGACAGTGATGGGGAAACAATTTCGTTGTTGACCAGGACTTTTGACCAAATTGGCTGGTCAGGGCCGCTAAGACAAAATTGCCCAGATCCGCCTGGCAGTCAAGAGGTCAGGGGTTCGAGTCCCATCGCCTCCACCAAATGCCGTAGGTCCCATTTGGTGGACATCGTTTATGACGATGAAAC
>JBAXCY010000294.1:0-1679 GCA_037141235.1 Acidimicrobiales bacterium | reverse complement strand
AAGGGGGTATCCGACTTAGTGCAGTAGCCCCTACATCTTGTGGTGCTGGATTGGGGTGCCGGGGCTGACCTGAGGTGCCACCCAGGCGGCCTACGAGGGCTGCTGGAACTTGGTGAGCGGCAAGCCGATGACTATCAGGAGGATGCCGCAGAGGAAGAGACCGAAGAACCCGACGACAGCTGAGACGAGTGCGAGGCATCCGACCACGATGGTGGCCCAACTTGCTTTGGCTGAACGCAGCCGGACTCGCCTGGCCAGTCCCACCGTCGGCAGTACGCAGAGCAGGGCGAGGCACGCTCCCATACCGACGAGAAACAGCTGTGCGGAAGCAGAGATGCCGGAGGGCGTTGGGTTGCCGATGGCCGATGTACCTCCGAACGTGGCAAGCGCGCCCAGCACCGTGAAGAGGTAGAGGAACCCCGCTGCAACCCAGCGGCGGATCACCTGGGCATGTGCCGGGGAGTTGCGCAGTGCCTCGGTCGTGCCACCTTCGAGCAGGTCTGTCATCTCGCACCTCGGTCTCGTCTTGTCCAAGTCTCGCACTACTGACAGTCCGCCGCTCGTGTCTGATGCGCCACCCACCCAACGACGGTCACACCGGAGCCGCCCTCCGCCACGGCAGAGGCTCGATGTCTCGTTCGAGGGTGTCCGGGTGGCTCTTGTGGATGCTGGGTGGAGTGGGCTTGGTCTTCTTGGGGATGGTGCGCACCAATAGGTCCTCACCCCGCACCGGCGATGCCTGGATGGCCTGTTCGAGGAGGCGGTAGAAGAGCATCCCCCGCTGGCGAGCGCTGCGGCGGTTGAAGCGGAAGCAGAACTCGTCTAGGTACGACTGGAGATGCACGGGGTCCACGGAGCCCTGGTGAGTGGACAGCAACCAGCGCTTGGTGAGGCTGGCGATGCGATGGACGCCCGGCAAGGGAACGTGAGCCGGCTGTCCCGAGCCCTTCACGTTCGTGGGCTTGTGGGTGAACCAAGTTCCGATGGCCGGCGGGTAGGACGAGAGTCCGTCGGTCATCACGATAGACAGGGGCTCGATGTTCGCCCGCAGGAAGGTCCGCAGGGTGGGCGTCAGTGTGTCCGGGATGACCTCCATTCGACATCGACCGAACCCCTTCGGGCTCAACGTCTCGACGGCGATGATGACCATGGTCTTGCCGCCCGCACCCCGGCCTCTCTTACCGGGTCGGGGGCCACCGAAGAACGTCTCATCAACCTCCACATCCCCTCGCAACATGTCCCGTCCCTGGCGCACCATCGCCGTCCGAAGCCGGTGGAGCATCGTCCAGGCCGTGCCATAGGAGCTGAGGCCGAGGACCCGTTGGAGGCCCAGAGCCGATGCTCCATCCTTCTGGGTCGTCATGAACCACGCAGCGGCGAACCAGACAGTGAGCGGCGTGCGGGTCCGGTGGAAGATGGTGCCAGCGGTGACTGATACACGACGGCTGCACCCGCCACACGAACGGCGCCCGTCAGACAGCACCCACGACTGCGTGAAGCCACAGTGCGGGCACTCGAACCCGTCACGCCAGCGCAGCCAGTCGAGGTAGTCGAGGCAGCTCTCATCGTTGGGGAACCAGCTCAGCAACTCGGCGTAGTTGCTGGGGTAGTGGACGCCGGCGGTCAATGCCATGACCACTAACTGTAGGGGCTACTGCACTAAGCCGGATACCCCCTTT
>JBAXCY010000293.1:0-1681 GCA_037141235.1 Acidimicrobiales bacterium | reverse complement strand
CCACGATCTCGGGCAGGGCCGCTCGGTCCTGGACGAAGAAGGCGTGGCCGCCTTCGTAGGCGTGGAGTTCGGCCCCGGCGATCTGAGAGGTGATGGCCTCGCTGTTGGCCATGGGGGCGATCGGGTCATAGCGCCCGCAGGCGACGAAGGTCGGACAGGTGATGGCATCGAGCCGATCCCAGACGTCGTGTCCTCGGCGGGCCTCGAGCTGCGCCCGCCTGCCGGCCACGACCGCATCGTCGCTGTCGTCGTCTGAACGGGCCAGGAGATCAACCAGTCCGCGGTCGCCCGGGTGGTTGGACAGCCAAGCCTCGTCGAAGCGATCGTCGATGAGGCCCGCTCTGGTTGCGGCCCGTTGGTCGACGGGGAGCGATTCGAGCTGGTGCAGCGGGTACGAGGACCCACCGGCCCCACCTGATGATGTGCACAGCAGCGCCAGGCGTTCCACTCGGTACGGGGCGGTGACGGCCAGCTCTTGGGCCACCATTCCTCCAAAGCTCACCCCGAGCACCCGTGCACGTTCCCATCCCACTGCATCCATCAGAGCCAGTGCATCGGACGCACACCGGGCCATGTCGTAGGGGCCGGGGGCTGGTCCGCTGCCCCCGAGCCCCCGCTGGTCGAAAGCGAGCAGTTCGATGTCGGTCCCGAAGAGTCCGAGCAGTGGAGCGGAGCGCTCCAGGGTTGCCCCCGAGCCATTCAAGAAGAGGACGCGTGGTCCCGAGCCGGACAGCTTGTACGCCAGGTCGATATCGTCGATATGTGCGGTGGGCATGGCGACCTCTTCGTTGGCTGGGTCCACAACGCCATGGAGCCTGTCACGCTCCTCGCCATCGATGCGTGCATCGGCTCATTCGGGCAACGCCGGACCGACGATCCGTCCTACAGTGCCGCCATGACGATGGAACGATTCAGTGGACGCAAGGTGCTGGTGACCGGAGGGGCCTCGGGCATCGGCCGGTGCACCGCCCTGCGGTTGGCCGACGAGGGAGCCACCGTGGTGGCCGTCGACGTCAACGCCGATGCGTTGGATGCAGTGGCCGCCGAGGCCGATGGGCTGTCGGGCACGATCGTGGCCCGGACCGGTGACGTGTCGACGGAAGACGGGGTCAAGGCCATCGTGGGGGGCGCTGTCGAGGAACTGGGCGGCCTCGATGTGCTGGTCAACGTGGCCGGCATCCTGTCGTTCAGCCACTCCCACGAGGTCACCCTCGAGGAGTGGACCCGGATCATCACGGTCAACCTGACGGGCACGTTCCTCATGTGCCGCGAGTCGCTGCCTCACCTGTTGGCTTCCAAGGGGAACATCGTGAACCTGGCGTCCACGGCGTCCCATGCCGGACAGCCCTGGGCGGTGGCCTACTCGGCCTCGAAGGGCGGGGTCCTGGCCATGACCCGCGAGCTGGCCATCGAGTACGCCGAGCAGGGACTGCGTTGCAACAGCGTCAGCCCGGGGGCCATCGACACGCCGATCACCCTGTCGTTCTCATTGCCGGAGGGGGCAAATCCGAAGTTGCTTCGCCGGGTCAGCCCGCTCGGGCCGTTCGGTACGCCCGAGGGGATCGCCGCCGCTATCGCCTTCATCGCCTCAGATGAGGCATCGCACATGAACGGGGCCGACATTCGCATGGACGGGGCGACCCTGTCCTGACGACATGGACGGGGCGACCCTGTCCTGACG
>JBAXCY010000292.1:0-1845 GCA_037141235.1 Acidimicrobiales bacterium | reverse complement strand
ACGAAAGCTGACTGATGCTCGTACTGAACCTCGTCATCATCGGACTGGCTATCTCGCTCGAGCCCATTCCATTCACAGCGTTCGCTCTGGTGCTGGCATCGGCCAAAGGTGTACGGCGTGCTGCGGCATTCATCGTCGGGTGGCTGCTATCGCTGGCCACCGTGGTCATCTTGACCTTGGTGGCGACGGCCAATCACCCACCCCAGCCGTCGACCGCTCCGTCCCAAGCCGTGCTCATCGTCAAGATAGTGATCGGTGTGGCCTTTCTGGGTGCCGCGGCCAGACGACGGCGCATGATGGACCGGCCGAAGAAGGTGAAGAAGCCGCCCAAGTGGCAGAGCAGTGCGGACAACATGTCCGCCTGGTTCGCCGTGATGCTCGGGGTCCTCACCCAGCCCTGGGGCCTGGTGGCAGCCGGGGTTGCCATCGTCATCGATGCCGAGCTGTCCTCGTGGGAGAGTTCGCTGGCCCTCCTGGGATTCGTGCTCCTGTCGGCCGGGACCTATCTGGCCGTCGAGATCTACGCCCTGGTCAGACCGGAGCGGACCCAGGCCTTCTTGGGCGCTACGCGTGCGTGGGTCGCCGACCACACCGACAAGGTGATCATGTACATCGCCCTGGTGGTAGGTATCTGGCTGATCGTCGACAACCTCTACCTACTGGTCTCCTAGGTTCGCCAGCTACCCGAGCATGCTGCAGCCAGCCAGCCTTGCCGGTGTACTCAGGTACTTGGCGCCCGTGGGGTAGGCGGCGGATCAAGGGCTGGAATGTCCTGGTCGAGCACGTGCTCGGTCCAGGCCGCGCCCGACCAGTAGCGCTGCTCGTGACGGACGAACGGGTCGGTGAACCATCCGGGAGCGGTCCCGGTGTAGGCAGGTCCGGTGACAGCAGTGCCCAACGGGACCGCCTGCTCTCCTGCAGGCTCCACCTGGGATTCCCCCTGAGGCGCTCCCTGGTGAGTGGTAGCGGCGAATCCGCTGGCTCTCGGCGGGGTCGACGATCGACCTGCGCTCTTGCGGCGCTGCGAGGACAGCAGTCGAACAGCCAGCACGACCCCCAACACCACCACGACGACCAACGGGTTCTGACTGTGGATCACCGGACCAGTCTACGGGCCATCAATCTCTCCCGATGGTCGGTCTGGTCCGGGCGTGGCGACTGCAGACTCGCTCGCCCCTACTGGCTCACGCTGTGGGCTTCATCTGCTCCAAGGTCTGGCCCATCTGCCGGTGCACCAGATTGACCGCCTGCAGCGGCCGGATCATCACTCGGAACTCGACGATGCGTCCGGCGTCGTTGCAGCGGATGATGTCGACGCCGTTGACGTACTTCCCTTCGACGGTGGTCTCGAATTCGAGCACGGCGGTGTCGCCGGCCAGGACCTTCTTCGTGTAGCGAAAGCCCCCCGAACTGGTGGAGTCAGCATCGGTCTGGGGGGCGACGTCAGGGGCGGACGGGTCGCCGGGCAGTGTCTGGGAGGCGGCCTGCAGATAGAGGGTGGTCAGGGCCTTGCCCCGTTGGGGTGTGAACACGATCGGCGAGTAGAAGATCACGTCATCGTCGAGCAGCTCGTCGAGGGCCCCGGGTAGATCCCCTCGCATGTAGGCGTGCCAACGGTCGACTACCTGCTCGATCATGTCTCGACCCTATCGGCTGCCTGGACCGGAATGCGGCTACCCCGAGGAGGTGGTGGTAGCGGTGGCGTCGGTAACCGCTAGCCGTGGGTCCATGGTGGCCGCTACGGTGTCGGCACCCCCGACCGATCAGCAATCAGCGGGCAGGCCTGGCCGACACTCGGGCCCACACCACCGACAGGACGGAGTATGCAGATGGCGAACCAGATCC
>JBAXCY010000291.1:0-1850 GCA_037141235.1 Acidimicrobiales bacterium | reverse complement strand
CGCCTACGGCTCAGTGACCGCCCCGTGCTCGGCTCCGGTCACCAGGCGGGCGTACTTGGCCAGCACACCGCGCGTATAGCGGGGCTCGGGATGCTTCAGGTTGGCCCGGCGTCGATCGAGCTCGTCGTCGTCCACCAGCAGATCGATGGTGTGGTTCTCCACATCCACCACGATCCGGTCACCGTCGGCCACCAGGGCGATCGGTCCCCCGTCCACTGCCTCCGGCGAGACGTGCCCGATGCAGAACCCGTGGGTGCCGCCCGAGAACCGGCCGTCGGTGACCAAGGCGCAGTCTGCACCCCTGCCCACACCCTTCATGGCTCCAGTGATGGCCAGCATTTCGCGCATTCCGGGACCGCCCTTGGGTCCCTCGTAACGGATCACCACCATGGTGTTGGGCTGGATCGAGCCCGACAGGATGGCCTCCATGGCCTCGGCCTCGCCGTTGAACACCCGAGCGGTGCCGTCGAAGTGGAGCTTGTCGATCCCGGCCACCTTGACCACCGCACCCTTGGGGGCCAGCGAGCCCTTCAAGACGGCGATGCCGCCATGGGCGTGGATCGGGTCGGAGAGGTGGTGGACCACGTCGCCATCGGGGGCGGGCGGGTTGATGGCGGCCAGGTTTTCCGCCATGGTACGGCCGGTGACGGTCATGCAGTCCCCGTGCAGTAGCCCGGCCTCGAGGAGCTGGGCCAGAACTACCGGCACCCCCCCGATCCGGTCGATGTCGGACATGTGGTACTTGCCAGCTGGCTTGGTGTCGGCCAGATGAGGCACCCGGGCGGCCACCTTGTTGAAGTCGTCCAGGGTCAGATCCACCCGGGCTTCGTTGGCGATAGCCAGCAGGTGGAGGACGGCGTTGGTAGAGCCGCCAAGGGCCATGACCACCGATATGGCGTTCTCGAACGCCTCCTTGGTCAAGATGTCCCGTGGTCGGATGCCAGCACGCAAGAGCTCCACCACGGCCCGGCCAGCGGCCTGGGCGTCATCGTCGCGGCGGCGGTCGACGGCCGGGGCTGACGAACTACCGGGCAGAGACATCCCCAGCGCCTCGGCCACCGAGGCCATGGTGTTGGCGGTGAACATGCCGGCACACGAACCCTCGGTCGGACAGGCGTTGTGCTCGATGAGCGAGAGCTCCTCGTCGGAGAGGGCATTGACGGCGTTGGCACCTACTGCCTCGAACACCGAGGTGATGTCGATGGCACGGTCACGGACGCGTCCGGGAAGAATCGAGCCGCCATAGACGAAGACACTCGGGAGGTTGAGCCGAGCGGCGGCCATGAGCATGCCGGGCAGGGACTTGTCGCAGCCGGCCAGGGTAACCATGCCGTCGAAACGCTCGGCGTGCATGACGGTCTCGACCGAGTCCGCGATGACCTCGCGGCTGACCAACGAGGCCCGCATACCCTCGTGGCCCATCGAGATCCCATCGGACACGGCGATGGTGACGAACTCGAGGGGGAATCCGCCGGCCTCGCGCACGCCGTGCTTGGCCTCTTGGGCCAGGCGGGCCAGTGGCATGTTGCACGGAGTTACCTCGTTCCACGAGGAGGCCACGCCGATCTGGGGCTTGTCCCAGTCGTCGTCACCCATCCCGACGGCCCGCAGCATGGCCCGAGCCGGTGCCCGGGTCGGTCCGTCGGTGACGGCGAAGCTGCGGGGCTTCATGCCCACCAGGGGCGCTTCAGAGGGATCTCCAGGAACAGTGCTGTCGGTCATGGGAGCATCGTACGGCCCGCGAGCGACCCGGTGTTCCCGAAATCGATGATCCACTCCCCCGGACGCGCAAGGACCGGGGGCCGAAGCCCCCGGTCCTTGGTACCACTGCAATCAGAGTTGCTCAGGCT
>JBAXCY010000290.1:0-1859 GCA_037141235.1 Acidimicrobiales bacterium | reverse complement strand
GAGGCTCCCGTCGCTGAGGCTCCCGTCGCTGAGGCTCCCGTCGCTGAGGCTCCCGTCGCTGAGGCTCCCGCCGCTGAGGGCTGATCGCCTAGAGCGTGCGCTGGTCCGCCAGCGCATCGCCTGCAGTGCACGTAGCAACACGGACGGTCCCTCCGGGGGCCGTCCGTCGCGTCCAAGGAGCCACCCATGGCCCACGGCGATCCCGGATCAGGCGAAGATCCGAACCACCACTGGGGCGAGCAGCGTAACCACGATGGCGGCCAGCGCCATCGATATCGAGGCGCTGGCGCCGGTCAGTTCTCCCTCGACTAACGACTGCGCCACTCCCTGCCCGCTCGAGATGGTTCCGAGGGCCGTTCCGCGAGCTACCGACCCTTTGATGCGCAGGGCCGACAGGAGTTTGGGGCCGATCATCGTCCCGAGGAGTGCGCTGACGACGACCAGACCGGCCACCAGCGTCGGGTCGGCGTGTACCTGCGGAGCCTCAGCGATGGCGACAGGTGCAGTGGCCGTCTTCAGGCTGAACGCCGCCTGTAGGGCATGAGACTGCCCGAATAAGCGAGCCAGCATGACGGCACTGACCATGGCGACCACCGTGCCCGTGACCAGACCGACACATAACGGCACCACGTTGTCCAGAAGCACGCGTCGACGGCGGTAGAAGGGCACGGCGAGGGCCACGGTGGCCGGACCCAAGAAGTAGGTCACGATCCCACTCGCGCGCGAGTAGCCGGACAGCCCGATGTGCGTAACCGTGATCACCACCATCACCATCGGTGTCGCTAGGAACACGGGCACGGTCAGTGGAGACGGACGACGGATGCCGATCCACCGACTGAGGGCGTAGGCACCGACGGTGATAGCGATCGAGGTTGCCGTCAACAACGTGATCCGCACGCTCATGGATCACGTTGGCTGGTGCGCTGACACCAGGTCACCACCGCGCCGGTAGCAGCGATGCCCGCCGTGACGGTGATGACGGCGATGAGGATCATGGCTGCGCCGTCAGTTCGGATGACCGACCCGTAGCCCAGCAGCCCAACGGCGATGGGGATGAAGAAGAACGCCAGATGTCGGTTGAACAGGGTTGCCGTCGCATCGATCCATTCGAGTCGTACCAACCGGGTGAGCAGCAGTACAAACAGGATCACCATGCCGACCACATTTCCAGGTAAGGGCAGGCGGAGGGCATGAGCGATCCAGCGGCCCACCAGGTTCAGTGCCATCAGGCCTGCGAGCTGAAGCAGTAGTACCAGGATCAACCGGAGCCGGATCATCCTGGATACGGGCTCAGTGGATCAGAACGGGAGGGCGCCCGAACCCCTGAAGTTCGCAGAGTTCGAAGTAGTAGGCCAAGCGCGACTCGCCGGTGATGATGCTGGTGACGACACCGTTATCGCCGAGGTTGAGATTGGCCCCATGGATGTGCCAACGCACATGGGTGTCATCTTCGAGGATCTGCAGTGTGTGGGCCGCACTTGCTGGCTCGTACAAGAACGAACCGGCCCGGTTGACGAAGTCCGACTCCTTGTACTTCCACGCACCCGAGGTGGTGTGGCCCCAGACATTGCCGGTGTGGACGTGCTTGGGGGACTCGAAGCCCCGCTGGAAGATGTTCTCGGTGATCCAGACGTTCTCGAGACGGAAGACCTGGAGGACCTTCAACATGTTGCCCTCACCTAGGTCCACGAACGGCACCTCGTCGGCACCGAGGTGGAGCGAGGGCGGATCGTCTACGGAAAGGTGGTGGACCACGCTCACCTCAGCGTCTTCATTGATATGCATGAGGAGTAAATATACCGATTCGCCTCAGACGGCGGGGGAGTTGGCGAAGGGCCCGACCGGGAAGTGGCAGGCCA
>JBAXCY010000289.1:0-1868 GCA_037141235.1 Acidimicrobiales bacterium | reverse complement strand
TGAAGCATCCGTGTCGATGACGGGGGACTGTGTGAACGAGAAGAGACCCACGGGTCGCCCCCAGACCCGGACGGACGAGGAGATCCTCGGTGCCGCGCTCCGTGCCTTTGCCATGGCCGGCTATGAGGCAATGTCGATCCGCACCCTCAACAAGGACCTCGGGCTGAGCCACGAGGCCGTCCGGCAGCGCTTCGGTTCCAAGGAGCAGCTCTACCGGGTGGCGGTCGAATGGGGTATCACCGAGTTCAACCGATACCTGAGTGCTGAGCGGACCCACCAGTCGACCGACCTCGACATCCTGCGAGAGTCCATACGGGCGTTCATCGTCACCGCACGCCAGCATCAGGATCTGGGGCGCCTGATCCTGCGTGAGAGCCTTGAGCGCTCGGAGCGGATGGACTCCATCTTTGCCTGGGTGTTCGAACCGAACCTCGCTGGCATCAAGGCGTTGCTGGACCGATTGGCCCAGGCGGGGCAGATCCAACCGATCTCCGTCCGGGAGTACTTCTTCTTGGCGCAGGGTGCTGCCGCTCCCTTCGCCCGCATGGCGCTGTCCGATGCCTTCGACCCGGTGGCCGGCCCGCTGGATCCAGCCGCCTACATCGCCAGAGTGGTCGACATCATCATGCAGGGGATCGCTCCACCGTCGACCTGAGGCGCTTTCCGCTCGGAGCGCCGGGCGACATCACCGGACAGGTAACCGTTCTGGATCTGTTTTGAGCATTCATCACGAGGATGCGGTCATGCCTGCGTTACTTGTCAAACGACAAGTAACAAGGTACTCTGCGTGCTGTCGCTCGAAAACGGAGGATGGCAATGGGACAGCAAACAGGCAAGACAGCACGGGTGTCGGCACTCCGGAGGACAGGGCAGCTGCTTGTCGCCTGCCTCATCACCTCGGCTCTGGTGAGCGCATGCTCCTCGAGCAGCTCGTCGGCCACGGTGGATGGGGCACAGGTGACGACCCTCACCATGGAGGCCAAGACGGGCTATACCCCGCAGGCCATCAACGGCGGCACGGACGACTACCACTGCACCCTGGTCGACCCCCACGCCACCCAGAACTCATTCATCGTGTCGAGCCAGTTCTTCCCGGGGACGGGGAAGTCGGTGGCCGAGGTGCATCACGCCATCCTCTTCCTGGTCCCGCCGAACCTGGTGCGCGAGGCCAAGACGGCCAACGACGGCGGTAAGGGCTGGACCTGCTTCGGCGAACCCCCTGTGGTCGGGACGGGGCTAGCCCAGTTCCTATCGATGCCGTGGCTCAGTGCCTGGGCACCAGGGCACGGCAAGGACGTGATGCCAGCGACCACGGGTACGCCGCTCCCCAAGGGAAGCCTCATCATCATGCAGGTCCACTACAACCTGCTGGCCGGCACCCTGCCGGTCGCCCCGCGTGCGCAGCTCGACACCGTGCCGGCTTCGACCCACCTCCGCCCGACCTCGATCCAGCCGCTGGCCGCTGTGCCCAATGTGCCGTGTCCTGCTGGGGTTACCGGACCCCTCTGCGACCGCACGGCCGAACTGGCGAACCTGAGTCAGCGCTTCGGGTCCTACATGACGACGTTCGACGCCGGCATCGAAAAGATCTGCGGTAACGACCCGGCCAACCCGCCGACCGGCACCACGACGACATGCACCTGGAGGGTCAGAAAGGCGGGCTACATCGTCCGTGCGGCCCCTCACATGCACCTCCTCGGAACCGCGCAATCGATCACGCTCAACGCGGGCACCCCGCAGGCGAAGACCATCATGGATGTGCCTCACTACAACTTCGACTACCAGAAGGCCTACAACATCTCCCCGTGGATCAAGGTCGCACCCGGCGACACGCTGAAGGTCAGTTGCACCTACAACCCGGCGCTGGC
>JBAXCY010000288.1:0-1885 GCA_037141235.1 Acidimicrobiales bacterium | reverse complement strand
TCGTGGACGCTGATCGAACTCATGCGCCACGCGGGTGTCTATGCCGACGTCACAGCCGAACTAGACGACCTCTACGCCGACGGCCAGGAGGTGAGTTTCCATGCGCTGCGCCAGATCCCGAAGCTGGAGAACGTCATCAAGGAAACCCTGCGGCTGCATCCGCCGCTGATCATCCTGATGCGGGTCGCCCAGGATGAGTTCGGCGTGCAGGGCTACCCGATTCACAAGGGTGACTTCGTCGCGGCCTCCCCGGCGATCTCCAACCGGATCGCTGAGGACTTCCCGGATCCGGATGCCTTCGATCCGGACCGCTACGAGAAGCCACGCGAAGAGGATGTGATCCACCGGTGGACCTGGATCCCGTTCGGTGCCGGCCGACACCGCTGCGTCGGCGCGGCATTCGCCACCATGCAGATCAAGGCGATCTTCTCGGTTCTGTTGCGCGAGTATGACTTCGAGATGGTGCAGCCACCCGAGAGCTACCGCAATGACCACTCCAAGATGGTCGTGCAACTGGCCCGACCCGCTCTGGTCCGATACCGCAAGCGCACCGCGTAGGGGCATCGGAGATGGGTAGCTATCGAGTCGACGTCGATCTGGACCTATGCCAGGGACACGCCATGTGCGCCCTTGAGGCGCCGGACTACTTCTCCGTGCCCAAGCGAGGCACGGTCGAAATCCTCGACGCGCAACCACCCGATGAAGCCCGGCCCGATATCGAACGGGCCGTCGAGATGTGCCCGACCCGAGCCCTGTTCATCATCGACCGAGAGGACTAGACCCATGCCCGCACTGCCCAGAGAATTGTTAGAGGACTTCATCGCGAGATGGATGGACGCCAACCGGGACGCCGAGCGCAAAGGCGACTGGAAGGGCCTCGCCGAGTTCTTCGCACCCGACGCCACCTACGGCTGGAACATCGGCCCCAAAGAAGACGTCATGTGCGTCGGAAAAGACGAAATCCGCGATATCGCACTTGGATATGAGATGGCCGGCCTTCAGGGCTGGAGCTACCCGTACCAGAAGGTGATCATCGATGACACGATCGGTGAGGTCGTCGGCTTCTGGAAGCAGGTCGCCACCGATGCCGAGGGAAACCAGGCGACGATCTACGGGATCGGCGGTAGTTGGTTCCGGCTCAATGCCGACGGGCTGATCGAGTGGCAGCGCGACTTCTTCGACTTCGGTCACGTACAGAAGCTGTACCTGAAGCTCATGGAAGAGGGAAAACTCTCAAAAGGAATGCAGGAACGCATCGAGCGCAGCCTGGCCGGGGAGAAACTGCCCGGCTACTACCCGCTTGGACAGGCACCTGTACCGATCTGGTGACTTGACACCCGTCTGGTCCTAGGATGCGACACACAACAAGAACACGTTCTATTTCAGCCACACAGCCAGTCGGAGGATTGCAGTGAAGACAAAAGGCGCACTCATCAGGGAGTTCAACCAGCCGTGGGCGATCGAGGAGATCGAGATCGGTGACCCCGCGAAAAACGAGGTCAAGATCCAGATGGAAGCCTCCGGCATGTGTCACTCCGACCACCACCTGGTCACCGGCGGCATCCCGATGTTCGGCTTCCCGGTCCTCGGCGGACACGAGGGCGCCGGCATCGTCACCGAGATCGGTGAGGGTGTGGAAAGCGTCGCGGTCGGTGATCACGTGGTGTTGTCGTTCATCCCGTCCTGCGGCAAATGTCCGTCATGCCAGGCCGGTCTTCGCAACCTCTGCGATCTTGGTGCCGGACTGCTGGCCGGCGTCGCGATCTCCGATGGCACCCACCGCATCCACACCGCCGACGGCATGCCGGTGTTCCCGATGACACTGCTGGGCACCTTCTCCCCGTACATGGTGGTGCACGAGTCCTCGGTGGTGAAGATCGATCCG
>JBAXCY010000287.1:0-1904 GCA_037141235.1 Acidimicrobiales bacterium | reverse complement strand
CACGCATCTCCCTACTTCACCGGGTCGGACATCGTCTTTGTCTTCGCCTGGATGCCCGTGGCCCTGGCCGGGGCAGCCGGTGCGCCGGCGCTCGATACCTGGCTCGCCGCACGTAGCGCCGCCAGTCCTGCAAGCGACTCCGACTCCAGTGAGGGCGCCATGTCGAAGGGTGCCATGTCGAGGGGCGCTGTCATCGGTCTGGTCGCCGGCGGAACCGCACTGCTGGTTGCCGTTGTGGCCGGACTAGGCCGGGCGTTCTCCCCCTCATCGTCGAAGAGCGCCGCAACCACGACGACCACATCGACAGGCGCACCCACCACAACCACCGAGGGAACCACCGAATCCACCACGGCCCCCTCGCCTGAGGGAACCTCCATCGGACCGGCCGCCGACGTTCCAGTCGGTGGCTCGGCCGCCTTCAGTGATCCGAAGACAGGCGATCCATCCCTGGTGATCCAAACGAAGGCCGACACCTATGTGGCGTTCGACGCCATCTGTCCACATGCTGGTTGCACGGTCGCCTACCAAGCGAATGCCAAAGTCATCACCTGTCCGTGCCACGGATCGGAGTTCGATGCCAAGACCGGAGCCGTCACCATGGGCCCCGCCACCACTGGGCTGACTCCCATCAAGATCATCAAAGGCGCCAACGGAAACCTGTACGTGGTGTGATCAGCGCCTTCCGGTTGATGAATCAGTCCACTACGATGACGTGGCAGCCCGTGTTGGGCTCGCACCCGCTGTCATGACCACCGCTACACGACCCCGGGGCACTCCGGGACCGGCCCCCTCGGCCGATGAAGCGCGCACTGACTGGGTGTCGGCCATTCCGTTCTTCTTGGTGCACCTGGCCCCGCTGGCCGCCTTCTTCGTGGATGTGACCTGGCAGGACTGGGTGCTCTGCGCCGTGCTCTATGTCGGCCGGATGTTCTGCATCACCGCCGGCTACCACCGCTACTTCGCCCACCGCTCCTACAAGATGGGTCGGGTACCGCAGTTCCTCATGGCCTTCGGGGGCACCACTGCACTGCAGAAGGGTCCACTTTGGTGGGCCAGCCACCATCGGATCCACCATCGCTATACCGACCTCGACGGGGACGTGCACTCGCCCCGTGACGGGTTCTGGTGGAGCCACGTGGGTTGGATCCTGTCCACCAAGTACAAAGACACCGACCTCGATGGCATCAAGGACTTTGCTGCCTATCCCGAGCTGCGCTGGTTGGAGCGGCACAACTGGATCGGGCCGTGGGCCCTCGCTTTGTTCTGTCTGGCCTTCTTCGGCTGGGGCGGTTTGCTGATCGGGTTCTTCCTGTCGACCGTGCTGCTGTGGCACGGAACGTTCCTGGTGAACTCCATGGCCCACATCCTCGGTCGCCGCCGCTATGCCACTGCGGACACGAGTCGGAACTCGTTCCTGATCGCTCTGATCACCGGTGGGGAGGGGTGGCACAACAATCACCACTACCTGCCGGCTTCCATCCGCCAGGGTTTCCGGTGGTGGGAGTACGACCCGACTTGGTATGTCTTGAAGGGCATGGCCGCACTGCACATCGTCCGGGACCTGAAGAATCCGCCCGCCCGCCTTCTCGACCAGGCCAAGGTCAAGGACGGGGCCTTCGACATCGGCATGTTCCGCTCCTACTGGGAGCGTGCGGCCAAGGTGACCGGTGAGCGGATCGCCGACCTGAGTGCGCGGCCGGTGCCGGCATCGCCCGAGGCGTCCGGACCCACTGCGCCCCCGCTGGCCGAGGTTGCCGACGCCATGCCTTCCACATCCGTCTCTGATGAGCAACTGTCGACCCTGGCCGGGTTGATCTCCAAAGCGCTCGAGTCGGCCGATGCCCTGGCGGCATCCACTCGCCGCCGCAAGGCCATCAAAGGGGCGGCTGGCGACGTCGAGGCCA
>JBAXCY010000286.1:0-1910 GCA_037141235.1 Acidimicrobiales bacterium | reverse complement strand
CCCGACTGCCTGGCCGTGCCTCTACGGTTGGCTCGTGCAGCTCATTGCGCTCCGCGTGGAGGCCGAAACAACCGACGGGTCCGGAACCCGGCGCTGGGACCAGAGTGTCTTGGGATCACCGCTGACTGCAGCCCTCGGGCCGCTCGAGGTGACTCTTGCCCTGTCGGACTCCGGGGCCCAATGGTCCGTGGCTAACCACAGCGACCGCCCCGTGCGAGTCCGTTCAGTGGCCCTCGTGTACCGCCTAGTTGAGGCGGCTGCCCCGGTGCGCATCTTCCGCAACGGCTATCAGTCGTGGTCGCCCTCGGCCGTTGCCGTCCTCGGCATCGACGGCGACCCCTCGGAGCGAGCCAACCTCCCGTTCCTCCAGGCCGTCCATCATGCCGACCAACGTCGGGCCCGGGCCGGCGAGCTGCGTGCAGAGTGGGTGACCGTGCTCGACGACGGCGGCAGTGCACCGCCGGTGCTCCTCGGGTTCGACGGGGGCGACCGCCACGACGGCACACTGCGATTGGGCGTCGATGAACTTGGCGATGGACACGAGATCGTGGTGCGGGCCGAGGCGTTCCTGGGTGATGCCGAAATGCCCCCCGGTACCCTCCGTCCCCTCCACTCCGTCATCATCGAGCAACAGATGGGTAAGGACGCCTCGGACCTGCTCGAGGCATGGGCTGCCCGAGTCGGGTCCGACGGCGGAGCCCGAATCAGTTCGCCGTTCCAGGTCGGCTGGTGCAGCTGGTACCAGTACTTCCATGCCGTCACCGAGGGCGATATCCGGTCCAATCTGGCCCGGGCTGACGAGTGGCCATTCGACGTCTTCCAGATCGACGACGGCTATCAGGCCGCCATCGGTGACTGGCTAGAGACGAATACCCGGTTCCCTTCGGACTTGGCCGGCCTGGCCGATGCCATACGTGGATCGGGCCGGACCCCCGGACTGTGGCTGGCCCCGTTTTTGGCCGCACCCGACTCCGAGGTGGCTAGGAATCACCCGGACTGGATCGCCCGGCACCAAGTGGATGGCCTAGACGCTGGACCGCTGCGGACCTGGTGGAACCCACCGTGGGGTGGCGGCGAGGACGGGTTCATGTACGGGCTCGACACCACCCATCCCGAAGTCCAGGATCATCTGGAACGCCTGGCTTCCGCCGTGGTCGACGCAGGCTTCCCGTATCTGAAGCTCGACTTCACCTTCTCCCCCAGCGTCGACGGTGCCTACGCCGATCCGAGCCGCACTCCGGCCGAGCGGGTCCGGGCTGGGTTCGCCGCCATCCGGCGGGGGGCGGGTGAGGACACCTTTCTGTTGGGCTGCGGAGTTCCGCTGGCCAACGTGGTTGGCCTGGTCGATGCCAACCGGATCGGCCCCGATGTAGCGCCGCTGTGGGACCTCGAAGCGTCCGACGAAGTTGTTCCCGGCTATCTGGGCACCCAGCCGGCCACCAGCCACGCCTTCACCAATACCTTGAGTCGGTCGTTCATGCACCGCAGACTGTGGCTCAACGATCCCGACTGCGTGATGCTGCGGGCCGAAGAGACGGCGTTGTCTACCGAGCAGGCGCGCGCATGGGCCAGAGCCGTCGGGGTATCGGGTGGGATGGTCCTGGTCTCCGACGACCTCGACCTGCTCGACCATTCGGCCAAGGCGCTGCTCGACGAGGTCATCGCCCTCGGCCGGGCCAGCGACGAGTCGGCCCGTAGCGGGCGCGGCGCCCGGTGCCCCGACCTGATGGAGCGTTCAGCGCCGCAGGCACTCGAGTGGGCCGGAGGCTCTGTCAGCACCACGACCGGTAGTGACCATCCTATAAAATACCTCTAGAAGCAAAGGAGGTCAGCCCGTCATGAAGAGCAGATGCCGCCGGTCAGCGCGCCAGCGCCAGCAGACAGCGCGCCAGCGCCAGCAGACAGCGCGC
>JBAXCY010000285.1:0-1943 GCA_037141235.1 Acidimicrobiales bacterium | reverse complement strand
AAGCCCCCGGAGCCCGTGCCTCGGGTGTGAGCGGAGCCTTAGGCCGAGGCCTCGACCAGCGAGCATGACTCGTTCGTCGCAGTAGGTCTGATGCCGCAATCGCGAGTACCGACGATTTCACGCCATGAGATGTGGACGCATGAGGCGCAGTCCCAGTGCGCACGCTCCGGACAGAGCCAACCGGCGCTACTGCCACGAATGCCTGCTGGTAGTTCCCTGTGGCGGTGACGCCACACGTGTTGCTGGTGACCCACTAGCGCCGAGTGCGCACCCGTCTCACCATCGAACGCCAGCCGCGCCCACCCTGCACATCCACCGCTTCGAGCCGCTCGGACCGCAGAGCCAGCTCTTCGTCGTCGTCCAGGCCCTCCAACTCGGTCACCGTGCCGAGGGCGGACCCCTCGGGCGCCAGCGCCCACCCGAGCAGCAGATCGGCCAGCGCTGTATTGCGAGCCAGTACGGGGCCGTGGAGATAGGTGCCGAGCACCCGGCCGGACCACGCACCCTCGCTACCGTCTCCCCCACCGTTGCCGATCCCCCGCTCCACTGTCGCCAACGGACGAGATCCCGGGCCGACGATGCTCACCCCGCCGTGATTCTCAAAGCCAGTCAACCGGGGTAGGGCAGCCCCGTGCATGGTGCGGGGAGCATCGGCGGTTGGTGTAGCCACCAACTCTCCCACCGCCCGCCGGCCGGTTCCCTTGCGGGTGGTGAGATCCAACAGTCCGACCCCGTCGCAGACCCGATCGGCACTGTCCGGAAAGGAGCGCCCGATCAGTTGAAACCCTGCACACACCCCGAGCACCACCGCACCCTCGGCCACACGACGGACCAGGGTGCCATCCTCGATCAGCGTGGTAGCGGCCCGTACCTGGGGCCCGTCCTCTCCCCCGCCGATGGTGTAGATGTCGGCTTTGGGCAGCGGTCGGTCCGAGGGGGCATAGAGGAGTTCGACCTCGATCCTCCGCCATTGGGCCCGCTTGGCCAGGACCACCCCATTGCCGCCGTCGCCGTAGGTGCCGAGCAGGTCGGGATAGACGACACAGATGACCAGAGGTCGGCCTGCAACCGGGTTCACAGCGCCCGCCTCAGGTCAGCGAAGGCGGTGTAGTTGCCGAGAAACTCCATCGAGGCACCCGGCTCCATGGCCCGCCCGGCGTGATCGAGCGCGGCCACCGGACCGTCCACCACGTCGTGAGCTACGTCGGCGTAGCGGAGGCGCACGGCCAGGTCGAGGCGGCGGTCGCCGGTGGCCACTACCGGCCGGCCCATCAGCCGCTCAAAGGGGACGTCCCACAGCCAACTGGTGTCGAGGCCGTCGGCGATGCGGGCGTTGACCGACAGCACTACCGGCATCGAGGTGTCGCCCGTCTCCTCCAACAGGTCGAAGATGGCCGTCCACCCGGCTGGGTTCTTGGCCAAGAGCAGCCGCACCGGATGACCGGCGTGCACCACGGTGGAGAACCGCCCCGCCACCTCGGTCACCGAAGCCAGCCGATCCAGCACCAGATCGACGGTCGCAGGCCCACCATCACCAGCACGCACCCCCGCAGACTCCAGCAGCGCCACCGCAGCGATGGCCACCATGCCAGCGTTGGCCCGGTTGAACTGGCCAGGGAGGGCGATGCGGATGGGATGGCGGCTCCCGTCAGCGAGGACCAACTCGTCGGCCACCACATCGGCCACCACCTCAGGCCGGGCGAAGTCGCATTGGTCGCAGTGCCAGTGGGCGCCAGCGGGATGAGTGATCCGTCCCCCGCACGCCGGACACCCCACGGCATCGTCGTGCCACACCTGGCCGGCCCCGACCCAGCGCACCTCGGGTGCGGTGGCGGCGGCATAGGCCACCATCGGGTCATCGGCGTTGGCCACCACCACAGCGCCTGCCGCTCGAGGGGTCGAGGATCCAGTGGTCGAGGATCCAGTGGTCGAGGATCCAGTGG
>JBAXCY010000284.1:0-1950 GCA_037141235.1 Acidimicrobiales bacterium | reverse complement strand
CCGCCCGGAAACGCTCCACCCGGGAACGCTCCAGCACCGCCGGCCCCGCCACGAGGCATTCCGCCACCCGGGAACGCTCCAGCACCGCCGGCTCCGTCGCCCGGCATCCCACCTCCCGGGAACGCTCCACGAGGCATCCCGCCACCCGGCCACGCTCCGCCCTGCATTCCGCCGCCCTGCATTCCGCCACCCGGCACCGCTCCACCCGGGAACCCGTTGGCCCGTCCCTCAATTGCCCCAGGGAACCCGCCCCGGAGACCAGGGAACCCACCGGGGCCGAACCCGCCCCCGGCGATGGCCGGTCCTGCTGACGGGATTGCGCCCGTGTGGGGCGTGGTTGCGGTGTCGATCGAGTAGGCCACCGGTCCGGCAAGGACCGCGGCGATCCCAAGTCCGCCCACCCCGGCTGCCAGGGCACCCTTGGCCCGTGGCATGAGGGCGATGCCTACCGCCACCGCCAGGCCGCCGATGAGGACGGCCCACCGCAGTGCCGGGTACCAGTTCGGGCTCCAGCTGAGCAGCACGAACGCCCAGACCGCGGTGGCAGCCAACGCGGTGCACAGGGCCAGCCGCGGGAAGAGTTCGACCCGTCGGCTCCACAGCGTGCCTGCGCCCATACCGACCAGCGCACCGACTGCCGGTGCCAGGACGACCGTGTAGTAGGGATGGATGATCCCTTGCGCATAGCTGAGGACGAGTCCGGTCAGCAGCAGCCACCCGCCGAAGAGCAGGATGCCAGCACGGGTGCGGTCGGTCCTGGGGCTGCGCCGGGTGAGCCACAGCACTGCAACAATCCCGATCAGTACCCCAGGGATCAGCCAGGAAATCTGGCCGCCCATCGACTTCATGAAGAGCCGGTTCCACCCGGTCGGTCCCCACATCGACCCCGCTGGGCCGGCCACGCCGACACTCCCGTGCTCGTTGCCGCTGAGGCGACCGATGCCGTTATATCCGAGGATGAGGTTCAGGATGCTGTTGTCGGTCGATCCGCCGATGTAGGGACGGCTAGAGGCCGGGGTCAACTCGACGATGGCCACCCACCACCCGGCCGAGACCACGAGTGCGATGCCCATGTAGACCAACTGCACGATGCGTCGCCCGAGCTTCGGCGGTCCAGCCAGCAGATACACCAGGGCCAGCACCGGTACCAAGATGAAGGCCTGCATCATCTTGGTGAGGAAGCCGAAGCCGATCAGCGATCCGGCCAGCACTAGCCACCGCGTGGCGCCGGCCTCGATGGCCCGGATGGTGGCATATGCACTTCCCAGGAGCACCAGGGTGAGCAGTGCGTCAGGGTTGTTGAACCGGAACATCAAGGTAGCGACCGGGGTCAACGCCAGGACCGTTCCGGCCAGAAGGGCGGCACCCGGGGTGAACCAGCGCCGGACGCAGAGGTAGAGAATGCCGACAGTGGCCACACCCTCTAGCGCCTGGGGGACGAGGATGCTCCAGGAGTTGACGCCGACGATCCGCGCCGACAGCTCCATGACCCAGAGCGAGGCCGGGGGCTTGTCCACGGTGATGAAGTTGGACGAGTCGAACGATCCGAAGAAGAACGCCTTCCAACTGGTCGTACCGGCCTGGACGGCAGCGGAGTAGAAGCTGTTGGCCCAGCCGGACCGGCCCAGGCCCCACAGGTAGAGCAGCCCGGTCCCCATCAAGAGCACGATCAGCCCTGGCCGGACCCACGCCGGGTCCTCAGGTCGCCCTCGCCCGATCCGCTGCAGCAGCCCGTTCGGGGGATCGTCGTGCGGCGGTGCTTCTGCTGGCGGCCCACCGGGATCAGGGGTGTCCGGACGTGGCTCATGTGCCCCGTCAGTGGGGAAGATGTCCCATCCGACATCTGGCAGTGCGGCCGCAACCGGCTCAATCGTTGGGTCTCCAGTGGTGATGTCGGTCATCGTGCGGTCCTTGCTGGAGAGGTGGCGGGGGTGGTGGAGGGGACGGTGG
>JBAXCY010000283.1:0-2016 GCA_037141235.1 Acidimicrobiales bacterium | reverse complement strand
GGCACGGCTGCAGCAACACGTGACACCACCGACCGACAAGGCCTGAGCGACCCCGGAACCGGCCCCGGGTTGGGGGCTTCCTCGGCAGGAACGAATGGAGCAGGAGGGCGCATCATCCCTACCCGTCTCCTAGCGGTCCGCCAGATCTACCAGGGCAATTGCGAAGAATGCCTAGTGGAACCGGCACCCTCGCAACTAGTCTGGAAAGACTATGACCCGCATCGCTGATCTGCTCGCGAAGGGACAGACCTTCTCGTTCGAGTTCTTCCCACCGAAGAACGACGCCGAGCAGGCCACCTTGGTCACTACCTTGCGCGAACTCGAGCCGCTCCATCCCTCCTTCGTGTCCGTCACCTACCGAGGCGGGGCCGAGTCGAGGAAGCGAACGGTCGATCTGGTCACCGGCATGCTGCGGACCACCGCTCTGGTCCCCATGGCTCATCTGATCTGTGTGGCCCACACCCGCCTGGAGTTGGCCGACATCCTGGTCGACCTGCGAAAGGCAGGCATCGAAAACCTCATGGCCCTCGGCGGCGATCCGCCCACCGAACCAGGAGCCGGAGTGGGCGAGTTGGCCCATGCCTCGGATCTGGTGGAGCTCGCCCGGGCCATTGGTGGCTTCTCCATCGGCGTGGCGGCCCAGCCGGCCGGCCATCCGCTCTCACCCAGCCTGGCCAGTGACCGCGACTATCTGGCCGCCAAGTTGGCTATGGCTGACTTTGCCGCCACCCAGTTCTTCTTCGAGGCGTCCGACTACACCTCGCTGGTGGCCGATCTGGCCGAACGGGGCGTCACCAAGCCCGTGCTCCCGGGCATCATGCCGGTCACCACCTTGAAGTCGGTGCCCCGCATGGCGACCATGGGAGCCGCCGTGCCGGCCTGGATGATCGATCGCCTCGAGGCGGCCGATGCCCGGGGCGGGCCCGATGCGGTTCGTGACGAAGGCATCCTCTGTGCCACCGAGTTGTGCGAACAGCTGCTGGCTGGGGGAGTACCCGGACTGCACTTCTATACGCTCAACCGGTCGAACGCCACCCGCGAGATCTACTCGGCATTGGGACTCGGACAGAACTAGGTCATGGCACTCGATCTGGACCCGGCCATCGTCGAGGCATTCGTCGGGGGACTGGTGGGCGGCGTCGACGTCGACGGTGGCCCCACCGAAGAGCAGCTGCGGGTGCTCGGTGCCATCGTGGCCCACGTGTGGGGCCGGGGAGATCTCGATCTCACCACCATGGCCACTTTGGGGCCTGACGATCTGGTCCGGGTCGTGTCGACACCGGACCAGCGTCGCCTGTTCTGTGAACTACTGATCTCCTTGGAGCTATGCCGCCATCCTCAGAGCGCTGCCCAGGTGGCCCGGGTGGAGGCGTACGCGGCGGCCCTGGGGGTCGAAGAGCAGGTGCTCGGGGCTGTGCGCACTTCGATCGAGGAAGGAGCAGCCGAGGCCACCAAGGATCTCGAGCGCTTCTACGGCGAGGTGCTGCCCGACCTGAGCGAGCCGACATTGCGGGACTCGTATCTGCGCCTGCAAGCGCCGGACCACGACCTCGCGGTCCGCCTGCTGGCCCTCCACGACCTGCCCGAGGGCACGCTCGGCCACGAATACATCGAGTTCTACCGGCGCTACGGGCTCACCCTGCCCGGCGACGACATCCACTTCCCGGCCCACTACGTGGGCCACGACATGAACCATGTGATCACCGGGTATCTGCCTACGGCCCCGGGGGAGATCGCCCGGTCCGGGTTCCTGTTTGGGGCCAGCCAGAGCCCGTCGGTGTGGCTCCAGTTCCTGATGACCCTGGCCGTGCACGAGTCGGGAACCGTCACCCACGGCGACATCGAGGCCAAGGTGGCCACCTTGGACCGGCCCGGCGCTGCCGACCTGCTCGGTGAAGGCTTGGGACGTGGCGCTCAGTGCACCGTCGACCTCACCAAGGTCGACCACCTGGCCATCGCCCACCTGCCGCTCGACGAGGTGCGCCGGAACTTCAATGTGGTGCCGCTGGTGGGCGC
>JBAXCY010000282.1:0-2019 GCA_037141235.1 Acidimicrobiales bacterium | reverse complement strand
GATGTCACCGAGCACGCTCAGGTCGAAGCCGGTGGCGGTGATAACCACGTCGGCATCGATCCGGCTCCCCGACCGCAGCACGATCCCGGCCTCGTCGAACGACTCGATGTGGTCGGTCACCATCGTCGCCCTACCCGCCGAGATCCCGGCGAACAGGTCCCCATCGGGCACGAACGCCACCCGCTGGCGCCACGGGTCGTAGGTGGGCGTGAAGTGCGTCTCGACGTCGTAGCCCTCGGGCAGCATGTCGGCCACCATCTTGATCAGCTCGTCTTTGACCAGTTGTGGTTCCTCCAGCGACAGCCCGATCAGGGCATGGGTGTCGAGCAGGATCTTGCGGCGCACGATCTCATGTACCCACTCCTCGGGTAGATCCAGCAGGCGCAGCATGTCGGCCAGCTCGTTCATGTTGGGCCCGGCGTAGAAGTAGGTCGGCGACCGCTGCAGCACCGTCACATGCCCGCAACGCTCGGCAATGGCCGGTACCAAGGTGGCCGCCGTCGCCCCGGATCCGATGACCACTACTTGCTTGCCTTCGAGGTCGAGGTCCTCAGGCCAGGTCTGGGGGTGGACCACCGGGCCGGCGAACCGATCTAGCCCGGGCCAGTCCGGCGTATAGCCCTCGCTGTGGCGGTAGTAGCCCTGGCACATCCACAAGAAGTTGGCCGTGAACCCGACGTGCTCCCCCGTGTCTGTCCGGGTCGCCTGGATCCTCCACTGATTGTCGGCATGCGACCACGAGGCCGAGTCGATGCGGTGGCCGTAGCGGATGTGCCGGGTCAGGTCGTTCTCCTCGATGACCTCGCCCAAGTAGGACCGGATCTCCTCGGCAGTGGCGATAGGGGGCCCGGTCCACGGCTTGAACCCGTAACCGAACGTATAGAGGTCGCTATCCGAGCGGATCCCGGGGTAGCGATGGGTCAGCCAGGTGCCCCCAAAGCCCTCTTGGGCCTCGAGCACCACGAACGCCGTACCCGTCCGGCGGGTCGTCAGGTGGTAGGCAGCATCGATGCCGGAGATGCCGGCCCCCACCACCAGGACGTCGATGTGCTCGACCGTCGTTCCTCGTTGATCCGTCCCCGCCGTAGAAACCATGCGTCCCGTTCCTCCCCGATCCTGCCTGTCCCTCCCCGATCCTGTCGAACACTGTTCTAGTCGTTACTCACCGTACCCCGGGCCGCACCAGGACAGCGATGCGAGTTCCATCGGCGAAGGGTCGGCTGCTGGGGGATCCTGGCTGGTGGCAGATCAGTCGTCCTGGGGCTCCCGCCTGATGGCTGCTGGCAGACAGGGGCGTTCCCGAGCCTGCGGGCTACCGGGGCGGTGCTGGCTATCGAGGCAGCTGGGGGTGCCCGGGTGCGCGCATCGAGGCCAGTCCGGCGTCGAGCAGCGCCAGCTCGTGCTCGGCATCCTCGGTCAGGTCACGGATGCGTTGGCTACCAGCATCTCCAGCCGAGGCGACCGCCGCCTGCTGGACGTCGTCAGCCACCCGGATCAGCTCGGCCACCTGGTCGTAGAGGGCACCCCCGACCTTGGCCGCAGGATCCACCCGCAATACTTTGTCGATGTCGGTGGCGGCCCAGTTGAGCCGACGGCACAACGAACCCAGCTCCGCGGTCGGAGCAGCGACCTCGTCGGCAGCCCGCACCGCAGCAGAGGCGCGGTCGACTGAGATCCACATCTCCTTGCGGACTCGGGTGCCGGACCACTGGGCGAGGTCGGCCGAGGTTGCCGGAGTGGCTGTCCGGTTCCACCGGTTGGATGCCGCCGCTTCCCACACCGCCGTCGCCCCGATGACCGCCCCGTGGGACCGCAGCGCCCGGAGCTTGCGGCTGGCCATGCGCCACAGCACGAAGCCGGCCGTGGCTAGGGCCAGGAACCCCAGACCGGCCAGCACGACCAGGCCGAGGAAGAGCGACTCGAGGATCGAAGCGTCCATACCTGCATCCTATGGGAGCGATCCCGCTCGTGGGCTTCGGCCTCCTGGGGTCACTTGCCCCTGTGGGCTGGGGCTGGGGC
>JBAXCY010000281.1:0-2033 GCA_037141235.1 Acidimicrobiales bacterium | reverse complement strand
GGCGGTGGTTCAGGCGGTGGTTCAGGCGGGCCGGGTGGACGGCAGGCCAAGCTTGCGGTGGTCCCACGAGACGGTGCGCTCGATGTTGATCTTGGCCACGATCCGCTTGTTGAGCATGGTCTCCACGAAAGGCCGGAGCTCCTCGGTGTACGCCCCGTAGTAGCGCTCGAACAGGTTCACACCCAGCTCCCACATCTTGTCCGGGTCCTCCACCAGCTCGGCCGTGCCCACCAGCTCCACACCGCGGAGCTCCTCGTAGTACTCGCCGTCCTCGAACATCAAGGTGATGCGTGAGTCACGACCGAGGTTGACGGCCTTTTGGGCCTTGGCCTTGGTTTCGATGGCGATGGTGCCATCGACGAATCCGTACCACATGGCCACGGCATGGATCGAGCCGTCGTGGTTGAGGGTGCACATCGTCATGGGGCGCCGTTCGTGGAGGAAGCCGTCGATCTCTTCGGGAGTCATGCGGATCAGATCGCGCTGTTTCACCCCGTGGCCCATCTGCTGGCCTGTGCCGTCCTGCTGGCCTGTGCCGTCAGATGCCTTGTCGCTCATGGTCCCTCCCCGGGATTCTGGTCGGACCGCTCCGGTCGACCGATCGTTGCGACACCGTACCGGGATGTCGGGGGCGGGCGTGACGCACCGGAGGACCTTGGGACGATACGCAAGGGCTGCGACCAAGGAACGTGTGAGGCGTTCGACCGGTCAGACTGTCGGGGTGGAGACGATCGAATCGAGCGAGCCCAGCGAACCCGGGGTGCGGGTGGTGTTCATCTGTACGGGCAATATCTGCCGGTCACCCATGGGTGACGTCGTGCTGCAGCATCTGGCCGGTCGTCACGTGCTCGCCGACGGAACAACCCTCGGGGACCGACTCGAGGTCACCAGCGCGGGCACCGGGGGGTGGCATGCCGGTGAGCCGATGGACCCCAGGGCCCGTGACGTTCTGGAGCGCCGCGGCTATGTCGACCACGGTCATCGCGCCCAGGCGTTCGACACCGCCCAGATCGCCGAGGTCGACCTAGTGGTGTGCATGGCCCGTGGCCATCGCCAGACGCTGGCCGGCCTGGCCCGGGCCCGGGCGGGGGACTACCGCCACGAGGACCGGCTAGTGATGATGCGCAGCTTCGACCGACGGGCCGGCGGCGATCCTGATGTCCCCGATCCGTACTACGGCGAACTCGCCGACTTCGATCGGTGTCTCGATCTGGTGGAGGCCGGCTGTATCGGTCTGGTCGAACATCTGGCCGGGCTGTTGGAGGCGGGTTCGATGGAGGAAGGGTGAACCAAGGGGGGTGTCTCGTCGTGCCGGTGACCGGTCCTTCTGATCTACCTTGGCTCCATGCACCTCGCCTCGTTCATGCTGAGCCTCATACTCATCCTGGTGTGCGCCATCTCAGCAGTGATGGACTTCACGCACAACGCTGAGGTAGTGGCCAGCATGGAGCGATTCGGCCTGCCCGCCCGTTTCGAGGTGATCGCCGGACTGGTGAAGTTGGCCGCCGCACTCGGATTGGTGGCTGGCCTGTTCGCCTCGAGCCACCACGGACGTGGGTTCCCGACCACGCTGGTGGCCTGGTGCCTAGTTGCCTACTTCGTAGTGGCCACCATCTTCCACGTCCGGGCCCACGACGTAGCCAAGGAGACGGCACCGGCCATCGGGCTCCTGCTCGTCAGTTTGGCCCTGGCCGTGACGGCTTCGGCGGGCTGAAGACGCGCATGACCCTCAGCCGAGAGTGAGTTCGCCAGCTGAGTGGGATGGGGTGTTCCGATAACCGTTCCCTGGTGACACTCGGGACGAACAACCAACGGCATGCCCGGGGCCATCGCCGAGGAGTACCTGACCCGGGCCGCTGGTGGTCCCGCTCGACCTCACCCCGTCCCAGTCCTGGTCGGCATCGGTGCTGGTGAGGTATCTGATTCGGTATTTGATTCGGCATCTGGAGTGGTATCTGATCCGATACCAAGATTGGCCAGTTATTCAATAGGAAGTTCAGCCAGTGGTTGAGCCAGTAGTTCAGCCAGTAGTT
>JBAXCY010000280.1:0-2040 GCA_037141235.1 Acidimicrobiales bacterium | reverse complement strand
CCCTCTCAAGGTGGGAACACGGGTTCGAACCCCGTTGGGACTGCTCTGTGTATTGCCTGGTCAGGGGCCAAAAATGGCCTCAGACCAGTGGCGGTTTAGCTGGCTATTTGCTCGGTGGGCATCCTGTGGGCGTTAGTGGAAACGCCCTGCCGGGCAGCGACCACTGAATCCGCAGTTCTGGCCAGATCCCCCAGTGCGGCTGCCAGCGCCTTGTCCCGATCCTCAGTGGCGTGCTGATAGACCATGGCTGCCGAAGGAGTGGAGTGACCCCCACGGCGCATGATCTCGGTCAGCGAGGCCCCTGAGGCTGCCACCCACGTAAGACCGGGGTGCCGGAGATCGTGGAGGTGGAGATCAGGTCTGCCGATGTCGGCACGCACCTTGGCCCAAACCCGATTGAACTTGTAGGTGGGCAGGCGAATCCCGGTCTCGTTGGTGAACAGCCACGCCTCAGGCTCGGGCTCCACATTGTCAGCCAAGTGGTCGATGAGGACCTGCTTCAGGTTAGGCGGGATGGCCAAGGTTCGCCTCCCTGCCTCCGACTTCGGTGGCCCGAGGGTAGCGACTCCCTTGTGCGGGACGACCACTGACTGTTCAATTTGGACGGTCATCTGGTCCACGTCGATGTGCTTGCGCTGGAGTCCAATCACTTCCCCCCGCCGAAGCTGACAGAACGCAGCGAGTGCCAGTGGCAGTCGGTAGAGGTCGGGGGTCTTAGACATTGCTTCCACAACCTCGGCGACCGATGCCATCGGGCGCTCCTTCGACTTCACCGTTCCCGCACCCTTGATCCGGCAGGGATTGCTAATGAGCTGATGGTCTTCGACGGCTGCCCCAAGGATGGTCCGCGGGAGCCGGTAGGCGTCGTCTCCTACAGCTTTGTACTGCTGACTGATTTCGTGTTCAACTCCCGGATGGGCCGGAGCGGATTGAGCCGGTGGTTCGCACCGCTGTGCGGGGCCGGGGCCGGGGTGGTCTTCATCGCCCGAGGGCTCGGCGTCTACTAGCCGTCCCGAGTGTCAGTGGTGCCCGACCCGACCTGAGTTGACCCGACCTGAAAAGGATTCCCCATGACTGCAACACCGGTGAACGTCGACAACTACGCCAGGGCCGAGGTGGCAGCCCAGGTCGATCGCATGATCGGCCTCGGTGCAGCGGTCAATGCGTGGGTGCACTTCCGCCGGCCTACGCCGATCGATCAGCAGAACGTGATCCGGATGAACCGGGACACGCTTTATAGCGTCGCGATCGTGGACATCTCCAAGGGGGCGACTCTCACGGTGCCCGATGGTGGTCGGCGCTACCTCACCGTCCAGGTAGTCAACGAGGACGGCTACGTCAACCGGGTGTTCCACCAGCCTGGTACGCATCCGTTGACAGTCGAAGAGTTCGACACTCCGTTCGTCATCTTGTTGGCTCGGACCCTGATGGACCCGGTAGACCGCGCTGATATCGCGGTCGCCAATGCGCTCCAGGATGGACTCATCATCGAGGCTGGCTCGGACGCGCCCTGGGTGATGGGCCGCTTTGAGGAGGAGAGCTACGAAGCCACGAAGAAGCCACTGCTGTCGCTTGGCCGGGGGATCAGCGACTCGAGGCGTACGTTCGGTCGCAAGGATGCGGTTGATCCGGTCTGGTTCCTCATCGGCACGGCTGGCGGGTTCGGCGGCCTGCCCGAGGAGGAGGCCTACTACGCCGTGCGTGCCGACCCCTGTCCGGCCGGCCGGTTCCATCTGACGGTGTCGAATGTTCCTGTCGACGGGTTCTGGTCGGTATCGGTCTACGCCCGAAACGGCTACTTCGAGAAGAATGCGTTCGACTCCTACAGCGTCAACAGCGTCACCGCCGTTCCCGATGCAGACGGTTCGGTCACCGTGATCTTCGGGCCGGAGCCCGACGGCTCGCCCAACTTCCTCTTCGTGTCAGACGGGTGGAACTACGTCGCCCGGATGTACCGCCCGCGTCCTGCGGTCCTGGACGGATCGTGGACGTTCCCGGAGCCTGAGCCTCTGGATTGATCCCAGCGTCGTGATCCCAGCG
>JBAXCY010000279.1:0-2163 GCA_037141235.1 Acidimicrobiales bacterium | reverse complement strand
GGGTGCGAGATCGCCGGTTTCCATGGTCCAAGGCTATCCAATGGCGGGTGGAGGGTGCCGGATCCACGTCGGGCTCCCCCTAGGATGAGGGCCATCGGACGACCAGGAACGGCGCCTGTGCGGCACGCGCCATCCTGATCCACCATGCGACTCGGCGTCCAGGCGCTAGAGGCGATTGGTCTGTAGCCCGTGGGCACAGCTAGCAGATAGGACCCCAAGATGACCATCGCCATCGAAGTCGAAAACCTGCAGAAGACCTTCACCGGAAAGCGTGAGGTGCGCGCACTCGATGGAGTCAGCTTTGCCGTCGCAGAAGGCACCGTGTTCGGGCTGCTCGGCCCCAACGGCTCGGGCAAGACCACGGCGGTCCGCGTGCTCACCACCATCCTGCGGGCTGATGGCGGATCGGCCCGAGTGCTGGGCAACGATGTACAAAAGAAGGCAGCCCTGGTGCGGACGCAGATCGGGCTGGCCGGCCAATATGCCGCCGTCGACGAGAACCTGACCGGCCGAGAGAATCTGCAGATGGTCGGCAACCTGAACCACCTTCGGCGCTCATTCGTGGCCGCTCGGGCCGTCGAGCTGCTCGACCAGTTCAATCTGTCCGATGCCGGTGATCGACCGCTCAAGACCTATTCGGGTGGGATGCGCAGGCGCCTCGACCTGGCCGCGGCGCTGGTTGCCCGCCCTGCCGTACTATTCCTCGACGAGCCCACCACCGGCCTCGACCCACAGAGCCGCAATGACCTGTGGGAGGTCATCGAGCATCTAGTGGAGGGCGGAACCACCGTGCTCCTCACCACCCAGTACCTGGAGGAAGCCGACCGCCTGGCCAACACACTGGCCGTCATCGACCACGGCCGGGTCATTGCCGATGGGACCCCGGCCTCCATGAAGGCCGGCCTCGGCGCCACCGTGCTCGAGGTCCAGTTGGCCTCCATCGATGATGCCCGACGGACTGGGATCATCCTGGGTGGCCTCGGATCCCACCATGCCCTGGTGAACGGAACCTTGGCCGAGGTGACGGTCGACAATGGGCCTCAGGCGGCCATGATCGGACTTCGTGCCCTCGACGCTGAAGGGATCATCCCGCAGACGTTCAATCTTCGAGAACCCAGTCTCGACGACGTGTTCTTGTCGCTCACCGGACACCGCACCGAGGCCGAGGCCGAGGCGACTGCTGACGAAGCCGACGACTCCGCTCCTAGGGCGAAACGCCGCCAGGCGCGCATGCGCAAGTTCGAAGAGGCGATGCCTGTGCAGACAGGAGAGTTCTCATGACCACGACCACGGCCACGGCCACGCCCGCCACGCCGGCCACGCCCGCCACGCCGCCTTCGCCCACGTTGTTCTCCAACCTGTGGTGGCTGGTGTCGGACACCATCACCCTGACCCGACGCAACCTCTTGGCCGTCGCTCGGATCCCCGAAGCCCTGTTCTTCTCGACCATCCAGCCCATCATGTTCGTCCTGCTCTTCCGATACGTGTTCGGTGGTGCCATCCAGACCGACGCGTCGAGCTACGTCAACTACCTGATGCCCGGGATCTTCGTGCAGACGGTGGCGTTCGGAGCCGTGAGCACCAGCATCGGCCTGGCCGAGGACCTCCAAAAGGGCATCATCGAGCGATTCCGTGCCCTGCCCATGTCGCGTGGGGCTGTCCTGCTCGGCCGGACCACCGCCGACCTGATCCGCAACATGTTCGTCGTCATCATCATGACTGTGGTGGGACTATTGGTGGGCTTCCGCCCGAGCACCGGGGTGGCGCTCTACCTGGCTGGTACCAGCCTGATATTGCTCTTCGCCTACGCCCTGTCCTGGGGCTTCGCCATCGTCGGCCTGACGGCCCCCAACAGCGAAACAGCCCAGGTCATGTCGTTCCCGTTGATCTTTCCCCTCACCTTCGTATCCGCCGCCTTCGTGCCGCTGGCCTCCATGCCGAGCTGGCTACAGGGGTTCGCCACTTACCAGCCGTTCTCCGTCACTGTCAGCGCGGCCCGGTCCCTGATGGTCGGGGCCGCGTCGACCGGCACCGGGCGCAGCACCACGTACTGGGTGGTCCAGTCCTTGGCGTGGACCCTCGGATTCCTGATCGTGTTCATTCCGCTGGCTATCCGCAAGTACCGCACCCGCACGTAAGACACGCAGGACACGCAGGACACGC
>JBAXCY010000278.1:0-2182 GCA_037141235.1 Acidimicrobiales bacterium | reverse complement strand
CGAGCAGCCCGAGCAGCACGATCCATGCGAACAACAGGAACGGAGGCAACAGTGCCCAAGGATGAACCTGTGGTCCTGTACGAAGTGCGTGGCCATGTAGCCACCATCACCATGAACCGTCCCGAGGTGGCCAACGCCCAGGACACTGCTCTCATCGATGGCATCGACGCCTGCCTCGATCAAGCCGACGCCGATGACGAGGTCCGGGTGGTAGTGCTGGCCGGCAACGGCAAGCACTTTTCGTCCGGTCACGACCTCAAAGCGCTGGTGGGAGATACCGAGCCCGACGAGTGGCGCCGCATGCGGGACACGCCCGAAGGCAAGTTCCGCCACGAGCAGGTCATGTACGTGGAGCGCTGCCAGCGGATCTACCACTTCCGCAAGCCCACTATTGCCGCAGTTCAAGGGGCCTGTGTCGCCGCCGGCCTGATGCTGGCCTGTATGTGCGACCTCATCGTGGCCTCCGACGATGCCACCTTCCAGAACCCGGTCCTGCGCATGACTGGCGCCGGGGTCGAACTGCTGGTCGAGCCTTGGGAACTCGGGATTCGCAAGGCCAAAGAGTTCCTGTGGACCGGCGAGACCTTGGATGCTCAGGAGGCCTGGCGCCTCGGACTGGTCAACCGAGTGGTGCCGAGGGAGGAGTTGACCCAACGGGTCGACGAACTGGCCGACCGGGTGGCGCTGGTGCCTCCCACTACAGCCCAAGTGGTCAAGGACTCGCTGAATAACACGGCCACGTTGATGGGCAAGGAGGCCTCGTGGAAGTACCACTTCATGGCCCATCAATGGATGCACAACACCGAAACCGCTACGTCGGCACTCAAGGCCCGCCAAGCCAAGAGCTCGATGTCCGAGGTATTCGCCGAGCACCGTGACTGACCCTGCCAGCACCGGTGAACAGCATGGCTGATGCCTTCGACCGGCTACCGCTCGAGGGCATCCGAGTCCTCGATGTGGGTACCCGGATCAGTGCGCCGTTCTGTGCTGGCCTGCTCGGCGACCTCGGGGCCGATGTCATCAAGATCGAGGACCCTCGAGGTGGCGACTTCATGCGCACCATCGGGCCCTTCGCCCCCACCGAGGACGACGGTCCGGGGTACTCGATGTGGTGGGCCGTCGAGGGACGTGGTCGACGCGGGGTCACCCTGGACCTGCGTCGCCCCGAGGGACAAGCCTTGTTCCGGCGGCTGGCGGCCACCGCCGACGTGGTCTGCGAGAACTTCCGCCCCGGTGCCATGGAGCGCTGGAACATCGGGCCGGACGACTGCGATCCGCGACTGATCTGGGCCCGGATCAGCGTCTTTGGCCAAGACGGCCCCAACTCAGGCCGGACCGGCCTCGACCGCATGGGCATCGCCTACGGAGGTTTGCTCCACCTGACCGGCTACCCCGACCGACCTCCGGTTCGCCCCGGGCTGTCGGTGTCGGACTACCTCACTGGCTCGTTTGCCGCCTCGGCGGTAGCCGCCGCCCTCTACCGGCGTGACGGTCCCGAGGGCACCGGACGCGGCGGAGTAGTGGATGCCACCTTGACCGAATCCGTACTGCGCATCCTGGAGTGGACCATCGCCGGCCAAGACCGCCTGGGGATCACCCGTGGGCGCGAGGGGAACCGGATGGCCAACTCGGCCCCGATCGACAACTATCCGACGGCTGATGGCACCTACGTGTGCATCGTCGCTGGATCCGATGCCAACTTCCGCAGGCTGTGTGCGGCCATGGGCACCCCCGAGTTGGCCGATGATCCCGAGTGGGCCACACTGTCCCAGCGGGCGGCCGGTTCCGACCAGATCAACGACATGGTGGCGGCGTGGACGTCAGCCCGCTCGGCGGCCGAGGTGGAGGCGGCGTGCATCGCCCACGAAGTCCCGGTGGCCACGGCGTATACGGCAGCCGACATCCTGGCCGATCCGCATCTGGCCGCCCGTGGTGACCTAGTCACCATCGACGACCCGATCGCTGGACCGCACCGTCAGCAGGCCCCGGCACCCCGGATCGACGGACGAACCCCGGTCGCCCCACGACCAGCTCCGCTGCTGGGCGAGCACAACGACGAAGTTTGGCGCGACCTCGTCGGCCTGTCGGCAGATGAGTTGGACGGGCTCCTGTCCGATGGCATCATCTGAGCCTGGGCTCATTACTCTGCGCCGCACGGGGAACAGCGTGCAGCGTGCAGCGT
>JBAXCY010000277.1:0-2194 GCA_037141235.1 Acidimicrobiales bacterium | reverse complement strand
ACCCATCAGGTTGCGGGTTCGACTCCTGCCGGGGGCACTGCATCGGTGCAGCATGAAGGATCGCCAATGGACCCCTTCTATCTGGGCGGCGTTACCCCCGCGGGGGCGTTGACCGCTTACTGGACCCGACTCCGGTCTTCCGTGGCGGACCGCGTAGACTCCCCATCGTGACCGACGTCTTGGCTGTGGCCAATCAGAAGGGCGGTGTGGCCAAGACCACCACCGTCCACTCTCTCGGTGTCGCCTCTGCCGAGCTCGGTCGGCGGACCCTGGTCGTCGACCTCGATCCCCAGGCTTGCCTCACCTTTTCGCTCGGCTTCGATCCTGATGGGCTGGAGCGATCGCTCCACGACGTGTTCGTCCGTCGCCTGGAGGTGGAAGAAGTACTACTTCCTGTCCCTGGGGTCCCTGGGCTCGACCTGCTGCCCGCCACTATCGACCTGGCAGGTTCCGAGGTCCACCTGTTGACCCGCACGGGACGCGAGCACGTTCTGGCTCGTGCGCTCGAGCCCGTCCATGAGCAGTACGACCTCATCCTGATCGACTGTCCGCCCTCACTCGGCGTGCTGACCATCAATGGGCTGACGGCGGCCAACTCGGTGCTGATCCCCTTGCAGTGCGAGGCTCTTTCGCACCGAGGCGTAGGCCAACTCCTCGAGACGATCGCTGATGTCCGGGCCTTTGCCAACAGCGCCATCACCGTCAGGGGAGTGATCGCCACGATGTACGACGATCGGACCAAGCACTCCCGCCACATCTTCGAAGAAGTGCAGACCCGCTACGGCATCCCGGTACTCCAGCCGCCGGTGCGCAAGTCGATCCGCTTCGCCGAGGCCCCGGCCCGAGGGAAGTCGATCCTGCAGCACGCCCCCAACTCACCTGGCGCCCAGGCCTACCGTGCACTGGCGGCCGCTCTGGCCGAACCGAGCGTGGTCGCCGGTACCCCTGGATGATGACGGACGGACCAGATCCTCTCGGCAAGCGCGCGTTCTTCTGGATGCCGGTCGATGCCGAGGTCCAGATAGATGCTGGCGAAGAGTTCGAGTTGGGATCTGTGGGTAGGAACGTAGGTGGACAGCGAGCAGACACGCTGACCCAGCGGCGATCCAGGGGTGAGGGAGTGCGTCATGCCCGTCCGGCCGGCAAGCACGCGCTCTACTCCCGGGCAACACCGGCCGACGAACCCGACCGCGACCGGGCTTCGGTGATCTTGGAGGATCCGCTCCCTCAGAGGGGATCACTGTCCGTTGCCTGCTCGCGCTGTGGTTCGGTGACGCGGGTAGGGGTGGTCGGGTTGCTCCTCCTGCAGTTCCCATTCGGCGTTTGGCTGCCTAGGGGTGCATTCGACCGGTGGATGACCTGTCCGTCGTGTCGGCAGCGTTCCTGGATGAGCGTCACACTGTTCCGATGATGGTCTCGTTCCTGTCCGCAGCCGCATCGAACGCGTCGAATCCTGGTGGGATTACCGGGCATCTCCTCAACTTCAACGGCACGGCGGCCTACGCGCTGATCGGATTCCTGGCCTTTGCCGAGGCGGCCCTCATGGTGGGATTCTTCTTCCCCGGCGAAACCGCCGTGGTCATCGGCGGCGTCCTGGCTAGTCTAGGACGGGTCAATCTCGGAGTGATGATCGTCGTCGTAGTCCTGTGTGCGGTCACCGGGGACTCGGTCGGCTACGAAGTGGGCAAGAAGGCTGGCCCGTGGCTGCTCGAGCATCGGCCACTCAAGGGGAAGACGGCCGTCAAGTACACGCTCGGAATGCTCGAGCGCTATGGCGGACCAGCAGTGTTCCTCGGCCGGTTCACCGCGTTTGCTCGGGCGATGGTCCCCGGGTTGGCCGGTATGAGCGGCCTCCCGTATCCGACGTTTCTGTTCTGGAACGTACTCGGCGGCATCGTGTGGGGTGTCGGCTTCACGCTCCTCGGCTATGTGGTCGGCATTTCCTTCGAACACGTGCTGAGCCAGATCGGCCTGTGGACGCTGGCGGTCATCGCCGTCCTGGGGACGGGCGTGATCGTGTTCGAGGTGCGCCGGCATCGTAGGAACAAACGTCGGATCGAACGCGACCTCGCCAACATGGAGGACGAGGGGACCGAGGTGGATTCGTCGGTCGAGGTCACCGGAGAGCGGTCACCCACCGAGCCGATATCTTGAGCGCTGTCTCCGGTTTGGCTTCGAGCCCGGCATCTCACGA
>JBAXCY010000276.1:0-2233 GCA_037141235.1 Acidimicrobiales bacterium | reverse complement strand
CCCCGGCAGTCACCCCGGCAGTCACCCCGGCAGTCACCCCGTAGATCCTCCCGTGGAGCCTCCCGGCACTCACTGGATCGACTAGTGGCCGCATGCTCCCAGATCGAACTCGTCCGTAGTCCCGATGATCTGGCCGTGCTGACAGCCCTTGGGGTCCCATCTGCCCATCTGGTGGCCCTGGGGAGCGGAGTGGACCTTGGGCGGTTCCAACCGAGGCGGACGACGTCCGACATCGCCCGGGCCCGATCCGACCTCGGTGTCGACTCTTCCGCGGTCGTGGTCGGCATCGTCGGCCGCCTGGTGGGGCAGAACGGATACGGCGATCTCTTCGCGGCGGCAGAACAGATCCGGATTCTGCGGCCCGATGTGGTCTTCGTAGTGGCCGGCCTCGACGGCACGGCCATGGACGGCGCTCTGACCCCTGGCGACAGAGAATCGGCTTCCCATCGAGGCAACGTGGTCTGGGCCGGACCGCGCGACCACATGGCCGATCTGTACTCGGGTTTCGACCTCTTCGTCCAACTCTCGCAACGCTCCGGTCTCACCCGGTCCGCCATGGAGGCACTGGCCTGCGGCCTGCCCATCGTCGCCACGGACGTTGCCGGCTCGCGTCAGATCGTGGCCCACGAGCAGAACGGCTACCTGGTCCCGGTCCACGACGTCGGTGCCCTCACCGAGGCTGTGCTCAGGCTGGCCAGCGATCCAGCCCGCCGAGGAACGATGGGGGCGCGATCACGAGCCCGGGCAGAGGCCAACTTCGATGACCGACGCACGGTCCAGATTACGCTCGACGCCTACCGCCGACTCCCGGCACGGCGGAGCGCGTCCCCCGGCCGCCGATAGCCGAGGGCACAGATGGGGAGCCCGAGTGGACGATTTCGGGTGACTTGGCGGCAGCGCTACGGCTGATCGGCTCCAGCCACGTGGCGAGCCAGCGCGGCCACCTGCCCAGCCACTATCTCCTCGGCAAACGTCAGGCGGAACAGTTGGTGGGCCTGCTCGACCATCCGTTCGCGCAACGCCTCGTCGGCCAAGAGCCGAGCACACGCCTCGGCCAGCTCCTCTGGAGTGTCGGCCAGCAGCAGGTGGACCCCGTCTTGTACCCCCAGACCTTCTGCCCCCAAGGTGGTCGAGACCACCGGAACCTTCTGCGCGAACGCCTCCAGGACCTTGAGGCGGGTGCCGCTGCCGAACCGGAGCGGCACCACCACCAGATCGGCCTGGGCCAGCTCATCAGCGATGTCGGGCACTTGGCCGACCAGGGTGACCGCCGGAGGGTCGCCGAGCGGGGCCAGCCCAGCCGCGAGGGTGCCGACCAAGCGGATCCTGACGTCAGGAACCAACCGACGCAGATGCGGCCCAACCTCGCGGATGAGAAACCTCGCGGCCTCCGCGTTGGGCGGATAGCGCAGTGTCCCCTGGAAGAGGACGGTGGGCGGATCGGAGACCTGTATCCGGCCCACGGGATCGGGAACCAGTCGGTAGGCGTTGGCCACCACCTCCACCCGGGGGATACCCCCGGCACGGGCCCGCTCGGCGTCGAGTTCGCTGCACACCACCGTGGCCTGCACTTGGCCTCCGACCCGCTGCTGCAGCCGGCGCCACCGGCCTGCTTCCTCGACCGAAAAGGCCCGGGCCGCCCACTGTCGGGTCCGACCCGAGGGGCCGGAACGACTGGCGCCGGGGATCGCCATCCGAGCGGCGATCTTGTGATCCTCCAGGTCGACCAGGTCGAGGATGGAGGGTGCAGCCACCATGCCACCCGTCATGACGAGCGGTCGGATCCCGAAGTACCAGACCAGGTCGTAGCGACCCCGGGCGAACCGCGTCAGGGCCCGCAGCGACTCCCCGTTGTCGCTACGCGGCAGTTCGAAGGGCGTGTGCCGGTCGGCCGCCGCATATAGCCGGGCCAGTCCGTCGGGCGGACGGTCGTCGAAGGTGATCTGACCCACCCGGTCCAGGCCGAGGCCTGGATCAGGGGAGTCGATGTCCGTGCGGGCCACGGGGAGGATCGAAAAGAGATCAGTGGAGCCGCAGGCGGTCAGCCCGCGCAGCACGGTGTCGAGCCGGAGCCGAGATCCACTGTTGAGCGGCCACGGGTACTCGCCGGAGACGACCAGAGTCCTCATGGGTCGTACCTCATTGGAGTCCTCCCCTTCGCATCCTGGGCCCGGCGCACCCGGGACCGGCCGATGGTATCGCTCCCCACCTACCCCTCGACTACTCGACCCCT
>JBAXCY010000275.1:0-2271 GCA_037141235.1 Acidimicrobiales bacterium | reverse complement strand
TGGAGGTGGCGGGAATCGAACCCGCGTCCTCCGGCTTCTCAATAGGTCTTCTCCGAGCGCAGCCGGCGGTAAATTGTCGGGATCGATTCCGCTACCGGCGGCAGGTTCGTTCCGTATCCGACTGAGTTGTCCCTGACGGCCCGTCGGCGCAGTCGTTCAGGTAAGTCCCACTAGATGGCGTCCGGTTCCGACCCGTGGAACTTAGGCCGGTCGGACGTCGCAGTTTCTAGGCTGCGAGCGCGAGCTTAGGCTCGGCATTTATTTTTGTTTCCGGCTCTTTAACGTGGCTCCGGAGACCACGGCTCGCTTCTCCTACATCGACGACCAGAGTCGAAGCCCTTCACCCCCTTGGGTGCCTCCACCGACCGCACACAGCGTGCGACCGGACCACCATCGTACCGCCCCGGTGCGACAGTGGCTACGCGCGGTTCTTGGCGGCGGAACGGGCTTCACGGGCGGCGTCGCGTCCAGCATCCCGGGCGGCGATGGCGTGGCGCTTGTCGTATTGACGCCGGCCCTTGGCCAGGGCCAACTCCACCTTGGCTCGGCCGTCCTTGAAGTAGATGGACAGGGGGACCATGGTCAGCGAGTCCTGCTTGGACTTTCCGATCCATGCCTCCATCTGGCGCCGGTGCAACAACAGCTTGCGACGACGATCCGGGTTATGGGCGCCGAACCCGTTGGCCTGGGCGTAAGGGGGCACGTGGACCCCGAAGAGCCACAACTCTCCGTCGTCGATCCGGGCGTACGAGTCCGCTAGGGCGATGCGGCCCTCGCGCAGCGACTTCACTTCGGATCCTTGGAGAACCAGGCCGCACTCCAGGGTGTCGATGATTTCGTAGTCGTGGCGGGCCCGCCGGTTGGAGGCCACCAGCCGGTTCATCTCTTTGGGCGCACCCTTGACCCCGGAGTTGCCGGAGCCCTGGCTGCCCCCACTCTTCTTTTTTGCCGCGGCCATGTCTATCGACGGTAGTCGCCCGACCAGCACCCGGCGTCCACGACAGCCCAGGCCGTCACGACATCAGGTCACGACATCAGGTCACGACATCAGGTCGGGTGACGTCTCCATCCCTGCGTTCCACACCGTCTTGGCGATGATCTTGGACAGATCGACCCGGTCGGCGTACTTGGCCCCGATGTCGCGGGTCTCCTCCACCAGCCCCTCTGACAGTGTCGTCGGGTTCAACCCGAGGGCCAGGAAACGATCCCGGGTGACGTTGAGGTCGTTCTCGGCCGCCTCCTTGCGGGGGTTCGGCAGGTAGGCGATCTCGGCGCCGGTCAACTTGGACACCATTTCGGCCAGATCCTTCAGGCGGTGGGTCTCGGTCACCTGGTTGAAGACCGACACCTGGTCGCCTTTGGCCGGCGGGTTCTCCAAGGCGATCTGGATGCATCGCACCGTGTCGCGGATGTGGATGAAGGCCCGGGTCTGGCCGCCGGTGCCATGGACGGTCAACGGGTGCCCGATGGCTGCCTGCATGATGAATCGGTTGAGCACCGTGCCATAGTCGCCGTCGTAGTCGAACCGGTTGATCAACCGGTCGTCGAGTGCGGTCTCAGGGGTCTGCGTGCCCCACACGATCCCCTGGTGGAGGTCGGTGATCCGCACTAGGTCGTTCTTGGCGTAGAAGGCGAACAGGAGCTGGTCGAGCGTCTTGGTCATGTGGTACACCGAGCCAGGGTTGGCCGGGTGCAGAATCTCGCGCTCGAGGTCGCCGTCAGGGGTGGGGACGCTGACGGTCAGGTAGCCCTCGGGGATGGGTGCCGTACCGGACCAGCCATATCCGTAGACGCCCATGGTGCCGAGGTGGACCACGGCGATGTCGAGGCCGGATTCGACGATGGCGCACAGGACGTTGTGGGTGCCCGAGACGTTGTTGTCGACGGTGTAGCGCTTGGCCGCCGAGTCGCGCATCGAATACGGAGCGGCCCGCTGCTCAGCGAAGTGCACGACGGCATCGGGCTGCACGTCCAAGAACAGGTCGACGAGCCGGGTGTACTCCTTGGCGATGTCGAGATTGACGAACCCGATCTGCTTGCCCGTCTTCTCTTTCCAAACGGTGATCCGCTCGTGGATGGGCTGGATCGGGGTGAGCGACTCCACTTCGAGCTCCACGTCGATGAAGCGTCGGCTGAGATTGTCCACGATCGTGACATCGTGGCCGGCCTGGGACAGATGGAGGGCCGTGGGCCACCCGCAGAATCCGTCGCCTCCGAGGACAAGAACTTTCATTGCACCTTCTTGGTTCGATGCTGCGTGGACCGATGCTG
>JBAXCY010000274.1:0-2341 GCA_037141235.1 Acidimicrobiales bacterium | reverse complement strand
CTGATGACTGGTCCGGCGTCCTGGACGCCGCCGAACGGGATGCCGTCTGCGCTCGAATAGACGACTGGGCCGCGCGCGAGCTGGCTACCGGGGGTGCATTGGTGGCCGTCGATCGCCAGGTCGGCGGCGACCCCATCACCGGTGCCCCTCGCTGGTACCTGCGCCTTCGAGGAGACGAAAAGGAGTTCGTCACCGTGTGGCTGACTCTGCGCCAGCGGACCCTCCGTCACGAGGCGCAGTTCATGCCAGCCCCCGAAACGAACATCCAGGCCACCTGGGAGTACCTCTTGAAGCGCAACGCCGATCTGATCGGCCTGTCGTTCGCCCTCGGAGCCGAGGATGCCATCTACCTGGTGGGCAGGGTGCCGGTGTCCCGGGTCGACGACGACGAGCTCGACCGGATCGTCGGGTCGTCATTGGCCTATACCGACGAGTGCTTCCCGACAGCCATGTCCATCGGGTACGAGGGCCGCTACCGGCGGCGCCCGCAGTCGGAGCGCTGACGCCGCGGTCGAGTTGGCTCGAGACCTCCTGACCGCTCGAGGTCCACGTGACCACCCCGTCCGCCGATGGCACCAGGACAGACCGGAGCCCGCTGGTAGCGTTCGGGCATGGCACCCAGACTTCTCCTCGTCGGCGGCGGAAAGATGGGCACCGCCCTGCTCACCGGCTTGCTCGCCGCTGATTGGGCCCCGATCGCCGACCTCGCCGTCAGTGAGACGGACCCCGCTCAGCGCGCTCGGCTCGAGGAGTCCTTTCCTGGTCTGACCGTGGTCGCGATGCCCATCGAGGCCGAGGACGTCCTCCTCGCCGTCAAGCCCGATGTGGCCGAGCCGGTACTGCTGACCCTGGCCGCCAACGGGGCACGTCGCGTCCTCTCCATCGTGGCCGGCATCGCATCGGCTCGACTGGAGGCAGTCATGCCCGCAGGATCGGTTGTGATCCGAGCCATGCCCAACACACCGTCGCTGGTCGGGGCGGGCGTGGCCGGACTGTCGGGCGGCATGGCCGCCACCTCGGCCGACCTGGACTGGGCCGAGGGGATCCTCGGGGCCGTTGGCACGGTCGTGCGGGTCCCAGAACGCCAACTCGATGCCGTCACCGGGGTCTCCGGGTCGGGACCGGCGTACATCTTCTTGGTGGCCGAGGCCATGATCGAGGCCGGGGTCACCGCAGGGTTGACCCGTGACGTCAGCCATCAGTTGGTGGTGGGCACGTTGCTTGGCGCCTCGCGCATGCTTGACGAGACCGGCGAGGACCCGGCTGTCCTTCGAGCCGCGGTGACCTCGCCGGGGGGGACCACGGCGGCCGCCGTGCGGACGTTGGAGTTCAAGGCGGTGCGCTCCGCCTTCATCGAGGCAGTGGCCGCTGCCGTCGAGCGGTCGAGGCAGATCGGCCGCTAGGCCGGACAAGGATCCAGGCCGTGCCAAGCACACCTCTTCCGCCGGACCACGAGTCCGACACGCCGGGTCCGGGCGCGCCATTACGGCGGATCCCTGAAGCCACGGTGGTCCGACTGCCGGTCTACCAGCGGATCCTCGAAGAACTTGGCCGCTCGGGCACCACCACGGTCTCCTCAGAGCGATTGGGCGCATCCGCTCAGGTCAACGCGGCCCAGGTGCGCAAAGACCTTTCGTTGTTGGGTTCGTTCGGCACCCGGGGGTCGGGCTACGACGTCACGTATCTGGCCGACCAGATCGACCACCACCTCGGCCTCGACCGGGAGTGGAACGTGGTGATCGCCGGGATCGGGAACCTGGGGCGTGCCCTGGCCCGCAGTCAAGGGTTCGCCGCCCGCAACTTCGCCGTGGCGGCGATGATCGACACCGATCCGGCCATCATCGGCGAACGGATCGACGGTGTAGAGGTACGCCACCCTGACGACCTGGCCGCCATCGCCGAGTCCACACCGCTGTCGATCGGCGTCATCACCACCCCGGCCTCGGTGGCCCAGCGGGTGGCCGACCTGATGGTCGCCGCCGGTATCCGGTCGCTGCTGAACTTCGCCCCCTGCCGCCTCGAGGTGCCCTCGGGCACCCTGCTGCGCTACGTCGACCTCAGCATGGAACTCCAACTCATGAGCTTCTACCAGGCTCGCCACCTCCACGATGGTGATGTCGCCGCCATGCCGGTGATCGGTTCCGTTGGGCGCACATTTGACGGGCTGGGATGATGCTGGGGACCAGCGACTGGCGGTGCAGGCTCTGTGCCGCGATGCTGGTGGACCCACGGCATTGCCGGGTCAGGGCGGTTTCCGTCACTCGGTAGTGTGGGGAGAGAGAGCAGACCTTCTCCGAATGAGCATTTTGGGTGATCCCACCGACCGACCGATCCCACCGAC
>JBAXCY010000273.1:0-2384 GCA_037141235.1 Acidimicrobiales bacterium | reverse complement strand
CCTGACTCACCTGACTCACCTGACTCACCTGACGCCGGTTCTTCCAGGGCCGACGTCGCCGAGGCCGCCGACTCCGGGACCATCGACTCCGGGACCATCGACTCCGGGACCATCGACAGCGACGTCGGCCCGAAACACCTGATTGACCAAGCCCCTCGGGCAACCATCATCGTCCGGGTCGATCTGGAAGCCCTGCGCCGTGGCACCGTCCAACGCGGCGAGCTGTGCGAGATTGCCGGACAGGGCCCGGTCCCCGTCGAGGTAGTCCGGCATCTCCTCGATGACTCCTACCTCAACATGGTGTTCAGCGAAGCTGGCGACATCAAGGCCGTCTCCCACCAGGGACGGACCATCAACCAGCGCTTACGCACCGCGCTCGCCATTCGGGACCGACATTGCGTGGTCCCTGGATGTGGTGTCGCCTATTGGTTGGAGATCGACCACATCATCTCCATGGAGCGGGGCGGCCTGACCTGTCTCGACAACTTGGCCCTGCTCTGCCACCACCATCACTGGCAGAAGACCTACGAGGGGTGGCAACTTGCCCGCACCGGCCCGACCGACGAGGACCCGGGGTGGACCTTCACGCCCCTGCACCCCTTCGACGAGCAGCCGCCGGAGCCCGTACCCCGGAGGTGAAGGCGTAAATCAGTCCAACGTTGGATCACTAGCGTCGAAGCGCCAGCGACGCCGCTTTCAGCTGATGGCCGGGTGCGACACCTCGACCACGGTGTGGATACCCCCACGTACGAGCCAGTCCGTGGTCACCGTCATGCGACGGGGAGAGATGACAGCAACCAGGTCATCGAGCATCCGATTGGTCATGTCCTCGTGGAATCCGCCCTCGTTGCGAAAGCTCCACAGATAGAGTTTCAACGACTTGAGCTCCACGAGCAGCTCGTCAGGCACGTAGGAGATCCGGACGGTGGCGAAGTCAGGCTGCCCCGTCAACGGACAGAGACAGGTGAACTCCGGGGTGTCACACGTGACGACGTAGTCACGGCCGGGGTACGGGTTGGCGACGGCCTGAAGGTCTTTACTGGGTTGGGTTGGCATGACTGGACCGAGGTTACCGGTCGGCGTCGTAGAGGCCGGCCGAACCGTCCTTGTCGATGATGAGGCCGTCCATATCGGCATGCAGCAGCAGGACCTGGCCAGCGATCCCTGACGCCACGAGCGCCTGCTGGCCCGCAAGTTGGACCCCGGGAGCATCGATTCCGCGGCAGATTCCGAGGAGCGATGGACCGGCACCCGACCAGCATGACGCCAGTGCGCCGCCAGCCACCAGCGCGGCCAGCAGTTTGGGTGCAGTCGGAAACAGCGGACTCCGATAGTCCTGGTGCAACCGATCTTCAGTCGCTTCGGGGATCAAGAGGCGGCTATCGGCCATCCCCGCCATCAGCAGTGCCATCCTCGACAGGTTGAACGCTGCGCTCTCTCGGGTGACTTCTGACGGCAGCGACTGACGGGCCCGCGCTGTCGACAAGGGAACATCAGGAACCATCACTACGAAGGCCAAGCTGACGTCGAGCGGAAGTCTGACCACTTGCACGCCGCCTCTGACCATGGAGGCCGCTACGAACCCACCGACCATGGAGGCCGCAGCATTATCCGGGTGTCCGTCCATGGCAGTCGCCACCGAGAGTGGGTCCGAGGCACCTGCAGCTGCAGCGGCAGCCACAGCCAGGGCTGCCGACGATCCCAGTCCTCTGGCGATCGGGATATCGGAGCGCACAGTGATAGCCAACCGATCGGTCCCGGCTACATCGATGGCCACTCGAGCGGCTAGGTGGGACGAGTCGTCTGCCAGGCCTTCGCCCTCCCCCAGCGACCGGACGATCAGCTTGGAGGCTGGCTCGACGTCAACAGTCACGTAACGATTGAGGGCCAGCCCCAGGGTGTCGAATCCAGGCCCGAGATTGGCAGAAGATGCAGGTACACGTGCTCGCACGGCTCCACGGTACTCCCGGCACGTTCCTGCGAGCGGGATCTGCGTCAAGGACCACTCATACGGCCTAGGAGTGCGCCAGCCTCCACCATGCCGACGGTTCCGGAACTACGGCGGCAAGCTGCAGCGGAACGGATTCGATCTGCGAGGCGATGGTGAACTCCGCGCTGCCTACGACGGTTCCTGGCCGACTCCCCGGGGGCACCGCAATGAACCGGTTGGCGCTCACCACCTTCTGACCTGGCCACCCTGGCAGCCAACCTCCTGATCCCGTCACATAGGGCACTTGATGAGCCACGCCACCCCAGGTCGACGTCATCGTGCCCATCACTTCACCCGCGATAGCGACTTCGACGGTGCCGACAGCCACCCTGGCTGCACCCAGCAGTGCGTCTACGACCGGACGAGCGAACTTGAACGGGTCGGCAATGGGGAG
>JBAXCY010000272.1:0-2418 GCA_037141235.1 Acidimicrobiales bacterium | reverse complement strand
GTGGTTCTGGTGGTTCTGGTGGTTCTGGTGGTTCTGGTGGTTCTGCTTATGCCCACATGGTGAGTTGGTGGCCAGAGGCTGGGTCCACGTCACCTGCGACCAAGGAGTGCCAGGCCGCCTCGACCGCATCCACCCCACGTCCGTCGGTGATAGTGAGCCACCCATCCGTCCATGCCACGAACCCATCCCACGCCGCATCGCGTCGGGTGTCGTAGGTGTCCTGTCCCCAGTCCTGCACCCGCTTGGACACCTGGAAGGGCGCCATGAACATCTCGGGGGCGGCACCCGCTGACGGCTGCGGTGCCACCAGTCCGCTCGGGTCATCGACGTGCGACATTCCGGCCACCATCGAGTAGACCAGGCCGTCGCCGTAGCGGGCATGGACCTCCTCGCGCAAGGGCTGCATGCCACCGAAGTCGATATAGACGGCGCGCTCCCCCGCCACTGCACCCACCTGTTCATACGAGAGCACCTGGTCGTAGAGTCCGAGACCGGACACGAAGTGGACCCGCTCGGCCGACGTCAGTCCCACTAGGCGTCGTCCCCCTCGCTGGGCCATGCAGTAGGCGGTGGCGATGGCCGTCTTGGACGACGACGTGGAGATGACCACGGTGTCCGCTCCGAATCCATCGTTGTCATCGATGAAGTCGTCGATCAGGAAACCGGTGACGAACAGTGGCCCGAGCAGACTGCGCTGGGCCTCACGGGCCTGCTCTCCAGCCGATGCCCCGGTGACGTCCTGGTAGTAGTTCCACACCGAACTCATGACCTCGCGACGATGTGCTGACGCATCAAAGAAACCGCGCTGACTCACCCGGGCCGGCTCCACGGTCAGATGGGTCGACATGGGCAGGTAGCCGAAGACTCGGGTGCCCTCGGCCAAGTCCGAGTGCCGGGATGCGATCACGTCGGCGAAGCCGAAGACAGTGATCCGTCCCCAGCCGTCTTCGGTCGCCGGGAAGAGCTTCCAGTAGCCCAACATCTCCCCCGTGATGCCGAAGCTGACGTTGTTCATGCTCAGAGCGAAGGTGTCCACCCGCAGTAGCGCCTGTCCATCGACCGGATCGGCGACGGGGTTGTCGATTCGCCGAGTCGTGCCGAGCTGATCACGTCGTACTTCGATGTCCATGCCGGATCCTTCCTTGCTGAGCGGGTGGTCGCTCGCCATGATCCTAAGCCACGGTGGATCACTCTTGACAGTTGTACTGCCACTATCTTGGTGGCCCATCCTCCCCTCCTTCCTGCGCTCCCATCCTCCCCTCCTTCCTGCGCTCCAACGAGCCAGACCGCGCTCCTTGACGGATGTGGAGTGAGAAGTACGCAGAGGGGCGAAGACGTGCAACAAGAGTCGCGTTCGCCAAGGGCGGTGTCCGCCCCGGCCTCTGGGCAAGCCCGGTACAGCCTCTGCGCCTCTATCCCCTATCACCCACCTGGGGCCCCTGCCGCATGCACCCACCCACGTTTCATCGCCTAGAGCCCATGATCGGCATTACCTGATCTGGACCCTGAACCAGGTCGGGTGGCCGGTCGCCCCACGGGACGCCACCGCTCAACGGCTGACCGGTTCGATCGCCGTTCCCACCAGATCCTCGACGGCTTCCAAGAGGTGGTCGAATGCCGATCGATACGCGACGGGCCCACTCGATGCAGCCAAATCGGCCCGCACATCCTCCACAGCGGCTTCCAGTCGGTAGATCCGGTCACCGAGGACGGCCAGGTCAGTTGCGGACACGATGGACTGATCGGCAGGGACGTCGTGAGCGTCGGCCCATCGGCGCGCCTCGTAGGCCCGCTGGCGGTGGGCCTGGCTGCAGAACCGGCGAGGCCGGCCGGCACCGGGCCGCTGGGCTATCGGCTGGTGGCACCAATCGCAGCGTTCAGGTGGGGACACATCTCCCATGACATCAACGCTAAGCCGTCAGTTACCACTCAGCCAAATCTCAAGGGCCACACGCACGGCGTGACGGAACCGGCGGTATCCTCGTCCACGAGTACCACCATGGACCACGAACCCGACGACTTCTCCTTCGAGAGCCTCTACGACGATGATGACGTCCACTACCGCACGTGCGGGAAGTGCGGTGCGCGCACGTCGCCCCATTGGTCCGAAGCGGCCTGTCTCGAGGAAGCTCGCCGGTACGGCTGGCGGCGGGTGGCGGCCTCGGACCGACCCGGCGCCCGACGGATGGACCTGTGCGGCGCCTGCGCCGACAACTCGGGCATGGAGCGTCCCCAGGCCCGATTCGGCTGGTAGCCCGCCCATCTGCCGCCTTCCCGCTCGATTGGGACCCTGATTAGGGGTCCGGAGCGGTTGGTCGAACGCTGCGGTGGCGAGGATGTCACACCCCCCTGAAATGATCTCTTCATGGCGCTGGCGACGTTTTCTGAAGTACCTCCGAACATGTTCTCGGGACCTGG
>JBAXCY010000271.1:0-2426 GCA_037141235.1 Acidimicrobiales bacterium | reverse complement strand
TTGGTGGCGGTCACCGTGAAGGTGTAGGCGGTGCCGTTGGTGAGACCGGTGAAGGTGCAGGTGCGGTTGGTCGTATTGGTGCAGCTCGCCGGTGCGGTAACTGCCGGGCTCGAGGTCACCGAATAGCCGGTGATGGCTGAACCGTTGGCGGCCGGAGCCGACCAGGAGACGGTGGCCTGGGCGTTACCACCGGTAGCCGTGACGCTGGTCGGGGCGCCGGGGACGGTGGCCGGGGTGACCGAGTTGGAAGCCGCCGAGGCTGAACCGGTGCCGACGGCATTGGTGGCGGTCACCGTGAAGGTGTAGGCGGTGCCGTTGGTGAGACCGGTGAAGGAACAGGTGAGGTTGGAGGTAGAGGTGCAGCTCGCCGGTGCGGTGATCGCCGGGCTCGAGGTCACCGAGTAACCAGTGATGGCTGAACCACCGTTGGAAACAGGGGCCGTCCACGAGACGGTGGCCTGGGCGTTGCCACGGGTGGCCGTGACGCTGGTCGGCGCACCGGGGACGGTCGTCGGGGTGACTGTCAGCAGTTGAGACGCTGACAGCGACCTTTTGACGTTGCTGTTGCCCATGGTCGTGGCCTTGATGGCGTAGCGGCCGGGCTTGAGCTCGGTGGCATTCAGCGAGCAGGTGCCGGTGCCGGTCGAGTCGAGCACAGCCACGCACTGCAGTACCTTGCCGGCCATGACGTTGATCGGGCCTGAGTTGGGCACGCCCGTGGAGGTGTGGCTGGACACCGTGAAGGTCTCTGCAGTCTCGGCGCCGAAGGCGATGGACGACGAAGACAAAGCGAGGGTTGTGGTCGAGCTGGCCACCTTGACGGTCATCGTGGTCGAGATAGACGCCGACGCGTAGTTCGTCGAGTCCCACGGGTAGAAGGTGGCCGTCATGACGTGGCTTCCTGCACTCAGCACGGTCCCAGCCGGGGAGGAGTAGACGAAGATCCCGAGCACCGAGGCACCGGCATCGAGCTGCAGCGGGCTGAGTGGCGTGCCATAGGTGAAGGGCGTGGGTTTGCTCCAGTGCAGGGCTGGAATCATTTGGACTACGGAACTCTGAGGCGCGCCGGTGGCGATGACGGTTCGGTTGGCGTAACCGGCAGCACCTGCCACCTGCTGGCCGGCCACCTGGATCCCCGTGAGACTGAGCACGGCCACTGCAGCGAGCGATGCCACGGCGAACCTGGACCGGACTGGCCTGATTGCCGTCGTTGCTGTGTTGTTCAACCTGCCCATGCGCCTGACTCCTGTGTGACTGATCCTTGGCCAATCTGACCGGCACTGCGTTCCTGCGAGTTCTGGTATCCCTGCGTTCTTTGCACTAGCCGCCAGTGACCGAGGCGAGTAAGTAGTCGGCCCTAGGACCGGGCGGACCGTGCCGCCTAGCCGAAGTGGCCCGAATCAACGGTCCCTCGATTCAGCCCGTCACGGTCAGCAGTTGAGACACTGACAGCGACCCCTTGACGTTGCTGTTGCCCATCGTCGTGGCCTTGATGGCGTAGCGGCCGGGCCGGAGCTCGGTGTCATTAAGTGAACAGGTGCCGGTGCCGGTCGAGTCGAGCACAGCCACGCACTGCAGTACCTTGCCGGCCATGACGTTGATCGGGCCTGAGTTGGGCACGCCCGTGGAGGTGTGGCTGGACACCGTGAAGGTCTCTGCAGTCTCGGCGCCGAAGGCGATGGACGACGAAGACAAAGCGAGGGTTGTGGTCGAGCTGGCCACCTTGACGGTCATCGTGGTCGAGATAGACGCCGACGCGTAGTTCGTCGAGTCCCACGGGTAGAAGGTGGCCGTCATGGTGTGGCTTCCTGCGCTCAGCACGGTCCCATTCGGGGAGGAGTAGACGAAGATCCCGAGCACCGAGGCACCGGCGTCGAGCTGCAGCGGGCTGAGTGGCGTGCCATAGGTGAAGGGCTTGGGCTTGGTCCAGTGCAGCGCCGGAGTCAGCTGCACCACGAAGCTCAGCGGCGTGCCGACAAGGGCGGAGTAGTCGGTGCTGGCCGCTACCGATGGCGTCAGGGTGCAGGTGCCGTGAGTGAGGAAGGACACGATTCCTGTTGCGCTGACCGTGCAGACACCGCTCGAAGAGCTGGTGACGGTGACCGACTTCGTGCCGTCACCGGTGGTCGTAACGGTCGGAGTGAAGGATCCGCCGACCGTGACCGAGGTGGGTAGGTTGGAGATGGTCGGCGTCGTTGGGGTGAGAAGGCCTGTGACCTGGATAATCCTGTCGCTGCTGTAATCGGCGCCGTTGAGGCCTCCATCGGTCAAGTACATGGAGCCACCCGAAGCATCAACAACAACTCCGTACGATTGAAACCCCGACACGATTGAGACGTAGGTGCCGTCAGGGGCAAATCTGTAGACAGCGTTCTTGGCTGGCGACGTGACGTAGAGATTTCCCGCGGCGTCGGTGCTCATCCCGG
>JBAXCY010000270.1:0-2449 GCA_037141235.1 Acidimicrobiales bacterium | reverse complement strand
CCTGGCGGCCTGAGCCACAAGCGGCCTGGCGGCCTGAGCCACAAGCAGCCTGGCGTGGAGCCAAACGATTCAGGACCGAACGAAGGCCTGCAGATCCTCGAACTCGCCGCCATCAGCGGCCCGCAGGGCTGCGATATAGCGGGCCCGAGTACCTCCCACCGCATCGAGGCCCGTCCTCCCCCAGGAAAAGATTTCCTCTCCCATGCTGCGAAGAAGTAGGTCGGTAGCCAGTCGTCCCAGACGTCCGTTGCCGTTAGGGAAGGGGCGGATCCACACGAGGCGGTGATGGAATCTTGCGCCAATCTCGTCGTTCGACCACCGATGCGGACCGGTGTCCGAAATCCAGTGGGGCACGTCGTCGAGCAGGAGCCGGATCTGGAAGTTGATCTGCGAAGGGTCGATACCGATGTTCCTCTCGGTCGACCTGAGCACTCCGGCCCACGTCCAGACATCACCGAACATCCGTCGATGCACCCGTCGGAGGAACTCCGCGTCCAATACATCATCAGGCCGCAGGCGGAGTCCAGATAGCCACGTCACGGCATCGATGATGTTCTGTGACTCCGCAGCGTTGAGGTCAGCACGCGTGGCCACCCATGGCAGCTTGAGCCCCTCCGCCTCATCGGGATCGAGCAGAGTGGCATCGGTTGGTTCGGTCAAGGCATCTGATCCCACAAATGTCGAGAACCCACAAGAGTGGCAAGCCGTTCGTTTCGTTGCGCCGCTACTTCGGCGTCACCGATTTGTTGCCCCTCGAGGAGCATGGTCTGGTCGACGGACGCAATCTGACCGGTGGCGACGCGTAGGGCCTGGCGCTGAACAGCTTCTTCAAAACTGGTGTTGGGCACCAGGGCGTAGACCAGGTGACAGTCCAGGGCCTCAGCTGCTCGTTGCAACGAGGACAGCCGGAGACCGCCGTCTATTTCCGAGCGCTCGAGGGCGGAGACGGCTTGGCGAGTCGTGCCGAGCCGGTTGCCAAGCTGTTCGGCGGACATCCCGAGGGCGGAGCGGATCCCTCGGATCCAGCCACCTGCTGGACGTGCCAGGGTTTCGGTGAGGACACCAGAGTCTGCGCCAACGCGATTGTCGAGGGACCGTCGGGCAAGTGCTGCCTGTTGGGACTTCATCGTTGTCACCTTCTCGCAAGTAGTAGTTCCTCGTTTGATGCTATCCGTAAAAGTAATCTTTGTCACTATGTAGATTACTGACAAGTTATGATTTGTCAGTAATCCGGTGGTTCCGCGCTTGAGCCAGGGGCAGAGTCTTGGCCATGGCGACACAGCCTGGGTAACGATCGATCAGCCCATCAGCGCTTGACCATGCCCTTGAACCCGGCAGCCAGCCACATACGGCCTGGCGGCCTGAGCCACACCCAACAGGGGGTGGTTAGCGCTGTCCGCCGAAGATCCGCAGCAGGGCCAGGTAGACCATCACCGAGGAGACCAGGATGGTGAAGGCGGAGAACCACTCGGCATCAGCATCGATACCGGCCGCCTCGGCCCGGTCGACGAAGCTGAAGTCGACGAAGAGGTTCATCACGGCAAGCACGAGGTAGAGGACGCCGAAGATGAGCAGCCCACCCAGACCGGTCATCCCCCACCCGGTAAGCATGGCAGTCACCATGACCACCAGCATCCCCATCATGGCCACGGCCGTGGTCATGATGAACCGGTGTCCGACCTTCACCAGGCCGGTGCGGTACACAGCCCACACGCCGACCACGATGGCCACTGTTCCGAACACGGCCATCGTGACGACGTGTTGCCCGTTGTCCGCGTAGAACCGCGAGATCACACCCAGCAACACTCCTTCGGCCACCGCATAGATCGGGGCTAGCACGGGTGCACGACGGGGCTGGAACGAGCACCACAGCCCTACGCCGAGCCCTACGAGCATCGTCACCCATGCCGCGGCCAACGGCAGGTGGGCCAGATAGGCGACGGTTCCTACGACGAGCGCCACCAAGCCGAGGAGGCCGGCCTTGTTGAGCGCACCATCTGCCGTGAACTGTCCGACCTGTCCGACTACGGGCGGCGCGGGCGGCGGGCCCTGGGGCTGGAGATGCCAGGTGACGCCGTCCCACGACCACCAGTTCCCATCGGGCTGCTGCTTCCAGTTGGATGGAGTGGTGACCGGAGCACCCCCAAACGTCGTCAGCATCCGTCCATAGTTGGAGGCCGTACCGAACGACCCGCCAGATCCTCGCTTCTTTGTGGCCGTGCTGCCCGAAGGTGTTCCGGGGGTGGATCCTTGCGTCGAGGTCATCGTCGCTCCTGTGCTGGTCAGATACGTACCGCCAGTATACCGGCCACCCTCGGAAAGTCAGAGGCGGGCACCTCGGCCGGACCACCTGACTGGTCAGCCTCCGGCTGTGCGACTGGTCAGCCTCCGGCTGTGCGACTGGTCAGCCTCCGGCCGTGCGACTGGTCAGCCTCCGGCGACGGCCGGC
>JBAXCY010000269.1:0-2458 GCA_037141235.1 Acidimicrobiales bacterium | reverse complement strand
CCCAACTTTCCCAATCACCCCAACTTTCCCAATCACCCCAACCGGCATTGGCCAGGGTCTCCGCACGAGAGCCACGATGGGTGGCAGCCGACGTGGTCCGAACCGTGCGGTCGCAGTGCGATCCGCTCGCTGGTTCCCTCGATCGACGCAGTGACCTATCGGCTGTCGCCGAGCGTGTGCAGGTACGGCGAACCGACCGTGCGCACGATCGGACCCAAGGTGCCCGCTGGGATCGACCAGGGCCGCAGACCCTCGATCGGTGACGGATCCATCAGTCACCAGGGCACTGGTCACCGGCCGAGGCCACGGTCGCGCTCCTGTTCTACCGAGACATCACCAGCCAAATCGGCCGCTCGTCCACGGGTGAGCTGTCGGTCATGAGTGAGCAGCGTCTTCCATGGCTCCGATCGGTAAGCCGGTGCGAGCGGGATCCAGTCCGGCTGGTTGCGGTGGTCGAAGGCCAGCGCACCGCCATCCACGCCGCGTGTGATGTGATCGGGAGGAAGGCGCCGCCGCCACTGAGTGGACAGCTGCTCGCCCCACTGCATCCGGCCGCCCGTGACCAAGTCGCCAAATGGATGATCACCCAGCGTCCGACCACGAGAGACGCTTCGGGTGAGCAGTTCGTGATCGCCGGCCAGTACCGACAGCGCCTCCAGTGTGCGGACATCGCCGATACCCGGCAGTACCACGGTCGTGCCGAAGAGCGAAGGGAACCCATCAGCCCGGGTCGGCCACCGGTGCCGGGCCTGGGACAAGTCCTGGAAGCACGCCAAGATCACCAGCCCCTGACCACCTCCCTCGCTGACCATGGCAGGCAGGTCGGGGATCGGGGCGATGTTGGCCAACTCGTCGAGGGCCATCAGTACCGGTGGCTGGCCGATCGATGCCCCCTCGGCCTCGCGCACGTACGTGGCTCGACGGATGTCGTCGAGGAGTCCCACCACCAGTGGTGCCACCAGCGCTTGGTGATGGGCTGGAGCGGCAATGTAGATGGTGTCGGTCGACGACACGAAGGCCTGAGGATCGAAGTTCGGATCGCACGTGGCCGCCAGCGCCTCCTCGGAGCGGAATCCCCCGAGCGCACCCGATGTCGTCGACCAGATGCCGCTCAGCTCGCGCTCATCAGTGGTGACGATGCCATCGAGCACATCACGAGGGATGGACCGAGAGCCCCCGGTAAGGATCTGCTGAGCGGGAAGGGCCTGATGGCGATCTACCCAACCGAGCACCGTCCGCATGTCGGCGCCGTCGAGGGCGGCGGCGTGCAAGAGCGGTGCGAGCAGCGCCTGTGCTCGCTCGGTCCAGTGGGATCCGACTGCATTGGCCGACCCGCCATCGGTGGCCGAACCCACCACTACGAGCGATCGAGCTGTCGACAGTGCAGTCCGCCAAGACGTGCATGCGGGCAACGGCGACCATCGGAGCCGTCGCACGTCGTCGCGCTCGGCGACCGATGCCGTCGGATCGAAGAGATGACAACGACCGACGAGCGAACGGGCGCGTACCGTGGCATCGAGCACGTCAGGTTTGGTCGATGTGGCAACGACTGGACCGTTGGCACACAGCAGGTTGGGAATGATCAACGAAGACGTCTTTCCCGACCGCGGTGGACCGAGCACCATGACTGCTTGTTGCGCATCAGCTTGTCGCCATCCGTGCGCGTCGTGACCGAGATAGATGCCGTGTCGTCCACTCGCACTGGCGTCGCGCGCGGCATTCAGTGCTGTTGTGAACTGCTTCGCGTCAGTTTCGGAAAAAAAGTTTTGCATGGTGATCCACCTCGTCGTCGTCGTGTGCCGACTGATCAATGACGGGCGGAGTGCTGCATCCGCGAGTGGAACCTGGTCCAGAGTAGGCAGAATTACCGTTGCAGGCAAACAGGAATTTCAAAATCTTGCCAGTGATTCCTATGGGAACTGAACCACTGCACGTGGTGATGCAAGGGTGGTCGATCCGCCATTGCGTCGCGAAGTGTCGCGTCGAAACGCGCAGATACGCGCATTGATGCTTGACCTATGGACAAAATCCCGTTTGGCTTGTGTTGGGTTACGTATCACTGAGGAGAAGTTCGTGAACAGGTCTCAACTCGTTGAAGCGGTGACCGAGTCGACACAGTCGACCCGGCGCACCGTGGAAGACATGGTCGAGGCAGTGTTCGAAACGATCATCACCGAGGTGCGATCTGGACGGAAGGTGACGGTGGTTGGATTCGGGACGTTCTCCCCGACCGCCCGAGCTGCCCGCACGGGTCGCAATCCCCGCACTGGGGCAGTGGTACCGATCCCTGCGTCGAGAGGTGTCCGGTTCGCCACCGGTTCGACGTTCAAATCGGCGTTGACCCCTGAGGAGGGAATGTCCATGGCAGTATCCAAGACGGCAGCCAAGAAGGCTCCGGCCAAGAAGACGGCAGCCAAGAAGGCTCCGGCCAAGAAGACGGCAGCCAAGAAGGCTCCGG
>JBAXCY010000268.1:0-2522 GCA_037141235.1 Acidimicrobiales bacterium | reverse complement strand
TCTCGCTATGGTATCAGATCTAGTCTCACCTGATGGCCTTCAGCCAGCGGTGGGCCGCCTTTCGACCGTTGCGAATACGTGCCGACCGATTCGGGCCCTTCCCCGCATGACCAGCTGTAGGTCAGTGCGTGGTTCGCAACAAGGTCCGCCACCAGGTGCTTCAAGGTCGCCCCGGCACCCTTGGTCGGGCAGCGGGTCGACACCGATGTAGGTGTAATGACAGCTTCCAGGGGCTGGCGGGTCCATGAGGACTCGCTTCCTGGGCGCTCCACAAGGCATCCACCAACTGACCACCTCAGGCACCGACCGTTGCAGACCGGGCCCGGTCAGTGGGACCCGTAAAACGGTGCCCCAAACGAGAACACCCCACCGTCGGCACCAACTAACCAGTAGCCGCCGCTGGCCGGGTCGGTCGCCATTCCGGTAACCGGAGCGACGAGCGTCGTGCCGCCCATCGATCCTTGAAAACGGGCATCACCGAAGGCAAAGATTCCCCCGTCGGAGGCGACCATCCAGTAGCCAGTGCCGCTCGGGGTGGACGACATGCCGTTGACAGGGAGGTTCAGGCTGATCGCCCCGGTGGAGCCGAAGAAGCCAGCAGCCCCAAAGGCGAAGATTCCTCCGTCGGTCGCCACCATCCAATACCCCAGGCCTTTTGGATCGTTGGCCATCCCGACGACGGGCCGATTGAGGTGTTGGCCACCCATGGAGCCGAGGAACTTGGCATTGCCGAACGCGAAGATGCCGCCGTCGGAGGCGACCAGCCAGTACCCGCCACCATCGGACGTCGGGGCGAGATCGACCACCGGCGCGTTGAGGTGTTGGCCACCCATAGAGCCGAGGAATCGAGCGTCACCAAACGAGAAGATGCCGCCGTCGGCCGCGACCATCCAGTAGCCCTTGCCATCCGGAGTCGGCACTAGGTGGTTGATCGGGGCGTTCAACGGAATCCCGTCCATCGATCCGTAGGATTGGGCACCCCCGTGAGGATGTACGGCACCGCTCGAGTCGACCAGCCAATATCCGTCGCCCGAAGGGGTAGAGGCGATGCCCGTGTAGATCACGACTGGACCGGCCGGTGCCAGGTCCGTCGACGCGATGTAGAGCTGACGTTGGTTACGGACCAAGTTGCCCGTGCAGTTCGAACAGGGGTTGTTCCAAGCGGCAAACGCCAGCCATTGATGGCCTGCTCCGTCCTGGAAGATCGAGCCTCCCCCAGGGCCATAGGCACCGCCGTAACTAGTGAGGAACGGCCCAGGAGGGTTCGTACAGGGTCCGAGCGGGCTGGCGCACGGGGCGAGCTGCTCGTTGTAGGTCGAATCCTCGAAGTTGCCGCCTGAGAACAGAAGGGCATACCCGCCGCCACTAGCGACCACCTGAGGGTTGTCCGTGGTCTGCTCGGCGAGGGTCACGGTCAGCAGCACTACAGGCGAGCCCACGAACCCAGTGCCATCGGCACTGAGTTGCACACCCCACACTTGAGAGGCGGCACCCGACGAGCCGTCGTTCGATTTCCAGACCAGGTAGGGCACGTGGCTGATCGGGTCGATGAACGGACTCGGGTCAAGGACGCCACCGGCCGGGCACCACGGCGAACCGCTTGAGTTGTCGGTGAACACAGGTGAAGAGGCCGTCAACGTGGGAGCGGTCGCCACCGCCAGGCATGTGAACCCCGAGTCCCCCGGATGACCGGCGAGCGACGCGTCGTACCACATGACCCACTGGCCACCGATGGAGGCAACGCCGGGAGAGGTCTGGGTATCGACCTGCTGCCATGCGGGCACGTTCGGCAGTGCCGTCGAACCGAAGGGTTGCCCGGTATAGCTCCCGTACTCGGCCGTTGGGTTGCCCGACGTGTTGATCAACACCTGAATGTGGTTCCCGAGTGCGGTTCCTGTGGTGAACGCGTAGTACGTACCGTTCGAAAGCACGACGTCCGGGTCGCCCGCATTGGCCGCAAACGATGGAGACGCCGGCAGGCCCACTGCAATCCGAGGTGAGGAGGCAGCACCAACGGATGTGAATCCGAATGCCGTTCCGCCTAGTACGACCACCGCCAGCACCGCGGCAGTACGCCCGAACCTGATCCGCCTCGTCGTGTTCGACATCGAGAGTCCACACCCTTCTCGGATTGGAGCCATCCGCCCAGCCGCCCAGGATCCCCATCGTACCGGAGCCCAAGGGGATCAATCGGCTAGCCCGCTAAGTGAATCGCGGCCCGTTGGCTTCAACTGGGAACTGAGCATCACGTGGGTGCCTCAAACTGCTGGCCCAGGGATGCGGCCCGGGGCGGAGCATGAGTATCCAGGATCGAGCCCGATGCCACGCGGATCAGCTGCGATCGGTGATTCGCCGGCTACCCCGGACTGCGATGGCGACTCCCGTTGCATGCCTGACAGGCAGCGGTGTTGGCGCATCTTGTGCAGCCATAACCAGACCAGCCACCACGCGACCAGCGCGAGATACACACCGCCCAGCACCACATCGAGTCGTCAGACGTAGCGGACCTGACAGGCCGCACA
>JBAXCY010000267.1:0-2527 GCA_037141235.1 Acidimicrobiales bacterium | reverse complement strand
CCGCCCACCAGGACGGAGAGGTGCTCTCGCGGGACGAGCTCTTGTCCATGATCGTGCTCATCTTGTTGGCTGGACACGACACCACCGCCAGCCTGATCTCCACTGGCCTTTGGCTGCTGCTGTCCCACCCCGAGGCCGCCGAGGAGGTGCGCAACAACCCCGGGTCCGTCCCCAACGCCATCGAGGAGATACTGCGCTATCTCGGTCCGCTCCAGGTGGCCTCCGGTGGTGGGCGTTGGCCCAACGAGCCGGTGACCATCGGCGACACCCTCATCGAGCCGGGTACGCCGGTGCGTCTGTTGTTGGGGTCGGCCAACCGGGACCCCGAGCAGTACGACGATCCCGACCGCTTCGACATCCACCGGACCGCCATCCGACATCTGGCCTTCGGTCGTGGGCTCCATGTGTGCTTGGGGGCAGCACTCGGCCGGCTCGAGGCCCAGATCGTCATCCCAGCCGTGCTGAAGCGCTTCCCCGACCTGGCTCTGGTCGATGCCGAGCCCACGTGGCGACCGTCGCTCGTCGTTCGACAATTGGCCACGCTGCCCGTCACCACCGGACGGGGCTGACTGCCCGCCTGGTCGCACTACTGATCAGTCGTTGACCGCGGGGTCGAGTAGTTGCTCGACCATCGCTGTCGCCAACCACTGCTCGTACTCGTCCGGGCTCCACCCAGCACGACGCACGAGGTGCCGGAAGACTGCTGATCCGTTGAGCAGCCACAAGAGATCGATGGCGTGCTCGACGTCGAGTCCCTTACGGATAGGGCCGACCGAAAGGACTGATTCGATGACGCCTCCGGCCCCGGTCCGACGCCGGCCCTCCGTCATCTGGGCTAGTTCGACGAGTTCGCCATCGATGGAGGCCGCTGACTCGAGGACGCCGAAGAGGTCACCGGCTCGCTCGTTGATGCGTCGGACAACTGACGCATATGCGCGTAGCCGCTCCCCAGCGGTGGGTGCCGAAAACACCGGCTCCATCCACTCTCGATCGTTGACGGCCACCTGCTCGTCGTCACCGGCGATCGCCACGTCGAGCAACTGCTCGAGCAGGGCTCGCTTGTTCCCGAACACCGCATAGATGGTCTGGACGGCTACGCCCGCTTCGTCAGCCACCCCCTGCAATGTCGTCGAGCCGTACCCGTCAGCTACGAACAGCCTGCTGGCCGCGGCCAACACATCCCGCCGGGTCTGGCGCGCTCTGGCCTCACGTCGAGGGAACGAGGAAGCTCCCTCTGGCGGCTTGACATCGAGATCCACATGACTAGAGTAACACTATGTAAATAGAGTCTCACTTTATTTACTTCAGGAACAGACCTTGATCGGAGATCAGCCATGACCGTGATTGACCGCACGCCCACCGACCGTGACCGCTGGTTCGTCGGCAGTCTCATCCGGATCCTCGCCCAGGCCGACGAGACCGACGGAACACTCGGCGTCTTCGAGCAGACAGCACCCCAGGGCTTCTCCCCTCCCATGCACGTGCATCACCGCGAGGACACTGCGCTCTACGTCATCGACGGGGCCATCACGGCGGTGGTCGGCGACGTTCGCCGACAGGCCAGTGCTGGCGACCTCGTGTGGCTCCCGAAGAACGTGCCCCACACCTTCCGGGTCGACAGCGACGGCGCACGCTTGCTGGAGCTGATCACCCCAGGCGGTTTCGAGACCTACCACGTGGACGCCAGCGACCCGGCGCCAGCGTTGGTCCTCCCCCCGGCTGGAGTCCCTGACATCGGCCGGTTGGCCGCCGCCATCGGACCCTACGACGCCGAACTGGTCGGACCGCCGCTGGGGCCGAACGACTGACTCAGGTTGACTAGTCGGCTACCGATCCTGACCAACTAGTCGGCCACTGATCCTGACCAGCGGGGCTGACCAGCGGGGCTACATCCTGCATTCGTCCCCGCACGCCATGATCGCTGGCCGCAAGATCGCTGGCCGCAAGATCGCTGAATGGCGACCCCTACTACGGCCAGCATCTTGCTGCGGTTCAGTGCCTCTTGGCGTAGTCAGCAAACCCCTGCCAGTCGATGACGACGCATGCCTCATAGCCCAGGGTCCATGCATCGTGACCCGCAGGGCACTCCATGAAGTCGCCAGGACCGAACTCCATTGCGTCGCCATTATCCATGACCACCTTCAACCGACCAGAGATGATGTACCCGGCGTGGGCGGCCTGACAGCTGTCCGTCCCCGCTATCGGCTTGACGTGCTCTGACCACTTCCACCCCGGAGCGAACGTCGCCCGGCCTACCGGCCCATCCTCCAAATTCACCAGTTCGAGCCGACCCGTGCCCTGTTCGAACGGCCGAACCTCCTCTGGCTCGTCGAAACTCCTCCGGATCATTCTGTTGTGTGTCATCTGTGCCATCGCGCACCTCCTAATCGGGTTTCCATTCGAGGCCGACAGGCAACAACTGCAGAGGCGGCGGCCCCTCCGCATCGACGCTCCAGCATTCGATCGGAGCGATCTATCCAGTTAGACAGCAGAGAGGGCGAAGTTCAAGAGGCCAAGGGCCCTCCGC
>JBAXCY010000266.1:0-2554 GCA_037141235.1 Acidimicrobiales bacterium | reverse complement strand
ACCTGGCGCTCGATCTGCTCGATGGCCCGAGCGGCCGCTTCGGCGCCGGTCATGCCCTCGGGGTCACGGTAGGGATAGGACATCGATACCCGGTAGACCTCGGGGGCGAACGGGCCGAACCGGTGGCGGTAGGGCATGTTCTTAGCCGTCAGGGCCATGGTCAGATTGGTGCGGCCGTGATAGGCGTGGTCGAAGACGACGACACCTTGGCGTCCGGTGACGTGGCGGGCGATCTTGACGGCGTTCTCGACCGCTTCCGCTCCCGAGTTGAACAGGGCGCTTCGCTTCTCGTGATCGCCGGGGGTGCGGGCGTTGAGCGCTTCGCACACCGCCACGTACTGCTCGTATGGGCTGACCATGAAGCAGGTGTGGGCGAACTTGGCAATCTGGTCCTGGACGGCATCGACCACCGGTGCGGCGGCGTGGCCGATGCTGGCCACGGCGATACCGGAGCCGAGGTCGATCAGCGAGTTGCCGTCCACGTCGACCAGGATGGCGCCCTCGCCTCGGTCGATGTAGACCGGAAAGACCGAACTCACTCCGGGGGCGACGGCGGACGACCGGCGGGCATCGAGTGCTCTCGACTTTGGTCCGGGAAGCTCGGTGACAAGGCGGCGCGTCTGGCTGATCGGGGCAGTGGTCACAAGGGCGAGCGTAGCGTCCGGTCTCGCCAGGGGCACTTGGTCGGAGGGGTGGCGAGCGCAAAGTTTTCAGGGTGGTTTCACCTCTCGTGGCCGATAGCGCACTCTCGATAGCGGTCCGCACTCGCGATTGCGGTCCGCACTACTGTGAGCGCGCCATGACCCCACCGCAGTTCAGCTACTTTCCGCTCGATCTGGATCGACACACGTTGAAGGAGACGGCCGTACTCGGAGCCAGGGCCTTCTACGACGACCCGTTCTTCATGCATCTCTCTGCGGAACCGATGCTGCGAGCCCGCGGTCTGGCCCTGTTCCTGCAGTCGCATGTGGCTGCCCTCGGCTCCACCGCTATCTCCACCGGAGCACGTGACCGTGCCGGCACCTTGGTCGGCTCCTGTATTTGGCAGAAGCCCGGGACCTATCCGCTGCCCATCCGACGTCAGGTCCGCGAAATGGGCGGGTCACTCCGCGCGCTCATCCCCCGACCAGGATCGCTGTTGACCGGACTCCGATACACGTTGGCCATGGAGAAGGCACGGCCCCGGTCGGAGCACTGGTACCTGTGCCTTCTGGCGACCGACCCGATGGTGTGGCGGCGGGGGATCGGCACGGCCCTGTTGGAGTCGTCGCTCGCATTGATCGACGGCGACGGGCTCCCGTGCTACCTCGAGACCCAGAAGGAAGCCAACTTGGCCTACTACCGGCGGTTCGGGTTCGAAGAGACCGAGCGCCTCACGCCGAGTCCGGGTGGTCCGCCGCTGTTCACCATGACCCGGCCGGTGCGCTGAGTCAGGCGCCAGAGGCGTCGATTGGGTCGATCGCCTGGAGTAGCTCGGTGGTCGCCGCCGGATCTGGAGCACCGGTGGTGCGCCAGAGGATCCGGCTTCCTCCATCGAGCAGGATTGCCGTGACGGTGCCGGTATCGGCGATATCCAACGCGTAGGTCAGTTTGGCCACGTTCGTATAGACAGTCAGCGTGTGCTGGCGTGCGTGGGACTCGCGCACAGCCTGGGCCATGCCTCCGTCGATGAACGACCGCGCCGGGGTCCACACCGCGCCGAGCACCGGGACCTCGTAGCACTCGAACCCGGGTCGCTCAGCGGCGGCGGATCGGTGCCATTCCACCCAGGCATCGACGATGGACTGGTGATTGCGCCGGAAGGCCAGCAGCACCAGGTTCGCAGTGCCGGTGAACGCCTCTGGCAGAGCGCACGATCGCCGTTCGAGGTCGCGTGCGGCCAAGACCGGGAATCGCTCTCCCCCGGTCCACCCCGGTCGTGCGGTCGCTTCGGTCATCGCTCAGCTCCTGTGTCTCGGGGTCCGGGTCCAGGCTACTTCCAGCACTGCTGTGGCGGCCGGCGCCCCTCGCCCGACATGGGACAGTCCTCGTGTGTTCAAAGGCTGCGCTGGGCGTGTTCAAGAGTTGCGCTGGCGGTAGCCGAGCCGAACTACGCCGGTTTGCTGGTGAGGTCGTAGACGGTGACGCCATCCACGGTCTTGGCGGTGAAGTGGGATGTGACCCATGACGAGATCCGAGTTGAGTCAGAGGTCGATGATGACCCTGGCCCGAAGCCCCCACCACTCACGTAGTAGTGGATCCGACCCTCTGCCACGTACTGCTTGAACTGGGCCAGTTTCGGCGTCGGGTCTGTGCCGTTGAAGCCGCCGATCGCCATGACAGCCTTCCCGGTGGCCAGCTGATAGCCAGATGCAGAGTTGGATCCTGTTGTCGCGGCCACCCAGGTGAAGCGCCCGGCATCGGCTGCTAGGAGCGCGGTCAACTTCTTGCCTGGCGTCGACCCTTCGAGCAGACCGCCATTGCGGGGACCTCCAGTACCGCCGACCCTTCCACCCGGAAACGCTCCGCCCGGAAACGCTCCACCCGGGAACGCTCCAGCACCGCCGGCCCCGCC
>JBAXCY010000265.1:0-2733 GCA_037141235.1 Acidimicrobiales bacterium | reverse complement strand
AGGAGAGGAACCACCATGCTCAGCACCATGCAGGACTACCCGCTGCTGGTCAGCGGCATACTGCGCCACGGCCAGTCCGTCTACGGGGACAGCCGGATCCGAACCATCACGAATCCCGAAGGCGATGCCGTCGAGGCCACCTTCACCGAAGTGGCGGAGCGGGCCGAGCGACTGGCTCGGGCACTCGGTCGACTCGGAATAGGCGACTCGGACCGGGTGGCGACATTCCTGTGGAACAACCAGGCTCACCTGGAGGCGTACTTGGCCGTCCCCTCCATGGGTGCTGTGCTCCACACCTTGAACCTCCGGCTGTTTCCCGAACAACTGAGCTACATCATCAACCACGCCGAGGATCAGGTCATCATCTGCAACGCGTCCATCGCCGGCCTGCTCGGCCAGGTGCGTGATGAGATCCCCACCGTGCGCCACATCATCGTGGTGGGCGAGGGCGATACCTCGGCCTTGGGTGACACCTTGGACTACGAGGAGCTGCTGGCTGCCGAGGAGCCAGGTTACGACTGGCCGCAGTTCGACGAACGCCAAGCGGCGGCCATGTGTTACACCTCGGGCACCACGGGTAACCCCAAGGGCGTGGTCTACAGCCACCGGTCGACCTATCTGCACACCATGGCCATCACCGCCGGCTCGTCGCTCGGGATCAGTGAGCGCGACCGCGTGTTGTCGATCGTGCCCATGTTCCATGCCAATGCATGGGGTACGCCGTATGCGGCATTCATGACCGGGGCCGACCTGATCATGCCCCAGCAGTACCTCCAGGCCGCCCCGTTGGCCGCCATCATCAACCGCCACCGACCCACCATCTCCGCAGGTGTGCCCACCATCTGGAGCGACCTGTTGCGCTACGCCCAGACCAACACGGTCGATATGTCGAGCCTCCGGATGATCACCGCCGGTGGGGCTGCCGTGCCCCGGCTGCTCATCGAGCGGTTCCGGGACGAGATGGGTGTGGAGATGGTCCAGGGTTGGGGCATGACCGAAACCAGTCCGCTGTGTTCGGTAGCCACTCCGCCCCGCCAAGCCACCCCGGATGAAGAGATCGAATGGCGGGTCAAGGCTGGTCGGATCGTGCCCGGTGTCGAGGTCCGGATCTGTGGTGACGACGGCTCGGTACTGGCCAACGATGGTGTTGCCGTCGGGGAGTTCGAGGTGCGTGGTCCGTGGATCACCGGCTCGTACTACGCAGACCCGTCCGGGGACCGCTTCCACGACGGCTGGCTCCGCACCGGTGACATCGGCTCGTTCGACGGGCAGGGCTACATGCAGATCAGCGACCGCAGCAAGGACGTGATCAAGTCTGGTGGCGAGTGGATCTCCTCGGTGGAGCTCGAGAACGAGGTCATGGCCCACCCTGATGTCATCGAGGCCGCCGTCATCGCCGTACCCGACGAACGGTGGAGCGAGCGGCCCCTGGCCGCCGTCGTGCTCGAGGAGGGGTCGACCACTACGCCGGACGACCTGGTGGCGTTCTTGATGGACCGGGTCTCCAAGTGGTGGGTTCCGGAGCGCTGGTCGATCATCGACGAAGTACCCAAGACCAGTGTGGGCAAGTTCGACAAGAAGGTACTGCGGGCCCGGTACGCCGCCGGTGCGCTCGACGTGGTCGAAGTCGACCTGGTCGCAGGGCGCTGAGGGTGGCTGATCTGGACGATCTGGCCGTGCGACTGGGCTCGATCGCCGAGGACCTGGCCGATGCCGCCCTCGATCGCCTCCGTCAGAACGCCGACACCATTCGGGCCGGAGGCGAGCCAGATCCAGCGCTGGTGGCCGAGGAGAAACGGATCACCCGGGCCCGGCGCGCGGTGGAGAAGGCGGTCAACTTGTTGGGGGGCGGGAGCGCACCTGGGTTCGACGAGGGCCCCTGAACCGAGCGGCACCCTATACTCCGGTTGGCCCAGCGGCAACGTACTTGTACCATAGGCCGATCACTCTGGGCGAGGGAGTGGGACCGGACCGCCTTCGCGTGCCTCGGTCCGTTCGGGCAGGAGCAGAAGCGACGCACCTAGGAAGCACAGACCACCGATGAATGTACCGAGGGCGGTCCAAGTCGCACTTCGGAGATCGCCGTCAGCCAGGACCTTGGAAGCGATGGCCGACACCCCGAATGCGATGGACCCCACCAGGTTCCCGGTCGTGATCCACCATGAGAGCCCTCGAGGCCGAATCCGCCCTGGTCCGTGGCACACCTCGGCCCACGACAGGTAGCTCGACACCAGAAAGCAGATCGATCCGAAGGCGTCGGGCCGCCAGACGGCATGGTTGATCGAATCTGGTTGAGCCGCAGACATAGCAAGCGCGTGGCCGGTGCTGATGTTGAAAAAGAGCGTGCCCAGGCTCTGGATGGTGGCGGCCACCCAGTCGATGCGGCGTAAGTCGACCGTGAGGAGCGTGTGTGCTCGAGCCTTGAAGCCGACCACACCCGGTTGGTCGATGCCAGACACTTCGGCGTACTGCAGGAGTCCTGCCGTGGTGAAGAACAGGGAACCGACGAAGAAGAGGAGGTTGTCCGAGCTCGCCCCGAGTGCCGATGCCACTGCCGGGATGGCGGCGATTGCGAAGCAGGCCGATCCGATGGCAAAGAGGACGGCAAGCCACCAACCGAGCGCACCCGGTGCCCACCAGGTCTTTTCGGTCGGGTTCCGGCTCTGCTTACGAGCAGAGCGCGACTGCCACACCTCCTCGGTTCCGTCGATGAGGCGGATCACTCGGCGGGTG
>JBAXCY010000264.1:0-2736 GCA_037141235.1 Acidimicrobiales bacterium | reverse complement strand
TCAGACGGTCAGACGGTCAGACCCACCGACCGATAGACGTCGGCGGTCGCCCGAGCGGAACGCTCCCATGTGAGTGCCGCGACAGCCTCGAGCCCTTGCCGGGCCAACTCGGTCCGTCGGTCGTCATCACTCAGCAGCGCGTCGAGCGCCACGACAAGACCATCGACATCGCCAGGCACGAACGTGACCGCTCCCGCGCCTACCACCTCGGCGATGGCCGGAACCGATGTCGACACCACGGCCGCCCCACACGCCATCGCCTCCACCGGCGGGAGTCCGAACCCCTCATAGCGCGAGGCGTAGCCCACCACAGTGGCGGCCCCGTATAGAGCCGGCAGGTCTCCGGTCGGCACGTGACCGATCTCGGTGACCGATTCCGGCGCCTGGTGCGCCCACAGTCCGTGACCGGTCACGATCAGGGGAACTCCTACCCGCCCGCATGCATCAGCCAGGGTGCCAAGGTCCTTCCGTGGTTCGATATTCCCGACGTGCAGCACAAACCGTTCCGGTAGGTCGTAGTGGCGGCAAACGCGATCCACTTCTGACGCACCGGCCGGGATCATCTCGGGACTCGGGGCCTCGTGCACCACCACCGCCTCTCGGCCGGTGATGGCCCGGATCCGCTCGGCGGTGAACTCCGACACAGCCACGATCGCATCAGCCCGCTGCAGGGCTGCACGGACCAGCACCCGCTCACCCCTGACCCGAAACCGAGGGAAGGCCCAGGGCACATCGAAGATGGCCATGTCGTGGACGGTGGCGATCCGAAGCCCAGATCTCCGCAGGGGCAGGTCGACGTCGAGCCCGTGGGTGAGGTCGGCGGGTCCGAAGCCGCGCGCTCCGGCCAATGCCCTCCGGACGCCGTGCGACTCGGCCAAGACCAATGGCGTGATGCCGTCAGGCACCAGGGTGCGGCTGAGGGGTCGCACTGCAGCGACCAGTTCGGCATCGACCACTGGGCTCAGCGCCCGAAGAAGCTCGCGGATGTACGTGCTCACGCCACCGCCACGAGGGTCCAATGGAAGGGCGTTGTAGACGATCCGTGGTCGTGCGCTCACCTGCGTGGTGACCAGGAGCAGATCATTGATTGCGCCCTGGCGGCACGGGTCCGGGCGGCAGCGGTTGTGAGGGCTCGGGCTGGGGCGACACACCGACCTGGCGCCGCTCCTGGCCCGACTCCGTCGCAGCCCCAGATCGTCCCGGAGGCAAGGTCGCGGCCCGCCCGCCGCCGCTCAACCCCGTCCCCGAAGCTGCAGCCGTCAGGGCCGCGATCTGCTCCCCATCGGGGTCGGCGTCGGCCATCCCGAGCGATATCCCGGCGATGATGAACGGAGTGATCGACAACGCCCCGATCCAGAATGTGTCGAACAGCCCATCTACGTAGTGGGCCGTCAGCACCACCAGCCCGAGCGTGCCGTAGATACGAGGTAGCCCCGACATGGCTCGCATGGTCACGATGACGAGACCCACGAAGGCCAGCGATCCCACGATCCCGGTGGACGCCAGGTTGTCGACCAGGGAGTTGGGGGGAGGAGTCACCCACAGGTACTGCGGCAAATTGTAGAAGCGCATTCCCAGCCCGAGCCAGGGACTCTGGTGCCACACGTGGATAGCAGAGTCGATCTGCCCCATCCGGATGGCCACCGAGTTGAATTCCGGGTTGTTCTGAAAGGCGAGCACGAAGCTGTAAAAGACCAGCCCGATGGCGGGGACAGCGATGAAGATGACCAGCCTCGATCGGGCCCGCACCTCGGAGTTGAGCAGCAGAGCCAGGCCCAGGGCGAGGACCACCATGATGGCCGACTGCCGCGACTGACACGCCAAGAGGCCCAATAGACAGAGGCCCTCGATCACCCGTGCCTCGACCTTGGGGATCCGGGCCCACGGTGGATTGATCTGGGCGATCACGATGGCCACCCACATGACGGCTCCGATGGCGTTCTTCTGATAATCGCCCCACTGGGCGGGCTGGAAGTGCATCGCCACCGCGTGCTCGAGGGCGGCCAGGGCCAAGATGGCGGCTCCCCACAGGTAGAGGCGGAACGCCTGACGAGCACGTCCGTGATAGGCGATCACCCAACCGACGAGGGTGCTCCCGGCCAGATAGGAGAGGCGGTGGAACCATTCCAAAATATCGCCGCGGAACGGGTGGACCACCACGACGAGGACAAGCACCGCCTCGAACCACACGATTCCCGTCAGGAACCGCTTCAGGTGGATCGCCGTACTCCACTTGATATGAAACAAGCAGACGAATGCTGCCACGAGCACCAAAAGATCGGCCAGACTGAGATTGGTGCCTCCTCCTCCAACTCGTTGGATCAAGATGGACCCGGGCAGCACCACTACAGCGATGAGGATGGGATCGGCCACGAAGATCCCGAAAGCGAAGATCAAGATGGCAAGAGCCAGACCAGCGACGAGGTTGATGCCCACCGCCACCCCAGCCACGCCAGCCACCGCGGCTATCGAGATCCAGACCAATGCCCGCCCGGCAATCGGTTTCCCACTCATCAAGACGCGTCTACGCACCCGACCAGTGGTGGAGTTCGGACTCATCGTGATGGCTCGGAGTGGTTCATGGGGCCTCGGGCGCCTCGGGTGCCTCGCGGAGGTCAACGGTTGAATCGTAGCGGTCGCGGTACGCGCCACGACACCCCTCGGATCGAGTCGAGCAGCACACCCTCGCCTCGGGGCAGCTGCATCTCATGGTCTCCCGTGATCTCAAGGTCTCTC
>JBAXCY010000263.1:0-2746 GCA_037141235.1 Acidimicrobiales bacterium | reverse complement strand
GGTATCTGGAGTGGTATCTGATTCGATACCAAGTTCGGCCAGTTATTCAATAAGTGGTTCGGCCAGTGCTTCGGCCAATGGTGTTTCCTCCAGCACCAGGCCAGTTCGGCCCGACCACCTCCATCAGGGTCGACGCCAGCATGACCTGCTCACCAAGCTGGCGAACCTAGAGCACGTAGAGCAGGTAGGTGGCCGAACGGGTGGCCCCGTTTTGATCCGAACACACAATGGTGACGATCGACACACCTGAAGTGGCCTGGGCGCCAGCGGTAAAGGTCACCTGGGTAGATGCCCCCACGGCCAGAGTGGGGGCCACCTGGGCGGTGACATGACTCGAGAGTCCCGCGATCGTGATGGAGATCGGTAAGGCCGAAGACTTCGCACCCTTGAGCTTGAGGGTCACGGTGCCCGGATTCGACGAGCCGTGCACGACGCTCCCCTGTGTGTTCGACAACTTGGGGACAAAGGTCGATGACGGTAGGGCCAGGATCTGGAGGGTGATCGGCACAGAGGAGACGACCCCCTGGGCGGACATGGCTCGAAACACGTAGTGGTACGTGCCTGGTTTGGCGGTGGGGTCAGACCAGAACTCCTGGGTCGAGCCCTGGCCGGCAACCACGGGTCCCTGGGTCGCCGTCTGGTACACGTGAGCAGGGAGCAGCTTGCGTGACGAGGTCGCCAGCGAAAAGTAGAGCCACTGGGGAGCGCCGGTCGCGATCTGTGTCTGGATCTGGGCGGTCGCCAGGGTGCCCGGCGCCATCTGAATCAGCGCCGGACTCATCGAGACCGAGAACGTGCCCGGGCTCACTGTGGCTGGGACATCGATCACCTGTGCGACACCCGTGGTGGCCGACGTGGCCGTGATCATGACGTCGTAGTTACCGGCGATGACGCTGAGGTCGGTGGTCAGAGTGAGCGTGGTCGGCTGATTGGTCTGGACCTGTGGACCTGCAATCGAGGCACGGAACCCCGAGAGTGCCTGCACCGAGAGCAACATGGTGTCGGTCTCCGACGAACTCACCACGAGGGAGACCGGCACTGGCGCATTGGGAGAGGTGATCGTGGCCCGGGCCGGTGAGGCGGAAAGCATGAAACCTGTCGGCGGACTCGGGATCACGACCGCGTGCCCGATGGCGCACGTAGCCGAGTCGTTGGACCAGGTGGGCTGCATGGCGAAGGACCCGGTGCCCATGGTGACGTTCTGGAGCGAAGTCCACGAACACCTGTCGCCGTTCTCCAGTCCGGCCGAGTCCACCCAGCCTGCGCCCGGGAGGGTGTCCGTCAGAGTTTCGGCGTACTCATGTCCGGCCACGATGGAGAAGCCGTCCAAGACTCCGCTGCTGCCCGCATTGACGCTGTTGGTGCCACACAACGAGGTGCCTTGGGCATTCGTAAGGTCTGTGACATACGGCAGATCCGTATAGGCAAGGTCGCCGGTGGTCGATGACGTGGCGAACGAGTGCTGGGCGCAGGCCCCCGTCAGCGGATAGGGAGTCGACGGGTTGGTGATGTCGAACCCCTCCGGATGGGTGCCCGTCGGCGAGACGATCACGTACTGGGCATCGGCGTTCAGGCTGGTGGTGGTGTTGCCAAAGTGCAGCGCTGCCGACTGGGCCTCTTGGGCCACCTGGCTCGAAGTTGCTATTGATGGCACAGCCGCAGAAGAGTCGGCCCACCAGCCTGCCAAGGCGCCACCGGTGGCATAGCCCACACGGGGGGCACTCGACGCACACACCGAGGCGCCCTGCGGAGCAGTGCAGTACTGAGTCATGACACCGGACCAGGTTTCGCTACCGGTACCGAGTGCGGCATACAGGCGGGCCAGGTAGTTGGCGGCGCCCATGGGGTCGGCCGAGGCCACGGGCAGCCCCTGGGAGTCCTGGGAGACGGTGCCCCACTGTGATCCCCACAGCACCAGGTAGACCTTGGGGGGACCCGAGATGATGGCCGGCGTGCCCCCTTGGGAGACCAGTTGGTCTGGGGCCCCCGGGGTGGCGAGCGCCGATGCCGCACGTCGCAACGAATGGTGGCCCATGACCGAGTTCGCAGCAACTCCCTGGGCGGGATCCGCTATCGACCCGAGGATCTGAGGGGCATCTGGAGTGGTGGTGGCTCCCGCTGCTGAGGACAAGACCAGGGCCGACAGGGTGGAGATGGCGAGTACACCGGCGAGTACCAGTGCCAGGATGGAACGCCGAGGGGCGTTGGGTCCGACATGCGCTGACCTGGCCGATGCAGCCCTACCGCCGGTCACGTCACGTCAACCGCGGTCGAGGTCTCAATTTCGGGGTTCGTCAACACGATCTGCCCTCCGACCGTGATGGTAGCGGATTGGGTGCGGATCGGTAGCGGATCTGCAGTCAGGGCGGTGCCCGGGTGCGAATCGGTAGCGGATCGGTCGCACGGGGCGACGCACAGGGCGACGCACAGGGCGACGTAAGGGGTGGGGTAATCAGGAACGGCGTGGCAACGACCAAGCCACTGGTCGTACTGCGAGTGGCGGCGTGGTCCCCGACGGTGGTCGGCCGGAGTCCCCACTTGCGGTGGCTTGGGCCGCCACATGCATGCAGACCGGCCGGCAGGTCAGTGCCGGGCCACGAACTCACGTGTTCGAGTCACGAGAGCTGGGCTCAACTAGTGCCGGTTCGCTTCACCAGAGCCGCACTCGATCGACGAGATGGCTCTCCCCGTCGGCGCTCTCGCCTGCCACGCTGCCGTCCACTCTGCCGTCCACGCTGCCGTCCAC
>JBAXCY010000262.1:0-2790 GCA_037141235.1 Acidimicrobiales bacterium | reverse complement strand
GAGGCCGACCGGGCCCATCCCACCAAGCGGCGTAGGCCGGTGGCTGCCGGGGTGGTACCCGTATCCCTGGCCATGACCCTCGGCGTGGTCCTCATGGCCGCCTCCATCGCGCTGGGGTTCGTACTCGCCGGGTGGCAGCTCGGCACGGTCATGGCCGCCTACCTGATCGTGCAGTTGGCGTATTCGTTCGGTCTCAAGAACGAGTCCATCCTCGACCTGGCCTGTGTCAGTGCCGGCTTCATCCTGCGGGCCGTGGCCGGCGGTGTGGCCACCTCGGTCCCCCTCTCCCCCTGGTTCCTGATCGTGGTCTCCTTCGGCTCGTTGCTGGTGGTCACGGGCAAGCGTTCAGGGGAGAAGCAGTTGCTGGCCGAGGACCAGGCCGACGACGGAGCCATCCGCACGACGCTGGGCCTGTACACACCGTCGTTCCTGCGCGCCGTGCGGACCTTTGCTGCCGCTGTCACCGTCGGTGCTTACTGCCAGTGGGCGTTCGAGCGGGCCGGACACATCCACCACGTCCATGATCCCATCTGGTTCGAACTCACCATCATCCCCTTCGTCATCGCCCTGCTCCACGTGCTGCGCTTGCTCGATATGGGGGCCGGGGCCGCCCCCGAGGAACTGGCCATCAAGGACCACCGGTTGCAGCTCTACGGCGCGTGCTGGGTAGTGCTCTTCGCCATCGGGGTCTACGCCGGATGAGCCGGCCCAAGGCCAAGCAGTCTGTGGCGACCCCGCCACGGACTCAGCATCAACTGCTGACCGGTTGGGGTCGCACGGCGCCCACCGCGTCCGATGTGGTCCACGCCGTCCACCCGGCCATCGTTGACCAGGCCATGGCCGCGGCCACAGCTCCTGGTGCCCACCGTGGCCTGGTGGCTCGGGGGATGGGCCGCAGCTATGGCGATGCCGCCCAGAACGCTGGCGGCACCGTGGTCGATGCCACCTGGCTGGACGGGATCCACTCGGTGGACCTCGAGTCCGGACTGGTCACCGTGGGTGGCGGGGTGAGCCTGCAGACCCTGATGGAACGATTCGTGCCGCTGGGGTGGTTCGTGCCCGTCACCCCCGGTACCCGGCTGGTGTCAGTAGGCGGGGCGATCGCCGCCGACATCCACGGAAAGAACCATCACGTCGATGGCAGCTTCTGTTCGCACGTGGTGTCGATGACCTTGGTGACCCCGACCGGCACTCACACCGTGTCACCTACTTCGGACCCAGACCTGTTTTGGGCGACGGCTGGCGGCATGGGACTCACCGGCATCATCACCGAGGCCACCATCCAGATGATCCCGGTTGAGACCAGCTACATGCTGGTGGACACCGAGCGGGCCGTCGACCTCGACGACGTGATGTCCAAGATGTTCCACGGCGACGAGGCCTACCGCTACTCGGTGGCGTGGATCGACTGCCAGTCGACCGGCAGCCGGCTGGGCCGCTCTGTCCTGACCCGGGGCGACCACGCCGCCATGGCCGACCTTCCGGCCCGGCTGCAAGCCAACCCGGACAAGGCTCGGGCCTTCGTGCCCCGCCAGCTGGCCCGGGTGCCGTTTACGCCACCGAGTGGCCTGCTGAACCCGCTGACCGTGGGGGCGTTCAACGAGCTCTGGTTCCGCAAGTCGCCCAAGCGCCAACTGGGCAAGGCCCACCATATGACTGGCTTCTTCCACCCGCTCGATGGCGTGGGCGAGTGGAACCGCCTCTACGGCAGTCGGGGCTTCCTCCAATACCAGTTCGTGGTGCCCGACTCAGCGGGCGAAACCGTGCGACGGGTCATCGAACGGCTGACCACGGTCAAGTTGGCGTCGTTCCTGGCCGTGCTGAAGCGCTTCGGCCCCGCTGACCCTGGGCCGCTGTCGTTCCCCATGCCCGGATGGACGCTGGCCCTCGACCTTCCGGTCGGCTCTGACGAACTCGACCAACTGCTCGATGATCTCGACCAAGAAGTACTCGAAGCGGGTGGGCGCATCTACCTGGCCAAGGACTCGCGACTCGCTCCCGAGATCTTCCGGGCCATGTATCCCGAGGTCGACCGGTTCACCGAGGTAACGCGGCGGGTCGATCCCGACGGGGTCCTCCGGTCCGACCTGGGCCGCCGCCTCGGCCTCTGCGCCGACGTAGGCGTGCCACCCGAACCCTCACCCCCCAAACCACAAGGACGGACCAGATCATGATCGACGCCACCGGGCGCCCCCAGTCAGTGCTCGTCCTCGGAGGAGCCTCCGAGATCGCCCAAGCCATCGTGGCCGGCTTGGTGCCGGGCCGGTGCCGGACGGTCATCTTGGCCGGACGGCCGAGCGAGCGCCTCGATGCCGCGGCCGATTCGGCTCGGGCCGCTGGTGCCGACGTCGTCGAGACCGTGGCCTTCGACACCACCGACCTGGCGGGCACGCCCGCCGTGATCAACGACATCTTCGCTCGGTTCGGCGATGTCGACCTGGTGGTGGCTGCTGCCGGCGCCCTCGGGGGCCAGGCCGAGTTGGAGGCCGACCCGCAGGCCGCAGGTGAACTGATCACCACCAACTTCACCGGGCTGGCCGTATCGCTGCTGGCCACCGCTACGTGCATGCGGGCCCAGGGCTACGGGCGGATCGTGGTCATCTCGTCGGTGGCCGGTGACCGGGCCCGCAAGGCCAACTACATCTACGGCTCCACCAAGTCCGGCCTCGATGCGTTCGCCCAAGGCCTAGGGGACTCACTCGTCGGCTCCGGGGTGGCCGTGACTATCGTCCGGCCTGGGTTCGTAGTGGGCAGGATGACCGAGGGGATGGACCCGGCCCCGTTCTCCAC
>JBAXCY010000261.1:0-2810 GCA_037141235.1 Acidimicrobiales bacterium | reverse complement strand
TGTCGGCGGCACCATGGTTGACGAAGTTGTGATGCACCCGGCCGAAAGTCTTGTGACTCAGGTGCGACCGGGTGCCTCAAGGAAGCAGTCGGGCCTCGACGCCCATGGCCGCTGCCGCTGCCAACAGTGGGTTGTTCCGGTCATCTCTGGCTAGACAGATCACGGCACCGATCGAACGGGCTGCCGTCAGCGCTTCGAGGGAGAGAAGGTTGAGATGATGGCCGGCGTGGAGAACCTCGGACATCGGCCATCCGAGTTCGCGTAGCGATAGCAGTCCGATTTCTGGAGGCAGCGAAACAACGGCACCGATGGTGCTTCGGGCCACAGCGGAGGGAACGTCGCCCAGCCTGCGGGACAGGTATCCCGTGAGTGATGGCCCGGCCAACGCACGGCAGAGGCGGTGATACCAGAGGCCTGTGGTGAACAGCCGTTCGCCAGGTGAACGCAGCGCATCAGGCTCGTGACCGAGCAGTACTCGGAGGAGCAGATGGTCGTCGACAAGGACGCCCGTCATGGTCGTTCAGGCCAGATCGGGTTCGACGCGTGCTACTTCCGCGACAAGAGCGCCATAGCCGCCCGCCTCTTCGACTGCATGGTGGAGAAGTTCCGACAGCGAGTTTCGTCCGGATGGCACGATGAGAAGTGCGTTCCCAAGGTCGGCGATCTCCACGGAACCTCCATCCTCCAACCCCCAACGTTTTCGAGCTTCGACCGGCAGCGCCATCTGGCCACGATTGGAGACTCGAAAGGCTGACGTGCTCATGGATGGATGATACCGCGTACAAGGTGCAATGACAATGGAACCTTGTCATGCCGTGCCGGTGTCGTCCGAGGACTCACCGACCTGGTGTGTTGGAAGAACTGCTCAAGTAACCGGTCGATCGCGCCGATCAGGTCTCTGATCACGTTGCACGAACCCCTGAGGCCGACAGGCCGCGGGCGGGTGAACGAGGCGATGGATCCAGCGGGTCGGTGGCTGTCGAGGACAAACCAGAAGGGGCAATCAGCATGACGAAACTTTCGAGGAAGGCCGCGGTCATAGCCGCCTCCACCGCCGTGTGCGTACTGGCCTTGGGCGGTGTCAGCAGCGCTCGAGCCGCATCGGCAACGACCCACCAGACGAGCACTACCTCGACGTGGCAGTGGGCTCCGATCAACGTGTCGGGCACAGTGGCCTCAGTGGGTACCGACAGCTTTACCATGACCGAGTCCGGCGGCACCATAGTCACCGTTGACGTCACCACTACGACCACCTACGCCGAGACCGGTGCCGTCACCGCCCCGACCGGCGTGACCATCGGTGAACAGGTCACCGTCACGCCGATCGCCGGGACGCGGTCACATGCGGCCACCATCACCGCCGCCAAGGTCCTCGTGGTCCTGACCCATGTGATCGGCACGGTCGCTTCGGTCGGCACCGATTCCTTCACCATCCAACTCCAGGGCGGACTCATCTTGACGGTCAACACCACGGCGTCGACGGCGTTCCGGGAGAACGGTACGAAGCAGCCCGGGGTCACCGTCGGACAGTACGTGACCGCCTATGGAGCGCCCACTGCCGCCGACCCGGCGCAGATCGATGCCCAGTTCGTCGTGATCAGTACCCCGCCCGTGCCGGTGGCCCCCGCCCCGGGCCCCGGTGGCACCTATGCCACCGGACAACTGATCTTCGGCACGGTCAGTGCCGTGGACGCAACCAGCTTCGTACTCACCGAAGCCGATGGCACCGTGCTCACCATCGACACCTCCACGACCACCTATGGCGAGACCGGTTCACCGACCGCCCCGACCGGAGTCGTATCCGGTGATCAGGTCCGGGTCACGCCGACAACAGGCACGCTGCTGACAGCCACCACCATGACCGCTGCACGAGTCGTGATCGTGCTGACACAGGTGACCGGAACAGTGCAGTCGGTACGCCTCGGATCATTCGCCATGCAGCTCTTCGGGGGCCTGGTCGTTACCGTGGGGACTACGAGTACGACGGTGTACACCTTGGACGGCAACGCGGCCACTGGAGTCCTGGTCGGCCAGAAAGTGACTGCCTACGGTGCAGCCGACGGTGCCAATCCGTCGCAACTCGATGCTCAGTTCGTCGATGCCCACACCCAGTCCTCGACGCCCGGCCATCACGATGATGATGCCGATGATGACGATGCCGATGATGATGACACGACTGCTCCAAAGGTCGACGACGAACACGCTGCGTCGAGCCATGAGGGAGACGGGGACCATCACGGCAGCGATGGTGCCGGTGAGGGTCACGGTTCGTGGTCGGGTTCAGCCGATGAAGGGCAGGCACACGCATTCCTGTCTGGCACCGTGAGCACGGTGACCGGAAGCAACATCATGGTCACCGAGGCATCCGGGGCGACCGCCACCATGGTCGTGACCGCTACCACCAAGTACGTAGGGATGCCCGGAGCGGACACCGTGGCGGCCATCGTCCCTGGTGTCACCGTCAAGGTCGTCGGTACCAACGACAGCTCGGGCGATCTGGTCGCCCTGTTGGTGGTGATCAGCACGACCCCGCCGGCCTCCGAGGCCGCGGGTGCGCCTGCCGTCTCGGACAGCCATAGCCACGGAGAGCAGGGTCGCAACAGCGCTACACCTCCTGGGCCGTCCGCCACCGTCACGACGAATCCCACGTGGTCTGGTGGTTCTGATTACCGGCACGCTTCGGACCAGGCTGGCAGCGCCGCCAATGCACCCGTGGCCACTTCCAGCCCTGCACCGCCCGTCACAGTGCCAGCCGGCCCGGGTCCTGGCCCGGCTCCGGACGCTGGCGCCCAGGGCTCGAACGGCCAGGG
>JBAXCY010000260.1:0-2825 GCA_037141235.1 Acidimicrobiales bacterium | reverse complement strand
TGAGGGGGATTTAGCCAGAGGAAGGGACCACCCGTTAGCCACGTATGGGACCACCCCTCCGAGGGGGAGAGGTAGGGCGTCGTGGTACCCCGCAGCAGCCAGTGGATGGCTGGAGGTAGCGGGATGGCGTTTCGGGAGGTCTCAGTGATCGAGGTGGTCGAGGTGCTCCGGCAGTGGCTGGCCGGGCTGGGGTTCCGGCGAATAGCGGCTCTGCTGGGGCTGGACCGGAAGACGGTCCGGCGGTACGTCGAGGTGGCCGTGGAGCGCGGGCTTTCGCGAGGAGGCGGAGCAGGCCAGCTCAGCGAGGGCGTGATCGGAGAGGTATTTCAAGCGGTTCGAGCCAAGGGACCGAGCGTTCACGGCGAGTCCTGGAGGATCTGCGAAGAGAACCGCGAGAAGTTGAAGGAGTGGGTCGATCAGGATCTGCGGCTGACGAAGGCGAGCGAGCTTCTGTGCCGGCTCACGGGAAGGCGCGTGCCGTATCGGACGCTGCACCGATTCGCCGTGGAGGAACTGGGGTTCGGCAAGCGGCGAGTGACGGTGAGGGTGGACGACGGCGAGCCGGGCGCAGAGCTGCAGGTGGACTTCGGACAGATGGGATGGATGACCGAGGAGGGTACGAATCGTCCGCGCAAGGTCTGGGCGCTGATCTTGACGGCGTGCCTCAGCCGGCATCAGTTCGTCTTCCTCACCTTCACCCAGACGGTGGCGGACGTCATCGAGGGCTTCGAGAAGGCGTGGGAGTTCTTCGGGGGTGTCTTCCGGGTCGTGATCCCGGACAACCTCAAGGCGATCGTCACGAAGGCCGACGCCCTCTCACCGCGGCTCAACGACACCTTCCTCGAGTACGCGCAGGCGCGAGGCTTCGTGATCGACCCGGCGCGGGTGAGAAAGCCCGACGACAAACCCCGCGTGGAGCGCCAAGTCGGCTACGTGAGGGACTCGTTCTTCTCGGGGGAGGAATTCCGCGACCTTTTGCATGCACGTGAGCGGGCGGAGGTCTGGTGCCGAAGCGTGGCGGGGCTCAGAGTCCACGGGACGACGCAGCGCCGGCCCCTGGAGATGTTCGAGGAGAAGGAGAAGGCGTGCCTGCTGCCGGCTCCGGAGTTCGTCTATGACGTGCCGCTGCACCTGGACGTGACCGTCGGCCCCGACCACCACCTCCGGGCCGATCGTGCGCTGTATTCGGTCCCTACGGCCTACGTCGGCCAGAAGGTCCACGTCCGGGCCGACCGCCAGCTGGTGAAGATCTCCCTCCGGGGCCAGCTCATCAAGACCCACCCGAGGCAGGAGCCGGGCGGACGCTCGACGGATTCCAAGGACTATCCCGAGGAGAAAGCCATCTACGCCACCCGCGACACGGCCTCGCTTCTGGAACTGGCCCGCAAGGCGGGCTCTGGCGTCGGGACGTATGCCGAGCGTCTCCTGGAGGGGCCTCTGCCCTGGAGCCGGATGCGTCACGTCTACCGCCTCTTGGGCCTGGTCAGGACTTACGGCCAGGAGCGCGTGGAGAAAGCCTGCCAGAAGGCGTTGGAGGTGGACGTGGTGGACGTGACCCGGATCGCCCGCATGCTCGAGAACGCTCTGGAGAAGGCCGCCCCGACCCCGCCGAGCGTCAGGGCAGCCAACGTCCTCCCGTTTCGATTCCAGCGGACCAAGGACGAGTTCGCCCTTCCTCGAAGAGAACAGCCAGAAGACCTGACGCCAAAGGAGAAGATACCCGATGAGTCCTGAACCGACCTCCCCCGAGTTTCGACAGGTCCTGCGCTACCTGAGGCTCTCGCCCATCGGCGAGACGCTCCCGGAAAGACTCGTGCTGGCCCGCCAGAAGAAGATTCCGTACGAGACCTTCCTCGAGCTGGTCCTGACCGACGAGATGGAACGACGGCAGCGGCTCTCGGCTCAGAATCGCTCCAAGAAGGCCAGCCTGGACCCCCAGATGGTCCAGGAGAACTGGGACGAAACCGCCAATGTCACCTTCGACCGTCGAATGTTCGCCGAGCTGTCCACGCTTCGTTTCCTGCAGGACCATCACCATGTCCTGATCCTCGGGCCCGTCGGGGTGGGCAAGACCTTCCTGGCTTCCTCCCTCGGTCACATCGCCTGCCGACGGGGCTATTCCGTCCTGATGATGAGGGCAGAGAAGATGCTCAAGGGCCTCAAGGCTGCCCGGCTGGACCAGACCTACGACGCCGAGATGAGGCGGCTGATCCGTACGGACCTCTTGATCGTCGACGATTTTGGCCTCGACCAGCTCGACTCGGAGGGGAGCCGCGACCTCTACGAGATCATCGTCGAGCGCCAGAGAAGCGGCTCGATGCTATGTACCTCGAACCGCGAGCCGCAGGAGTGGCTCTCGACCATGACCGACCCCCTCAGGACCCAGAGCGCCATCGACCGCCTCCAGAACGCTGCCTACGAACTCGTCGTCGAGGGCGAGTCCTACCGAAAACGGCAGAAGCCGAGGCTGGCCGAGGCCAAGCGATGAATCCGCTCTCCGGACCGGATCCGGCCCTCTGGAGCACTCGCCGGCCCTGCCGGCCGAAAAAACTCGCGTCAGGATGCCCTGTAACGCCCGATCTCGGGCGACCCCTACCCTCGGTACCCCCCGAAAACGCACAGCCTCCCGCTCCGCCACGATCCCGCATCGGCCCCTTCCTTTCGCCGACGTCCGGTACATTTCCACATTTCCACAGCTGTCCACAAAAAGAAAAAGAAGCAAAAAGAAAAAGACGACGACTACGAGGCCCCTACCCTGAGATCATCCCCGAGGTGGTCCCATCCTCCTGGCTAGCCCCTGGTCCCTTCCTCGTGGAAAGCGACAG
>JBAXCY010000259.1:0-2832 GCA_037141235.1 Acidimicrobiales bacterium | reverse complement strand
ATCGACAAGCCCCCGGAGCCCGTGCCTCGGGTGTGAGTGGGGGCACTAGATATCGGTGATGACATAGCGGGCGGCCGGGGTGCCCGGTGGATTCCTCACCCCAGGTACCGCATCGGGATTGGCCACACAGACTTCGCCCTCGAGACCGTCCGGGTCCCTAAAGAAGACGCTCAACATGGGCCCGAAGTCCGTGACGAATGAATCGGAGGCGCCCTGGGCGATGAGCCGGTCGCGGATGGTCTCGAAGGCCTCGATCGAAGCGGCCTGCAGGCCGAAGTGGTCGATCCGGCCTCGAGCGAACGTGGGTACCTGCCGGTCGGCTTCGGTGTTCCCATCGATCTGAAACACGTTGAGCTCGGTATGGGGGCCGATCTTGATGACCGACAGGCGTACCGCCTCATCCCCATCGGTCTCGGGGGCATCGCGCATCACTTCGGCCTCGAATACCTCTTGGTAGAAGGCGTGGAGTCGGCCGGCGTCGTTGGTGATGGTGGCGACGTGGTTCAGTCCGACGATCAGCATGGAGCTCCTGGGCGGGTGGTCTGTGCGGGTTTCGGGTCTGCCCGATGGGCTTCCGTATTCCACAGTAAGGCGAATCTGTGCGCGGTCTGCCACACTCGACGTTATGGCAAGCACCTTCCCAACCGACCTGCCCTTCCACGACCGTACCGATTTCGAAGATGCCGACCGTGGCTTCGTCGGTGCACTCGAGCCCGGGATCATTACTGATTCCAACGGGCGGGTCGTTTGGGACAACGATGCCTACAGTTTCTTGGACGCCGAGTGCCCGGACACGGCCCATCCCAGTCTGTGGCGGCAGGGTCAACTGGTGTCCAAGCAGGGCCTGTACGAAGTCTGCGACGGGATCTATCAGGTCCGGGGGCTCGACCTATCGAACATGACCCTGGTCGAAGGCGATACCGGAATCATCGTCATCGACCCGCTGATTTCGGCCGAAACGGCCGCCGCCGCTCTTGCCCTCTATCGCACGCACCGTGGGGACCGCCCGGTGACGGCCATCATCTACACCCACGCCCACGTCGACCATTTCGGCGGCGTGCGCGGTGTGTACGAGGGCCCGGTGCCGATCTTGGCGCCGCACGGATTCATGGAGTCGGCCGTCGCTGAAAACGTCTACGCCGGAACCGCTATGGGCCGCCGGGCGTTCTACATGTACGGAGCGGCACTCGAGAAGGGACCAGCTGGCCAGATCGGCTGCGGGCTGGGGATGACCAACTCCACGGGATCGGTCGGACTGATCCCACCCACAGTGGACGTGACCCACTCCGGCCAAGAGGAGGTCCTCGACGGGGTACGCATCGTGTTTCAGCTCACGCCGGGAACCGAGTGCCCAGCCGAGATGAACTTCCACTTTCCTGAGCGTCGTGCCCTCTGCATGGCCGAGAACGCCACCCGCAACCTCCACAACCTGGTCACCCTGCGTGGTGCAGTCGTGCGTGATGCCCGGGTGTGGTCGACCTATCTGGATGAGGCGGTCACTCTGTTCGCATCGGAGACCGACGTGTCGTTCGCCTCGCACCATTGGCCGACGTGGGGGAGCGACCGGGTGGTCGAGTACCTGTCGCTGCAACGTGACCTGTACGCCTACCTCCACGACCAGACACTTCGACTGATGAACTCCGGTATGAACGGAGCCGAGGCCGCCGAGGAACTGGTGATGCCGCCAGCGCTGAACCAGGCCTGGCATACCCACGGGTATTACGGCTCGGTCAGCCACAACGTCAAGGCCGTCTACCAACGGTATCTGGGCTGGTTCGATGGAAACCCAGCGCGGTTATGGCAGCACCCACCAGTCGAGGCTTCCGTGCGCTACGTCGACTGCATGGGCGGCGCAGATGCAGTGGTGGCCAAGGCCGACGCCTATGCCGCCGATGGAGATCTGCGGTTCGCCGCCGAGTTGTTGGACCGCGTGGTGTTCGCCGATCCGAGCCACGGTGTGGCCAAGGAGCACTTGGCCCAGGTCTACGAGCGCCTGGCCTACGGCGCCGAAAACGGCACCTGGCGCAACTTCTACCTCACCGGGGCCTACGAACTGCGCCATGGCATCGCCGAAGCGCCGCCAGCGGTCGGTTCGATGGAGGTGTTGGGTGCGCTCACCGTGGAGCAGCTGCTCGATGCCATCGCCATCCGCATCGATGGTCCGCGTGCCTGGGAAGAGCAACTGACCATCGACTGGCGAATCACCGATCTAGGCGTCACCCACCGGGCCACGCTCCGCAACGGCGTCCTCAGCCACCGAACGGTGGGGGAGGGCACGACGGGGGCCGATCTGACCTTGGAACTGGCCAAGGGCCAGATGATCGGTGTGCTCATCGGAGCCCCGCTCGATCAGATAAGAACCGAGGGCGATGTGGAAGTGATCGGTCGCTTGCTGGCCGTGGTGGAGGCCCCTGATCGCGGCTTCCCGATCGTCACGCCCTGATCAGTCGACGACGTCGATGATGCCCCGGGTCAGCCGACGAGGCTATAGAAGTCCACGATCAGCAACGTGAGCACCATGGCCCCGACCACGGCGTAGACGCCGGTGAACAGCCATCGCTGATGGTGGTCGGCCAGCCAGAACCGCCGGATGCCGAGGAAGTCGAAGGTGAGAGCGAGGATGCCGATGGGGATGCCGATGATCGGCCCTACTCCCTTGGCTAGACCGATAGCGGGCAGGAGAATAGGGAGCACGATGTAGCTGAGCAGGCACCGAGTAGCGGACAGCAGGATCGACGTCCCGAAGATCCGGTTCGTGTCCGACTCCGGGATCGGCTTGCGCTCGTCGGGAATCCGCAACAGTCGCCGCATGAACTGGTCGGGCTTGGAACG
>JBAXCY010000258.1:0-2856 GCA_037141235.1 Acidimicrobiales bacterium | reverse complement strand
CAAGTACGTCGATCAGCCGGCGACGTCCGTCCCGGCATCGTCGGACTGGTCGAAGTAGGAGTAGACGTCGGTGGTTCCGTCGCCATGGAACTGCCAGTTTTCGATGGAGACGACTGACCTCGGCTCGCCACTTCCTCGCCGGTCGTTGCGCACCACCAGGGCGATCTCGGTGCCGCAGGTGAAGAGCTGCTCGACGGTGCGCTCCCACGCTTCGTTGGGGGCGGCGTCCCACGCCGCGGCCAACGCCTCCATTCCGTGCTGCACGTGCGTACCCGCCGGGTTCCGCAGAGAGATCTCCCCAGGCACCACGTCGGCCATTCCAGCCAGCCATGCGACCTTGTCGCCTGCGTTCCAGTCGATCGTTTGACGAGCGATCATGGCCCGCATCGTGGCGTGGTCTACTGCACTCATCGTGCCTCCTTGGCTGGTAGGGCGAGAGGATATCGGCTGGAGGTTGCCCGAGGGCTACTCGACCGAGCGTCCAGGCAGGAAGATGAAGGCGCCGATCGCCCCGAGGACCGCCACGCCGGCTCCGACCAAGCATGCTGCCTCGAGACCGGAGCTGAAGGCTCCGAACACGGCGGTGCGGATCGTCGGCTGAACCGCGCCCGGGGCGTGGCCCGCTACGGCGAGGGCTGCGGCCACCGACTGGCGGGCTGCCTCGCGGGCGGAGGCCGGCACTGGGTAGCCGGCCAGGGCGTGGAGGGTCCGAGGTCCATAGGCCGAGGCGAATACCGAGCCCAGCACGGCCACCCCGAGGGTGCCACCGAGTTCACGGGTGGTGTTGTTGACGGCTGCTCCAGCCCCCACCTGCTCGGGGGCCAGCGAACCCATGACGGCCTCGGTGGCCGGGGCAGTCACGAAGGAGAGCCCGAGGGCCAACAAGACCATCGACAGCACGACCGGGCCGAAGTAGGCGGCCTGGGGAGTCGAGCTTGTGCCCGCCAGCACCAGCCCACCCGCCATCAGCGCCAGTCCGACGCCCACCACCAGACGCGTCCCTACCCGCAGGGCCGCAATGGCACCAAGGGGAGTGAACACAGCGGCCACGATGGCGAAGGGCAGGGTGTGCACCCCGGCCGACAGCGTGGAGTAGCCCTTCACGAACTGGAAGTACTGGGTGATCAAGAAGATGAAGCCGAAGAGACAGAAGAAGGCCACGGCGATCGAGGCCGCTCCCGACGAGAAGCGAGGGACGGCGAACACTCGTACGTCGAGGAGTGGTTCTGGGGTCCGTAGTTCCAAGAGGGTAAACGCGGTGAGCAGCAGGGCGGCGAGGGCGAAGCACCCAAGCGTGGCGGGCGACGTCCACCCCCACTGCGGTCCCTGGATGATGGCGAGCACCAGCAGGGTCACCCCGAACGTAGAGATGAGCACGCCTCGGGTGTCGAAGCGACGGACCACCGCATGCTCAAGCTTGGGAATGAGGAAGTGGCCGCCGATGAGGGTCACCACCACGATCGGCACATTGACCAGGAAGATCGAGCCGAACCAGAAGTGCTCGAGCAGCGCCCCGCCGGTGATGGGCCCGAAGGCCACGGCGATGCCCGAGGTGGCCCCCCAGATACCGAGTGCTTTCTGGCGCTCGGACGGGTCGGTAAATACGTCGGTGAGGATGGCCAGGGTGGCCGGGAAGATACAGGCGGCAGCTATCCCCATCAACGCCCGGGCCGAGATGAGCTGTCCCGTGCTCTGGCTGGCGGCAGCCAACACCGAGAAGATGGCGAAGAAGACGAGACCGAGTTGCATGACGCCCTTGCGGCCGAACCGGTCGCCGATGCCACCGCCAGCCAGCAGGAGTCCGGCGAAGGCCAGGCTGTAGGCGTCCACGATCCACTGGAGTTCGTTGGTCGACGCCCCTAGGTCGCGACTGAGGCTGGGCAGAGCCACGTTGACGATGGTGTTGTCCACCACCACCAGGAACACCGAGAGGCAGAGCACGGGCAGGATCAGCCAGCGGCGATCGTGGTGACGGTGGCGAGGGGCGAGTTCGCCAATGTCGGGACTGGCGAGGTCCGTAGTCTGGGGTTCGGTCATTGTTGCTCCTGTAGGGGGCGGAGGAGGGGCGAAATATAGAACGGTGTACCATAACTATAGCACGCTGTTCTTTAGTACAGTTCACCCATGGCGTCGCCCCCGCGGACACGGACACCGAGTTCTGACGTGCATGCCGCACTGCTCGATGCCGCCACGCATCTGTTGGAGACATCAGGAACCGATGCCCTGTCGGTCCGCCGGATCGCCGCCGAGGCACATGTGGCCCCCATGGGCGTCTACAACCACTTCGACGGCAAACACGGCATCGTCGAGGCGCTGTGGGTCGAGGGGTTCGATCGCCTTCGTTCCACCCTCGAGTCACTCGAAGAGATCGACGATCCCGGCCATGCCTTGGTCGAGGGCTTCCGGCGCTACCGTGCCCTAGCCCTTGCCCACCCCATGGCCTACCGGCTGATGTTCCTCAAGGCCGTCCCGGGCTTCGAGCCCTCGGTCGAGGCGGCGTGGACAGCCGCTCTGGCCTTCGAGTCGCTGGTGGCTGCGGTGCGCCGGGCCGTAGTGTCGGGCGCGGTGGCTGACGGGGACCCCGTTCAGATAGCGCAGGTCATCTGGGCCGCAGTGCACGGCTGGGTCTCCCTCGAGCTCGACAGCATGATCTTCCTGGCTGACCCGGATGCCGGTGCCGAGGCCATGGCCCGCTCGCTGGTCGAGGGCTTCCGGGTCCCCCAAGCCTGAGCCAGAGCCGGGTAGACCGCTAGGCCGAGCCCGACCGGTTTGCTGTGCGACCGGCCAGCCATCAGACTCCCCTCGCCGGTGCGACCAAGCATCTAACCTGCACCACCAGCGCAGATCCATCCGAGC
>JBAXCY010000257.1:0-2886 GCA_037141235.1 Acidimicrobiales bacterium | reverse complement strand
CCCAGGATGGGCGGAACCCTGACCCGATGCCGACGGACAGTCCCGGTCGTGCTGGCGGGCCTCATAACTCTTGGTGGGATTGCCTTTGTCTGCGTGGTTGGTCGGGCTGTCCGTCGAGTGGAGGTGGTGGGGGACTCCATGGCTCCAACGATGATGGCTGGCGACCGACTGGTGGTACTGGCCCAACGCTTCGGCCGATTCAAGTGGCCGGAGGTTGGCGACGTGGTGGCGGTGGCCGATCCGAGGGATCCGAGTCGCACACTGGTCAAGAGGGTGGCTTCGGTCGACCGTGCCGCCGGCACCCTCAAGTTGCTCGGCGATAACCCTGCCGCCAGCACCGATAGCCGTACCTTCGGGCCGGTTCCTGTGGCCTCGGTAGTGGGGCGCGCCATCTACCGCTACGCCCCGACGGGACGAACCGGGCCCAGCCCCTGGCCTAGGGAGTACGATCGTCGGTGATGCCGAGCACCCCGGATGAACTCAGCCGCCTCCTCGCCCCGACCTACCTCGACGATGTCGAAGGCTTGTCGTTGGACGACATCCGCCGCATGCGCACCGAGTGCCAGGAAGCGGAGGGCGCGCTCTCCTACTTGAGGCGCCTCATCCAGGGCCGTATGGACATCGTCCACGCCTACATGGAGCGCCCCGAAGGATCGGACGCCCCCGACCTATCGAGTGTGGTCGACAACCTGGCCGGCATCATGGCCGGCCCTGGCCGCCCCGCCGGACCTGGGCGGAACCCCATATTCCACAGCCCGGACACTGACGACATGGAGGCGATGACCACCGAACTCGACGCCATCCTGGGCGCTGGCGACATCGGCCACCTGGCCACCATGGACTCCGAACAACTGAACGATCTGGCTGGCCGGCTCCGCCAGTTGGAGAACCGGGTGTCCGGGGAGCGCCGCGGACTGCACGAGCGGATCGACACCCTCCAGGCCGAACTGGTCGAGCGCCACAAGTCCGGGCGCGCCTCGGTGGACGGCCTCCTGTCGTGAAAGAGCCGGTCGGCCACGATGGCGACCGCTTCGTCAAGGAGCTGCCCGAGCGCTTTAACGAGCTCGGGTCATTCATCCGCGAGCAGCGCAGTTCGGCCCGGTTGTCGTTGCGACGACTCTCCGAGTTGGCCGGGATCTCCAACCCTTACCTCAGCCAGATCGAGCGTGGCCTGCGCCGCCCCTCGGCCGAGATCCTTCAGCAGATCGCCAAGGCGCTGCGCATCTCGGCCGAGACCTTGTACGTCCAGGCTGGGATCCTGGAGCGCCCGACGGGGGACACCGACCTGTCCCGGCACATCTTCGCCGACCAGCACCTCACCGAGGAGCAGCGGCAGGCGATGATGCGGATCTACCTGTCGTTCCGCCACGAGAACGAAGACCTAGGTGTGCCCGGGGTGGACCTCGCCGCCGTCCCGATCGCCGATGAACCGGGCGACATCGATGCCCCCGGCGAAGTCAGCCCGACGGCCGCAGCCGGTTGACGGCGACCTCCCGGTAGGATCGACGCCGCATGAGGCGACTCGCCGTACTCTCTCTCCACACCTCGCCGCTGGCCCAGCCCGGTACCGGCGACGGCGGCGGCATGAACGTGTACGTGCGCGAGTTGTCAGCCGCCCTGGCTCGGGCCGGCGTGCAATGCGACGTCTACACCCGGGCCTCGTCTGACGATCTACCCGCCACCGTGGACATCGAGCCCGGATTCCGGGTGCATCACGTAGCTGCCGGCCCGCCATCTCCGTTGGAGAAGGAGGCGCTGATCGAGGTGGTCGACGAGTTCGCCGAGGGGGTCCTCAAGTCGATGACGGCAGCCGGCCGGTTCGGTTCAGATGACGATGTGCCGTTCGAGGCCATACATGCCAACTACTGGCTGAGCGGCATCGCCGGCCACGCCATCAAGCACGAACTTGGCCTTCCGCTGGTATCGACGTTCCACACTCTCGACCGGGTCAAGGCCGAGTCGAGCCCCGAGCTGGTCGAGGCCCACTCGCGGCACGTCCGAGCCGAGGCCGAGGCGGCCATTATCCGCTGTTCGGACACCGTGTTGGCCTCGTGCTCGGTGGAAGCGGCCCAGATCTCCGATCTCTACGGGGCGGACCCCACTCGCATCCGGATCGTGGCCCCCGGGGTCGACCATGCCTTCTTCGGCCCCGGCGACCGGGCGCAGGCCCGCCGAGCCCTCGGGCTGGCCGCAGTCGGACCGCTGCTGCTGTTCGTGGGGCGGATCCAGCCACTCAAGGGCCTGGCCGTGGCCGTGGCCACCCTGGCTTCATTGAACAGGGACCACCCTGATGCGCGCTTGATGGTGGTCGGTGGACCGAGCGGGCCGCACGGGATCGAAGAGGTAGCGCGCATGGAGGCGCTGGTCGACGATCTCGGTGTGGCCGACCGGGTGATCTTTGTCCCACCTCAGCCCCACGAACTGCTGTCCACCTACTACCGAGCGGCTGACGTCTCGGTAGTCCCCAGTCGGGCCGAGTCGTTCGGACTTGTGGCGCTCGAGGCCGCCGCCTGCGGTACGCCGGTAGTCGCATCCGACGTGGGTGGGCTGCGCAGCCTGGTCGATCACGGACGGACCGGGTACCTGGTGGAGGAGCCTGACCCCGAGGCCTACGCCGGATGGGTGCGCCAGATCCTGGCCGAGCCGATGCTGGCCGAGCGCTTGAGCGCTGGGTCGGTGCTGCGGGCCCAGCGATATACGTGGGCCCGGGCCGCCCGATTGCTGGTGGAGATCTACGCCGACCTCACGTTGGGCCGGCTGGTCGAGTGCCGATGAGCATGTGTCGATGACTGATGACTGATGACTGATGACTGATGACTGATGCCTGATGACTGATGACTGGTCCGGCGTCCTGGACGCCGCCGAACGGGATGCCGTCTGCGCTCG
>JBAXCY010000256.1:0-2936 GCA_037141235.1 Acidimicrobiales bacterium | reverse complement strand
GGACTCCTCACCATCACCGTCGGGCTGATCCTGCCCGGCATGATCGCCCACACCGCCGCACAGGTCACCGACGCCGCCGACAAGCTGGCGAACGGAACTCTGGCGGAGTTGAGTAATGCCATGGAGTCTTTGGCTGCGGGAAACCTGCAAGACGCCCACGCATCGGTCACGAATACTCCCGTAGTGGTCCGCTCGAGGGACGAGTTCGCCCAGATGGCCGAAACCTTCAACGTGATGCAGGGGGAAGCGAGCCGGGTGGCCGTGTCGCTCGACGTAGCCGCCGAGCAGCTGCGCCGCCAACGATCCGAACTCGAACGGCTCTCGGTGGTGGCCAGTTCGACGGAGTCGTTCGTGATCATCGCTGACCCAGAGGGTTGTGTCGAGTGGGTGAACCCGTCGTTTCAGAAGCGGACCGGCTATGTGTTGAGCGAGATCGTGGGGCGTAAACCGGGAGCGTTCCTTCAAGGTCCTGGCACCGACCCGGTAGCGGTGGATCAGATCCGGACTGGCCTGGCCGAGCAGCGCTCGTGCGAAGGCGAACTCCTGAACTACACCAAAGATGGGACGCCGTACTGGGTGTCGCTTCAGATCACACCCATCTTTGACGAGGACGGCACACTGTTGCAGTTCATATCGGTTCAGACCGACACCACGGATCGGCACCTGCGCGAACAAGAGGTGCTGGACCAGAAGGTCATGCTGGAGGAGCGGGTGCTGAGCCGGACCGAGGAGCTGTCCAAGGCCACCGTCGTGGCCGAAGAGGCGACCAAGGCCAAGGGGCAATTCTTGGCCAACATGAGCCACGAGATCCGCACGCCGCTGAACGCCATCATCGGCCTCACCCATCTGAGCCTCGAGGGTGACCTGGAGCCCAAGCAACGCGAGTATGCGGTCAAGACCGACATCGCCGCCCGCCACCTGCTCCATCTGGTCTCGGACATCCTCGACTTCTCCAAGCTCGGTGCCGGAGCCGTGGAGTTGGATCTCGAACCGTTCGACCTCCTGGCCACCCTGGAGAAGGTCCGGGCCGTCACCGGGACCCTGACCGAGGCCAAGGATGTGCGGTTCTCCATCGAGCGCGCCCCCGACGTCCCTCAATATCTGATCGGTGATGCGTTCCGACTCGAGCAGGTCCTCCTCAACCTGACCAGTAACGCCAAGAAGTTCACCAGCCGGGGATCGGTCCAGGTCGTAGTGGAGTTGAAAGAGCGTGACGAGCAGTCGGTCTCCCTCGAGTTCCGAGTGGTGGACACCGGTATCGGCATCGCCGAGGCCGATATCGAGCACATCTTCGATGAGTTCTCCCAAGCCGATGCCACCACAACCCGCCAGTTCGGAGGCACTGGCCTAGGCCTCGCCATCTGCAAGAGCCTGGTGGAGCAGATGGGCGGCCACATCACGGTGGAGTCCGAGGTCGGAGTGGGCAGCACCTTCTTGTTCGATACGCCGTTCGCCATCGCTGATGCATCGGCTGTGCCGAGTGCACGTGACACGACTACGGATCTGGCCGACAAGTGGGCTGTGCTGGAAGGGGTGCACGTGCTCGTGGCCGAGGACAACCCGTTCAACCAGCTTGTCGTGGTCGAGATCCTCGAAGCGGTAGGCGTGCAGGTAGCGGTGGCCGACACCGGCCTCGAGGCGCTCGACCAGCTCGATCGCCACGGTCGGTTCGACGTCGTGCTCATGGACATGCAGATGCCGGACATGGATGGGTTGACGGCCTCGAAGCGGATCCGTGGCAATCCCGCCTTCGCCGGCATGGCCATCGTGGCCTTGACGGCCAACACCGGAGCGGAGTACCGGGCCGAGTGCCTGAAGGCCGGCATGGACGACTTCGCCGCCAAACCCATCGATCCTGAAGAGCTCTACGCCACCGTGGCCCGATGGACGGCGATCAGCCGGACGACGGACGCGGTGGCCGACAACGCCCCCGAACCCGAGTAGGGGATCGGTCCACCCCCTGCTCGGGCGGTTCAGTCCTTGGGTGTCTGTAGATCGCTGAGGGCGGCACCGAGGGACGCCATCTGAGCTGGCACCGCCCGCCACCAGGTCCACCGGCCGCGGCGCTCACCCACGATGAGGCCGGCGGCCGCCAGTTTGGCCGTGTGGTGCGAGATGGTGGGCTGGCTCTTGCCGATGGGACCCTCCAGGTTGCAGCTGCACGTCTCGTCTTGGCTAGCGATGATGGACAGGATGCGGAGGCGCACCGGGTCGCCGAGGGCCGCGTAGACCGACGCCATCTCGACGGCCTCTTGCTCCGTCAGCGCCGTGCCGGCCAGCGGGGGACAGCACAGGACCTCTGGATGCACACTGTCTGTGGTCACCGTGACCTCCCTCTCTGTCGATGCCGGCTGCCGATCGGGCGGGGATAGATTGACATCTATCGATGCGTTCGGCATACTTACATCGACGTCCATCAATCTAAAGGATGTGGCTATGTCCCGCATGCAGCTTGCCCTCAACGTGTCAGATCTTGATGAAGCCATTGCCTTCTACTCGGCGCTCTTCCATGCCGAGCCGGCCAAGGTCCGTCCCGGGTACGCCAACTTCGCCATCGCCGATCCGCCGCTGAAGCTGGTCCTGATCGAAGGCGCCGGCGAGCCCGGTTCGATCAACCATCTCGGGATCGAGGTCGCCACGACAGACGAGGTGGCCGCCGCCACTGTCGACTGCGCCGCTCAAGGCATGGAGACATCGATAGAGACCGGGACCACGTGTTGCTACGCCATCCAGGACAAGGTGTGGATTGAAGGTCCCGATCGCGCCCAGTGGGAGATCTACACGGTCCTGGCCGATGCCCCGGGACCCGAAGGCCTCGGCGGTGACGAGCGCTGCTGCACCGGTGATGGCGCCGAGTCGCCTGGCGCTGGTCAGCCTGTGGCCGCATCCAGCGCAACGTGCTGCTGACAACGTGCTGCTGACAACGTGCTGCTGAC
>JBAXCY010000255.1:0-2959 GCA_037141235.1 Acidimicrobiales bacterium | reverse complement strand
CCGCTGCGTCTCTTGGTCACCGCTGGCAGCCCGTTGTTGTTAGCCTCCATGCCCAGGCCGTCGCAACGGCATGTGCATCATCGAACTCGACCTGATGGAGCGGAGGAAAGCGTGTCGGATCCACCACCAGAACCACAGGGATCGAGCACAGTGGCTGCGACTCCGGACGACGTTCCGAACGCGCCCACCGTCAGTGCTCAGTCGTCGTCGTTCGCCCTCAGTCGAACTCAGTTCTGGCTGCTCTGTGTCGCCTTTGCTTCCAACCTCATCTTCGTACCGATCTTCGGTAACTACGCCAAGACTGACCAGTGGGGGGCCCGAGGCACGACCGAGATCATCCCGAACAACCAACTCGACGTGCTCGGGGTCCACGTTTCCACCAACACCTTGATTCTTTGCCATGCCTCGGCCGCCTTACTGCTCGCCGCATGCTTCCTGGTGCAGTTCATCCTCATACGTTCCAAGGGGCGCACGCCTGGCAGGATGGCCGCTCACCGCACCGTGGGGACGGTGACGCTGTGCGGGACGGCCCCCCTCTACGCCTTCTTCGCCGTATTGCTTTGCTTCTACGTCATCCAGACACCGTTCAACCGGGTCATGTACCTCTTCCTCCCGGTCATGATCGCCTACGGGCTGATCGTCGGCTTCATGGGCTACCGCCGAGGCGATCGCATCCGCCATGCCGACTCGATGTTTCTGGCCGTGCTCCTGTTGGAGTCGGCTCCCATCTATCGGGTCATCGCTATTGGGATGATCAAGGCCGGGGTGCAAGTGATCGCCCCGAACGGCGAGACGATCGACGGGGGCGCCATTATCCGGACCATCGTGGTGTTGATCCTCCTCGTCGTCGGGTACCTATCGGCGCATCGGCTGAAGAGGAACCTGCTTCCGCTGGGGTTGATTACGGCAGTATTCGTCGGATCGCTGCTCTTCCTCCCCTGGGCCTGGGATGGCGCTCCCTCCTGACCCCCTGCGCGCGGGGTCACCCGTCAGATTCGAATCGAGTTGACTCTCCTACACGTTGAAGCGGAACTCGACTACGTCTCCGTCCTGCATCACGTATTCCTTACCTTCGACTCGCGCCTTGCCCGCTGAGCGCACCGCCGTCATCGACCCGGCTTCCACCAGATCGGCAAACCCGACTACCTCGGCCTTGATGAAGCCCCGCTCGAAGTCAGTGTGGATGACACCCGCGGCCTGCGGTGCGGTGGCCCCGACCGGAATCGTCCACGCTCGGGTCTCCTTGGGGCCAGCCGTCAGGTAGGTCTGGAGGCCGAGCGTGCGGAACCCGACATGCACCAACTGCACCAGTCCCGACTCGTCCTGGCCGTAACCGGCCAACAGCTCAGCGGCATCCTCGGGCTCGAGGGCGGCCACCTCGGCCTCGATCTGGGCGCACACCACCACAGCCTCGGCCGGAGCCACCAGGGCCTCCAACTGGGCCTGCACATCGGCATCCCCCAGCGAGCTCTCGTCCACGTTGAACACGTAGATGAACGGCTTGGCGCTCAACAGGTGCAGCTCGCGCAGCAGCGACGGGTCGATCTGGCCCGCAGTCACCGCCGAGGCCACCGTGCGTCCAGCGTCCAGGATCTCTCGGGCCTGCTCGGCGGCACGAAGCTGGGGCACCAAGTCGGCCTGCTTGCGCGACTCCTTGCCCAGGCGGGTGATGGCGTTGTCGACGGTCTGCAGGTCGGCCAGGATCAGCTCGGTGTTGATGGTCTCGATGTCGCCGCCGGGCTCGATGCGGCCGTCCACGTGGATGACGTCGGGGTCCTCGAACACCCGCACCACCTGGCAGATGGCATCACTCTCGCGAATTGCCGCCAGGAACTTGTTGCCCAGCCCCTCCCCCTCCGAGGCGCCCTTGACGATGCCGGCGATGTCCACGAAGGTGACCATGGCCGGCAAGATGTCCTTGGATCCGTAGATCTCGGCCAGTTGAGGCAGCCGGTGGTCAGGCACGGCCACCACGCCCACGTTGGGCTCGATGGTGGCGAACGGGTAGTTGGCGGCCAGGACCTCGTTACGGGTCAGGGCGTTGAACAGGGTGGACTTCCCCACATTGGGGAGACCGACGATTCCGATGGACAGTCCCACGGGTGCTTCCTCCGTTGTTGCCGCCGGCATCGGCCGACGGGGGTCAGACAAGGAGCGTAGGTGATGCCCGTGGGGGCCGGCACACTGCCTGTCAAGGGGCCCAGGTGGTGCCCGTGCTGTCTGCCAATGCGATCCAAGAGATGCCCTCCATCTCGCACAAATCGAGCAGATGGGGATCAGCGGTGGCCAGCCATCCATCCAGCGCTCGGGCCAGATCAGCCGCCACACAGTCGGCCAGGCTCACGGCACACGTGGTGCGGTGGTAGCGCGCCGCACGCAGCCTTCCGGCCCGAAGCCCTCCATCCGCATCGAGCGGCGCCGGCGCCAGCAGACCCAGTTCCACTAAGTCGAGGACGGCTTCTTCCTCGTCCACCCCGGCCAAACGAACCAGATGATCGACCACCTCAGACACCCCCAGCACACTCAATGTGCACCCGTCAGGGTCGGACAACATCCCTTCGACCAAATCGGCTGCCGGCTCACCCTTCAAGAAGGCCAGAACAGCGAACGAGTCAAGCACGATCAAGGTGACGCCCCTCGGTCTACGTCCTCCCGGCGCTGGTCGGCACGAGCCCGGGCCGTAGTCGGGCCGCGTCCCCTGTACTTTGCTCGCAGCCCTCCGATCGGGTCAGGACCGATGGGACGGATCACCACACGATCACCTAGGTCGACAGCCACCACTCGTTCTGCCCCCCACCGAGCCCGAACTGCAGCTGGTATCGAGATCTGGCCGTTGGTCGAGATCTTCATGACGTATGCGGAAGTCATACAATGATTGTAGCCATTTGTTGTATGAAACCTGGCGGTCACTTAACGGTCACATGGGATCCGCCATCCTCAGCCCCCCACACCCCACCCC
>JBAXCY010000254.1:0-3040 GCA_037141235.1 Acidimicrobiales bacterium | reverse complement strand
CGGGATCAGGTCGAGCGGGATCAGGTCGAGCGGGATCAGGTCGGCTGGGCGCGACCCCGAGTGCGGCCAGCCAGCCGTTCGACCTCGAGCCGCCGTCGTCCGGCGAAGCGGTATACCTTCGAAAACGTGGCGGCCGTCCAGTGCTCGGGCTGCACGTCCAGTGTGGCCGCCCCAGCACTGCGGATCTCCTCGGCCATGGTGAGGTAGCACCGGCGCCGGTAGTGACGGAGGTGGTCGGTGAAGTCGTCCTCGCTGGAGATGAACGTTCGTACGTCACACACCCGGGCATTGGGAAGATCCGCCACTACCTCGTCGAGGGCGGTGTTCATTACCTGGTGGTGCAGGTGACGGTCGGGCTCCTTCGGATTGCTCAGCGGATACTCAGCCCCGTTGACCAGGACCAGGGTGGCGTGGTCCGGGATGGACTGGGCCAACCAGGCGATGTTCTTCTGGAACGCCGCGGGGGTGATCCCACCCAGGGGTTCGAACTCTGCGGCAAACCAGGCGAACCACGCCTCGTCCATCGACTCTCGGGCATGCCGCTTCACCAAGCGATCGCGCATGGCCGGATCAGTGACGTCGGAGGTGAACTGGTTCCACGGGACTACGAGTCCGGTCTGGCGGTGCCGGTAGAGCCCCTGGGTGTAGTCGGTGAGCACGCTGAGCACCAGGACGTCGTAGTCCGGTGCCACCACGGTGGCCGACCGGTAGGTGTCCTGATCGACCATGGGGAGCCGGTCCACCAGTACGGCTTGGGCCTCCGTCAGGCCGACCGCGGACTGGCGGAACGTCTCGGTGTGACCAGCATGGATGAACGCCCCCGTCTCCCCTGGATGGGCGAACTCGGTGGCGATGTCCCCTCCGAGGAAGTCGGCCGTAGTGCTGAGGTCACAGCCACCGACGATCAGGATCCGGCCACTGCGTTCGGGGCGCCCGCTAGCGGTGCTCCGTCCGCCGGACCCCGCGGTGCCATTCCCCGCGGTCCCGTCGTCGACGGTGATCCAGTCGACTGTCCCAGTGAGCGAGGAGACCACTTCGCCCACTACCTCGAGTTCGGGCCGACCGAGCCGGTCATAGAGCCACTGCTCGATGCCCATGTTGAGCACGCGGCACGAGAAGAGATAGTCGGTCAGGTCCCCGGATCTCTTGTCCAGTGCGTAGAAGCCACAGATCCCGTAGTCGCCGTAGCGGTCCGAGGCCTCGACGTACCCAGACACCACCTCTGGATCGGCAACCATGGCGGCAAACTCGTCGGAGGTGAGCCGCCGTTTGGTGAAGTTGAGCTGATTCGTGCGCAGCGCCAGTTCGTGGAGCCGGTCGACCTGTGCGCCTGTGTCCTCGTGGACGACCACACGGATGTCACACGACCGCAGGAAGTCCTCGTGGGAGTCGCTGGTCTCTTGGCGGTCGGTCAGTTTGCGCTCGAGCACCTGGTACTGACGGAGTCGCGTGAGGGCGCCATCTTCCTTACCGACCAACTGCGGCAGCTCCAACAGTCGGTCCAGGATCTCGGGACCGGCGGTCTGGAGGCCGGGGGAGACGTGTTCGGCTTCACCTAGGTTGGCCGGGAGGTCGTCCAGGAACAGCACGTTTTCGGGGCGGAGTTGGGCATCCTTGATGATTTGGGCCACCCGAGCCCCTTTGGGGGTCCAGTCGATCCGAGCGAATACGAACTCGTCCCACAGTCCGACCGACTCGAGCTGGATACGAACCGGCTCCTCGTCGTTTTTCGAGCAGATGGCGCTGACGATGCCCCGGCGGTTGAGGACCCGGACCATGTCTACCAAGGCGGGGTCACACTCGACCGGCCCTTCGCTGAGGGTGCCACGCCAGAACGTGTCGTCCAAGTCCCAGACGATCATCTTGACCGGTCCAGAGAGCCCACCCACTGGGTCGCCGATCACCGGGCAACCATCAGGAAGCAGGAACCGCCGACGGCACGCCCGGACGATCGCCACGTCAGCCCAGTGCAGGCGTACACCCCTGATGCGACTCGTGCGCCTGCCACCCTTCCATCATCCCACAGGGGGTCCTGCGGACTCAACGGATCAGGTGTCTTCTTTTGACGGCAAGCTGCGGGTAGAGCGATCCTGGCGGGTAGATTGACGGCGTGGCCAGCACTGTCGGAGATGCAGACCCGACTGCGGTCCAGCGGTCGAGCAGTCCGATCATCCGGACCTGGCGGATGATCGGTCGGGACGTACGCGGCATCCGTGATGTGGCATCCATGAGGCTGGACCCGACCTATCGACGTCTGGCCGCAGGCTACGAGCTTCCTGATGGGTCGAAGCGGGTCTACTGCCACCACATTCGAAAGACGGCCGGAACCAGTTTGTTCCTGAGCTTCCTGGCCCTGGGCGGCGAGGACCCGATGGCGGTATGGCAGAGGATCACGTCGGCTCGGCTGCCACGTACGGTCAGCGGCGGCTATGCGTTCGCGTCGGTGCACCGCAGGCTCATCTCCGAAGGCGCCTATCTGTATGCCCGGGCCCACCGTCCAGTGGAGGAGCAGCCACTTCCGCCCCGCACCTTCACGGTGACGGTCCTCCGTGACCCGGTGGCCCGGGTCCACTCCTACTTCGACTACCTGGTGACCGGGGACTCGGTGGATGCTCCCGGCCATGTGGCCGAGCGCGAGCGTCATCTGGCCTACGACGGGTTCGACGGGTTTTTGGACCGGGTGCCACCCCGGCACCTCTTGACCCAGCTTCATACGTTCTCGACCACGTTGGATGTGTCGGAAGCCACAGACCGGATTGCGGCGTGCTCGAGCGTCTTCTTCACGGAGGGCTACGCAGATGGCCTGGCGGACTTGGCGAACCGACTGGAACTGCCGCTGGCCGTGCATCGTGCACGGGTGACCGGTAGCCGGTCGGAGTTGACCAGAGCGCAGACCGAACGACTCCGCCAAATGCTCGAGCCGGAGTACGAACTCCTCGGACGGTTGGCTGCTGGCGGTATCGGCCGGCTGTCGGCCTCCTGAACCCGGCCTCCTGAACTGGCCTCCTGAACCTGGCCTCCTGAACCTGGCCTCCTGAAC
>JBAXCY010000253.1:0-3086 GCA_037141235.1 Acidimicrobiales bacterium | reverse complement strand
GATCCCACCGACCGACCGATCCCACCGACGCTGTGACCACGAGGCTGTGACGAAGTGACCGATCCAGTGAGCCAGGCACCAACTCAGGCGGTGCCCCCGTGTCGGTGATCGTTGTCGGCCTCGAACAGAAGCACGCGCCACTAGAGCTCCTCGACCGGGTATCGATCACCGAGACCGATACGGCCAAGGCGCTCGGACGGCTTCGCGACCAGCCCAACCTGTCCGAGGCGGTCCTGCTGTCGACCTGCCTGCGCACGGAGGTCTACGCCGTGGTGGAGCGTTTCCACGACGGCGTGTCCGAGATCCAGGAGTTCCTGGCTGACGTCAGTGGCAGTTCGGTCGAGACCCTCTCGGAGTACTGGACCATCCGGTTCGACGATGACGTAGTCGATCACCTGTTCTCGGTGGCATCGGGCCTTGACTCCGCGGTCCTCGGCGAGTCCGAGGTCCTGGGACAGGTCCGCCGGGCCTGGGAACGAGCCCAGGGCGAGCAGGCATCCGGGCCAGTCCTCGGCACCTTGTTCCGCCATGCGGTGGAGACCGGCAAGAGGGTCCGTTCCGAGACATCCATCGCACGCGGCATTACCTCGATGTCCCACGGTGCAGTAGCCCTGGCCGCTGCTCGCCGTCCCGGCGGGCTGTCGGCTGCTCGGGTGGCCATCATCGGCGCTGGCGAGATGGGCGAGGGCGTGGCCCAGGCCCTGGCGGGCCATCAGGTGGCCCACCTGGTAGTGGCCAATCGAAGTGCCGGACGGGTCGAGGCGCTGGCGGCCGCCTTGCCAGGCGATGCGGCGACGGCTGTGGAGGTCCAAGGGCTCGACGACCTCGGCGCGGTGGTCGGTGACGCCGACGTGGTGTTCACCACTGCGGGCACCGCTCATCCGATTATCGATCGCGCCTTACTGCAGGCTGCCGTTTCCGGCCGTGGCGACCGAGGAGACCTGGTGGTGGTCGACCTCGGTGTGCCCCGCAATGTGGAGCCAGAGTCATCAACCCTCGATGGCCTGGTGCTCCTCGACATGGACGACCTGCGCATAGCGGTGGCCGAGGCCATCGGTGGGCGACAGGACGAGGTGGTGGCAGCCACTGGCATCGTCACCGAGGAGGTCGAGCGCTACCGCACCGCCTCGCGGGCCCGGGATGCAGCGCCGATCGTGTCGGCCCTCCGGTCGCGCATCGAGTCGGCCCGCTTGGCCGAGTTGGATCGCCTCCGCTCCAAGCAGTCCGATCTCGATGAGGAGCAGTGGGCGCAGGTCGATGCCGTGACCCGGTCGTTGGTGGCCAAGTTGCTGCACCAGCCCACGGTCGTCCTCAAGGAGGCCGCCGGTACTCCGCGAGGGGAGCGACTGGCCGAGGCGCTGCGCTCCTTGTTCGACCTCTGATTCGTGACCGGACAGACGGCATGAGCTCGGTGGCACGGCCGTTCCGCCTGGCCACCCGGGGATCGCCCCTGGCTCGGTGGCAGGCCGACCGGGTGGTGGCGCTGCTGGCCGCAGTCGGTGTGGCGGCCGAGCCGATGATCGTCGACACCGAGGGCGACCGGCGCACCGACGTGCCCCTGGCCCAGATCGGTGGGCAGGGGGTGTTCGTCAAAGAGGTTCAGGCCGCAGTGGCCCGGGGTGATGCCGATGCTGCCGTGCACTCGGCCAAGGACCTGCCGGCCTCGGAGGCACTGAGTATCCCGGGCATGGTGATCGGAGCCTTTCCGGAACGAGGAGATCCCCGCGATGTGCTGGTGGGCGGCCGGCTCGAGGGGCTCCCCACCGGAGCCTTGGTGGCCACCGGTTCGGCCCGTCGCCGGGTACAGCTGGCTAATCTGCGCCCAGACCTCACCTTCACCGACCTGCGTGGCAACTTGGCGACCCGACTGGCCAAGGTCGGGGCCGACGGAGTGATTGCAGTGGTGGCCGCTCGGGCCGCCCTCGACCGGCTGGACTGGGATCCGCCGCCGGGTATGGCGGTCGAGACGTTGGAGCCCGAAGTGATGCTGCCCCAGGTGGCCCAGGGTGCCCTGGCCGTCGAGTGTCGGGCAGAGGACGACGTCACCCGGACGATCCTGGCTGCCATCGATGACGACTCTGTCCGCTATCTGGTCGAGGCCGAACGTGCCTTCTTGGCCGAGCTGGGCGGAGGCTGCACGCTTCCGGTCGGAGCCCATGCCGTACCGGTGAGTGCGGTCGATGCCAACGGTGGCAACAGCCGAATCCGACTGACCGGCATGGTGGCCGGGGCCGACGGGCTCGTGGTCCTACGCCATGAGATGGTGGGCACTGATGGCCTCGCTCTTGGCCGGGCCGTGGCCCGGTACCTGATCGACGACGCCGGGGGCGCGGAACTGATGTCGTGGAGCCCAGCTCCATGACCGTCGCCCTGGTGGGTGCCGGTCCCGGCGATCCAGGTCTCCTCACTCTGCGAGGGGCAGAGCTGCTGCGGGCCGCCGAGGTGGTGATCTACGACCGGCTGATCGCCGTCGAGCTCCTCGATCTCGTGCCCGACGGTGCAGAACTGATCGACGTGGGAAAGGGACCGGGTCAGTCGGGGCTCCAGGCCGACATCAACGATCTCCTGGTCACCCATGGACGTTCGGGTCGTCCGGTCGTCCGGTTGAAGGGCGGTGACCCGTTCGTGTTCGGACGGGGAGGAGAAGAGGCCGAGGTGCTGCGCCAAGCGGGCATCGAGGTCGAGGTGGTGCCCGGGGTGTCCTCAGCCTTTGCCGCCCCAGCCGCTGCCGGCATCCCCGTCACCCATCGCACGGTGTCTACCTCGGTGACGGTAGTGACCGGGCATCATGGGGACCCCGTCCTGCCCGGTGTGGACTGGGACCTGCTCGGACGCCTCGAGGGAACGCTGGTGGTGCTGATGGGCATGGCGGCCCGGGCCACCATCGCCGAGCGCCTGATGGCGGCCGGGCGCTCTGGCGACACCCCGGTGGCGGTGGTGCACTGGGGGACGACCGAGCGCCAGCGGGTGGTGCGCGGAGCCCTGCGCGATCTGGCTACCGTCGACCTACCTGCCCCTTCGGTCATCGTCATCGGTGCAGTGGCTGGACTGGACGTCACCGCTGCGGTGGCCGCGGCCGCGGGGGA
>JBAXCY010000252.1:0-3096 GCA_037141235.1 Acidimicrobiales bacterium | reverse complement strand
TCTATCCAGTTAGACAGCAGAGAGGGCGAAGTTCAAGAGGCCAAGGGCCCTCCGCGCCGAGCCCACGTGGCGACCGTCGCTCGTCGTTCGACAATTGGCCACGCTGCCCGTCGCCACCGGACGGGCGTGACTGCCCGACGGGTCGCACTACTGATCAGTCGTTAACGTTGGAGTCGAGCAGTTCGTCGGTCAGGTGGTGGTCCGGTGACCCTGAGTGATATTCATGGCGCTACTGGTGGTTGCGTGCCAGACTTGTGATGTCGGGTCGGGGACCCGGTAAAAGGGGGCAGGTCATGAGAGTTCGCAAGACGGGCACATTCATGGGGTCGGTTGTTGCTGTATTGCTGATGACCGCAGGACTGAGTGCACCTGCCGGGGGTGTGCCCGGGCTGTCCACAAAACCGACAGTGTCCACCCTGGTGCCCTCGGTGACCTCAATTCCCCACGGAGGTGGCGACGTCTTGCTGTCAGCCACCGTATCGATGCCGGACGGATCGGCGATGCCGGACGGAACTTGTCAGTTCATCTCCAACAAGCCGGTTTCTGGGCTTCCGGCCACGGTTGCCTGTGTTGCCGGAGCCGTTTCCTACGGCGTGACGATCCCGGCCAATCTCTCCACTAAGGCGTTTTCGGTCAAGTTCCGGCTGGCCGTTACCGGGACCCCTGGCAGCAAGCCGGTCAAGAGTCCCTGGTCGGACACAGTGATGGTCGACCCCTTCCTCGGACAGGCCAGTGCCATCACCGCCCGTGGTTCCACCACTTGTGCGATCACTGGGCTTACAGGAACGGTCAGGTGCTGGGGAGACAACTCCCATGGCCAGTTGGGGAACAAGACCACTATTGACTCCCTGGTTCCGGTTACGGTCAAGGGGCTGTCGGGTGCGACCGCCATCGCCACCGGTGGCAGCCACACCTGCGCGCTGGTCTCCGGGGGCAAGGTCAGCTGCTGGGGGTGGAACGTATTCGGCGAGTTGGGCGACGGGATCTACGACAACTCCAACGTCCCCGTGCGCGTCACCGGCCTCACCGGTGCAATCGCTATCGCTGCTGGCTACCTCCACACCTGTGCGCTGCTCTCCGGCGGCACGGTCCAGTGTTGGGGTGACAGCCAATACGGCAAGTTGGGCGACGGCTCCAGCGGCAGCAGCTCCACCGTGCCCGTGAGCGTCAGTGGCCTCAGCGGGGTGACCGCCATCGCTGCTGGCGGCGGCCACACCTGTGCGTTGCTCTCCGGCGGCACGGTCCAGTGCTGGGGGTACGGCGACGGCGGCCAGTTGGGTAACGGGGCCAGCGGCATCTTCAGCTTCTCCAGCGTGCCCGTGAGTGTCACTGACCTCACCGAGGTGACCGCTATCGCTGCTGGCACCGGCGACACCTGTGCGCTGATCACCGGGGGCACGGTCCAGTGCTGGGGGTGGAATACCTGGGGCGAGTTGGGCGACGGGACCCCCAACAACTCCAACGTGCCCGTGAGCGTCAGTGGCCTCACCGGTGTGACCGGCATTGCTCCTGGCGGCGGCCACACCTGTGCGCTGATCTCCGGGGGCACGGTCCAGTGTTGGGGGTACAACTACTACGGCGAGTTGGGCAACGGGACCAGCACCAACTCACCCCCGTATGGCTCCTACGTGCCCGTGGGCGTCGTTAGCCTCACCGGCGTGACCGCCATCACTGCTGGCCAGGATCACACCTGTGCGCTGCTCTCCGGGGGCACGGTCCAGTGTTGGGGGCGGAACCTCCACGGCGAGTTGGGCAACGGGAGCATCTACCCCTCCATCGTGCCCGTGAGTGTCAGTGGGCTCTAGGGGCAGGCACTCCTGCACCCCGCCGAGCCTCTGCCACAGCATCCATCTACAAGTGGGGCTCACTTGGCGCCCCTCACCAGACTCGGGGTCGGCGTAGTGAGCAGACGACGACCGAGGCCCACGGCCGTGGCGCACCACCTCATCCCGATCGACGACCAATCCGTCCACCGGTAAGTCGTAGAGACACACGACGGTCATTGCGTAGCCGCTGATCCTCCGCATAGTTGGCCATGACGCCATCACACCGGTTGTTGGCCCCTGCGGACACGCCCACTCGCACGCTAAACATCCGAGTCACCCGTCGAGGTGGACGTCGAGCACCACCAGGCGATCACCCTCCGCCAGGCGCGGGCATCTGGGACCAGGCGGCATCGAAGTCCGCCTGCGGGGTGCCCGTGATCAGGTAGGACTTGTCGCTCGCCGCGTCGTCGCTGGGCCGCACTTCGAGTCGGACCCGCGCCGTGGTCAGCCTGTTCAGCCAAGGGCGCTGTCGGCCGGCCGGTTGGCCTCGATCCGCCCCAAATCGAACTCCCCACGAGCAGAACGCTCAAGATGGCTCAGGTCGGGTTGTGAGCAACTGTCGTACCACCATCGGCGCTGGATCGACTGTGCCGATTACTCAAGTTGGTGAGCGCGTCCGTCCGATAGGAGGGAAGTTCACAACGACGAGATCGGAAGGAGGTCGCTTGGATGGAGAGCGATCTGTGGAGCAGCCCGGGGATTCGCATGTTGAGCCCCGAGGAGCACGCCACCTTGGTGGCCAACGACCGGCACCTGGCGTCTCAGGTGTACCACTACTGTGCCGTCGGCGATACGCCCGACGCCCTGCGAATCATCACCGATGAGGCCAATGAGATCCTGGCGCGCTGCTCCTATATGACGGTGAACACGCCCATTGGTCAGCACACATCGCTGGATCTGACCATCCGGTCGATCGATGAGGTCGCTACCCGCTGCTGGGAGCAGGGGGATGCTGTCCAGGTGTCCTGGTGCGAGATGCTCAACCAGGAACTCATCGCCGGTCGGTGACCGGCGACTCGAATCCCCTCGCTCAGCCCCTACTTGCGTGCGGGTGGGCTGTGTACGAAGTAGACGGCGTGAGTCGTCGTGCCGGCATGGCGATGCGCAGCCAACTCGATGTACTCCGGTGACTCCCACCAGCCCATCAGGGCAGCTTCGGAGTCGAACTCGATGATGACGGTGCGGCCGTCGGCACGAGCGCCCTCGAGGATGGTGGGGGCATCGTCATAGGTGAGGAACCGGCCGCCGTGGGCGGTCAGGATCGGAAAGA
>JBAXCY010000251.1:0-3123 GCA_037141235.1 Acidimicrobiales bacterium | reverse complement strand
GCCGTCCAGCCTGACCGCGCCGTCCAGCCTGACAGAGCCGTCGGGCAGTCCGGTGGCGTCTAGGCCGAGCGGAGGCGCTGCGCAGCGACGGCGCCGAGGGCGATGATGACGATGAGGATCACGAGCTTCTTCATGGGGTAGATCATACCCACTACCCCGGGGCTCTGATCCAGTCGGTTCCCGTCCGACGCCCCCACACGGCCGCAATGGCCACGTCCGCCTAGACGGTGAGCAGGTCCCTTGCCCCAGTGTCCGAAGACGGATGGCGCAGCTTCGACATGGCCCTGGCCTCGATCTGGCGGATCCGCTCGCGGGTCAGATTGAAGTGTTCACCGACTTCCTCGAGGGTGCGGGGCTCGCCCCGGTCGAGTCCGAACCGCAGACGCAGAATTTCACGTTCGCGCTCGTCGAGCGGCGACAGCAGGCGTCCGATCTCATCGGGGAGCAGCGAGACGGCGGCAACCTCGAAGGGTGACTCAGCCGAACGATCTTCGACGACGTCACCAAGTTCGGCATCGCCGTCTTCGCGGAGGGGCTCGGACAGCGATAGCGGCTCGGCTCGGAAGCGGAGGGCCTCCACCAACTTGTCCTCGGGCATCTCCACCTCGGCGCCCAACTCGGCCAGCGTCGCCGGACGGCCGTACTTGAGTTCCAAGCGGGCCTGGGCCTTCTGCACCCGGGCCAGGGTGTCGCCAGCATGCACGGGGAGCCGGATGGTCCGCCCTGTGTTGGCGATACCGCGGGTGATGGCCTGGCGGATCCACCAGGTGGCATAAGTCGAGAACTTGAAGCCCTTGCGCCAGTCGAACTTTTCGACGGCGTGCATCAGTCCGAGGTTGCCCTCCTGGATCAGGTCCAGGAGCGGCAGACCGGAGGCCTGGTACTTCTTGGCGATGGAGACGACCAGGCGGAGGTTCGACTGCACGAAGGTCTGCTGGGCCGACTCGCCCTGCAAGGTGGTGCGGCGCAACTCGCGCTTCTTGGCCGGCGTCAGTCCCTTGGGAGCCGACTGCATCTGGGCGTCTGCCTCGCGGCCCGCCTCAATGGCCTGGGCCAGGCGAACCTCGTCATCCTTGGTCAGCAGGGGGTACTGACCGATATCGGTCAGGTACAGACGAACCAGATCCTCGTCGTCTCGCTCGAGCCGCTCCTTTGCCAACTTCACCAGGTCCTTCGTTTTCCCACTTGCGTGGGGAACGCTCCACCGTGCGGTCCGATCACCCGCAATCGGGGTCCACGGTGCTGGTCGAGCGAATTCGGGCGCAACTATGGTTGCTTTGCCAGTTTACCGGACGCGTCAAGCCCCCCGAACCTCTCAACCGCAATTGTGGCCTACTGCATGGTCTTTTCCCTGAATTCAGTCGCTCGGAACCCAGTCTGGCAACTCGACTAGTCCGGAGCGAGCGCCCGCCGCCACGGCCACCGACTCGAGCTGCTGCTGGAACTCGTGGACCGCAACTACGTCATGGGGTCGGGTGACCAGGCGCTGGATCATCCGTTCGCCGGCGAGCCAGTCTTCGACCTCGTCATGCAACACCAACTCGATGGCCCGGCGCAGTGGGGCGTCGGCCACCGAGGCGACCACCCGCAGATGACGGGTATACGAGGTGACCAGACGCGGGAGGACGACACGGTAGAGCCCAGCCAGCCTGGGCAGGGCCGCCGGTCGGGGCATGGCGGCGCTATCGGCCGGTGGCCAGCTCGAACCCGGGCCCTCGGTCACCGGCTCCACCCCGTCGAGGGCGGCCAGCAGGGCGGCGGCGACCGGAGACGGGTGGGTCAGACCATCGGGGTCGACACCGCTGAGCACCGGTAGCCGATCGGCCCAGAGCTCGGCGTGCCACGCATGGCGCATGCTCTGCCCATCCAGGTGAATCTGCATCGAAGCGATGGGCACATCAGTGACCCAACTGCCCAACATGGCGAAGAGGCTCGTTTCGATCCATCGGTACTCACCCACGATGGCCGCCGTGCGGGCCAGGGGGAGCGAAGTCAGCGGATCCCCGACCTCCAGGTCGGGTCCAGCATCGAACAGTCCGTCGTAGTGGTGCTCAGACACCAGATCCGACCCCGTCGTCGAGCGGCTGAGTGCCGGAAGGCAGATGCGCGTCTGCGGGCGGGGGGGCGGTAGGCCTGCCCGCTGACCGGTAGTTGTTGGTGATCGGCATCCGACGATCCTTACCGAAGGCCTTGCCCGATATCCGGACCCCTGGCGGCATCTGGCGGCGCTTGTACTCGGCCCGGTCGATGAGGCCCACTACCCGGGCGACGGAGTCGGCGTCGAAGCCCTGGTCCACCAGGTCGTCTGCCGACAGGTCGTCCTCGACATAGCCCGCCATGACCGGGTCCAGTACGGCATAGGGCGGCAGCGATTCGTCATCACGCTGATCGGGGCGCAACTCGGCGGAGGGCGCCTTGTCGAGGACCGTCAGCGGAATGAGATCGAACCCGGCCCCAGTGTTGCGGTGACGACACAGCTCGTACACCAGCGTCTTGGCCACGTCCTTGATCACGGCAAATCCACCGGCGGAGTCGCCGTACAGGGTCGAATAGCCGGTGGCCATCTCGCTCTTATTGCCGGTGGTGAGCACGATCCAACCATGCGCATTCGACAGCGCCATCAGCAGCACGCCCCGGATCCGGCTCTGGAGGTTCTCATCAGTGAGGCTGACCGGCTCACCACCGAGTAGGGGGGACAGCGTGTCGGACAGCGCCCGGTGGGCGGCCTCGATGGGGGCAGTGGCGATGTCGACCCCGAGGTTGGATGCCAGTGCCTCGGCGTCGGACACCGACCCCTCACTCGAGTATCGCGACGGCATGGCCACCCCGTGGACATGGCCGGCCCCGAGGGCGTCGACGGCGATGGCGGCCACCAGCGAGGAGTCGATCCCCCCGGAAAGACCGATCACGGCATCGGTGAACCCGTTTTTGGCCAGGTAGTCCCTCGTCCCGAGTACCAGCGCCTCATAGACCTCGGCCACCGGATCGAGTACGTCGGCCCTGGGGGCTATCGGGACACGATCCGATGCCCGTGAGTCGGTCGTGACCAGCACCCGGATCGGGCGAGCGCCCGGCGACTCACGCGTGGGGACCTCCACGGGGACCTCCACGGGGACCTCCACG
>JBAXCY010000250.1:0-3137 GCA_037141235.1 Acidimicrobiales bacterium | reverse complement strand
CCAGGTCCCGAGAACATGTTCGGAGGTACTTCAGAAAACGTCGCCAGCGCCATGAGGACATGATTTCAGGAGGGTGTGACACGGTCCGGAAGACGGACATCGAGGCACCATGGCCAAAGCGTGTAGCTACACCGACGCGACCGAATACCCAGCACGGCACGAGCCACATCCAGGTAAACCCGGTGCAGGACCGCTAGCTGAAGCGGACCCGGCTGACCGTGGACATCGAGCACCAGTAGACCGTGCCGTCGTATCCGAGGGCCGGAAATACCACGGCCTGCAGTGGGCTCTCGGTGTCGGCGCGAACCAGTTCGTCCCCGGTGCTGATGTCGATGGCCACGACCTGATCGATCATCCGGTCGCGGCTGTGATCGCCGGTGATGACCACGCCGGACTCGGCCAGCAGGATCATGTGGGAGGCGTGGTTCTGAGTCTTGGTCCACCGGGGCGTCAACGTGCCGTCGCCGCCGATGTCGAAGGCGGCCATCACGCCGTTGCCGCTGTCGTAGCCGAGGGCGATCTGGCGATCCGGGTCGATCAGCGGAGGGTTGGCGATGAGTCCGCCGGGTAGCCCGCAGATATCGGTGAGGGTGACCGCAGCCGTCTCGAGGTCGACCCGGACCAGGTGGAGCGGCGCGGTGGAGATGCCCTTGCCCTGGAACGATCCGTCGAAGTTGCTATTCCCATCACCATCATCCAGGAACCAGGCCGCACCCAGGGTGAGCACACAGTCCCAGCCGTAGGTCTGCCCCTCCATGGTTCGGTACGTGCCACGAAACGTGTCATCGGGCACCAGGTGTCCGTCGCGCCACGAAACCCGCAGGAGGCTGGTGTCACCCACGACGTAGATGTCGTCACCCATGGACGACAGGCGGGCAATGGAGGGCTCGGCCAGAACGCAGGTATCGAGAATGGCCAGAGTGTCGGGGTCGAGGGCGACGAGTTCGCACGGGTGCCGCTCGTCGGCGGCCACCGGCTTCATGGGGGACGATCCGGCGAAGTCCTTCGTGATCAGCGTCCCGTCAGGGAGGATGACGAAGCCGTTGTAGGGGCAGTCGTGGGGGAGCTCCACCGAGGCCAGCAGCTCGAGGTCGGGGCTGAGTCGATGGGCGTGGTTTCCGAATACGACATAGAGGGAGCCATTGCCGTGGACGGCGATGCTGCCCGGCCACATCGGCCCGCCGACCAGGTCGGGGGAGCGACCGAGTACCTCGAGGGTGGACGGATCGATCCGCTCCACGACCGAGATCAGAGCGCCACCACCGAAGGTGTTGCGCAGCAGGTAGACCTCACCGGGGTCGCGAACGACCACCATGGTCACCACCGGGTCCGTCCGCGACACGATGTCTGCCGTCGTGGACGCCGTGATCACCGGCACGGTTGCACCATGACCTGGTACCTGGAGGCGCCGAGGCCCGCCGTCCTCGCCCGGCCACGGACCGGACCAGTAGGCAGACAGATCCGGGTCTGCGGTCATACCGGAGCTTCGAGGAAGAGCCGCCCGACATGGGCTTCGGGCTGGGAGTCCCACAGGTCGGCCACCAGGTCGTCGCGCAAGGAGCGCATGTCCGGGTCATCCCACCGATTGACCTGCTGGAGCGGATCCTCGGCCATGTCGTAGAGCTCGCCCTCGGTGCCGTCGTGGCTGGTGCCGGGACGGTAGACGGTGACCAGGTAGTGGTCGCGCATCATGCTCCGCAGGTGGACGTCGATACCGAAGAGCTCGCTGTCCCACTCGGTAAGAACCTTGTCGAAGCCGCGGGTCTCGGCATCGGCATCGTCGGCCGGCAGGGGCTTGCCCTGCATCCACTCGGGCGGCTCGATGCCGGCGATGGTGCAGAACGTAGGAGCCAGATCGACCAGGCCGACGGGACGAGTCACCACCGATGCGGTGGCTCCTTCGGCCCGCGATGAAGGTGCAGGTCGCCATACGAGGGGCAGCCGCATCAGGCCATCCACGTGATAAGGGCCCTTGAATAGCAGTCCGAAATCACCCTGGAGCTCGCCGTGGTCGGTCGTGTAGACGACGTCGACGTCGTCGCTCCAGCCGCGCTCGGCCACCCGGGCCATGACCCGACCCAGCGCCTCGTCGATCAGTTCGACCTCGACGGCGTTGCGAGCGTTGACCTCACGGACCTGATCATCGGTGAGGGTGGCCGGCACCCAGTCGGCGGGGGCTTCGTAGTTCGACACCAGGGTGCCGTCGTACCAGGCACGCCAGTGGCGGGGCTTGCCGTCGATGATGGCCTCGCGCTCGGCCCGGTCCTGGGGGTAGCCGGTGGGAAGAGGGACCTCGCGCCAGTCCACCCGGCCGACCTCGGACTCGGGCGGGTCCCAGGGATGGTGGGGGTCAGGGAAGCTCATCCAGCAGAACCAGTCCTCGTCGGCATCGAGCGAATCGAGCCAGGCGATGACCCGATCAGCCACCCAATCGGTGTGGTAGATCCCACGCTCGATCGGGTTCACCTTGACCTGAGGTGCCCCGGTGTCGCCGCCACCTTCGGAGTTGACCTGGAGGCGGTCATCGACGGTCCGGTAGAACATGCCTAGGGCCTCCGGGTGGTTCTTGATCAGCCACTGGGAGTAGTGGAGCGGACCCATCGCCCCATGCGCTGCCGTCTCGAGGTGCTCGAAGCCGCGACGTGAGCCACCGTGGGGCGTGGTGCCCTCGACCGACAGGGCGTTCTCCTCGAAACGGAGGAACGGGTCGAAGTACGGCTCGAAGTGCGCTTTGCCGACCAGGGCGGTCCGGTAGCCGGCGAGGCGCAGCACCTCCGCTACCGACGGTGCGTCACCTGGGAGCGGCACCCCGTTCATGAAGACTCCGTGGGTGGTCGGGTGCTGCCCGGTGATGATGGTGGAGCGGGACGGCATGCACACCACGGACTGGGGGTGGGCCCGGTCGTACCGGACACCGTCGGCGGCGAGGCCGTCGATGACCGGAGTGCGCGAAAGGGCTCCTCCGTTGCAGGCCAGGGTGTCGTAGCGCTGCTGGTCAGTGGTCACGAAGAGGATCTTGCGGCCCATCAGAGGGCTCCTTTCATATGTCCCCGGTGCGGGGAGTGGGATAGCTCGGTCGAGAGGGAGTGGGAGAGAGAACGGGAGTGGGAGAGAGAACGGGAGTGGGAGAGAGAACG
>JBAXCY010000249.1:0-3137 GCA_037141235.1 Acidimicrobiales bacterium | reverse complement strand
GTTACCTCAGGCCCGGCTACGGGCGATCTTGGCCTGGGAGAGCACGGCAGCACTGACACCGACGGTCCGCCACGAAGAGTAGGAGATCCCCTTGCGCTCGCCGTACTGACGAGCGACCTTGGTGAAGTTCTTTTCCAAGGCGGGCATGTCGAACACGTCGCCGGTCTGGGCCAACTCGGCCTGGAGGTCCTTCTTCTCCTCGACCAGGTGCAACCTGTCGAGCGGGGCTGCCTCGGGCAACTTGGAATCGATGGTGGCCAGCCGCTTGCGGATGGTTTCCGGGGTGCGCTTACGTCCCCGGCGGGGCTTGGTCGCCTCGAGTGCTTCGAGATACTGACGAACGATACGTCCCTCTTCGCGTCCCTTGGCCAGCGCCGCCTTATGCTCGGCGGACATGGGGGTCTTCTTGCGTGACTTTGTGGCAGTGGCAGCAGCCATGTGATTACTACTCCGTATGAGTGGGTGGACTATTGACGATAAAGATTGATCTTACAGGAAGATCCATCTGCGTCAAACCCACCACGTCATTCAACGACCACGAGATACATCCTCAGTGCCTCGCTGATGCAACACCGGTGGCACCTTCGGCTGTAAATTCAGAAATTGCAACCGTATATTGCGACTAATGGCCCTATTGACAGAGAACCGTGTTCGTGTGAGCGGCCAACTGCGCATACAGAAACATTTGGCTACGGACAACTGTGCAGATGGCAGTGGCCAGACCGGTGGTGGCACCGCACCGCCGAGTCCTCGGGCCCAACAACTAGGCACGAATACCATGCAGAGGTGGGGACCAGTAATGGCCGGGGCTCCAGGGTCCCAGGCTCGGCCGTATACCATTCGGCCATGGACCCGACCGGACATGCACAGGCCGACCTGGTGACCGAGACCGGGGTGCCGCTCCACCGAGCGCTCGGGCTGACCGACGACGAGCGCGACGAGGTCGTGGGGATCCTGGGACGGACCCCCAACCACTTGGAGTTGGCCTTGTTCGCCGTCATGTGGAGCGAGCACTGCTCCTACAAGTCGTCACGGGTGCACTTGAAGCGGCTGCCTACCGAGGCACCCCACGTACTGGTCGGCCCCGGCGAGAACGCTGGGGTGATCGATGCCGGTGACGGCATTGCCGTGGCCATCCGCATCGAATCCCACAACCACCCCTCCGCCATCGAGCCCTACCAGGGCGCAGCCACCGGGGTGGGCGGCATCCTGCGCGACATCTTCACCATGGGGGCCCGTCCCATTGCCGTGATGGACCCGCTCTTCTTTGGAGATCCGACCGAGGCCCGCCAGCAGTGGCTCATCGAGGGCGTGGTGGCCGGCATCTCCGGCTATGGCAACTCGGTCGGTGTTCCCACCATCGGCGGCGAGCTCACCTTCGACCCCTGTTATGCGCAGAACCCGTTGGTCAACGTGCTGTGCATGGGAGTCCTGCCTACCGAGCGCCTCGTCCTGGGCCAAGCCTCGGGTCCGGGCAACCTGGCCGTGTTGCTGGGCTCGGCCACCGGAAGGGACGGGATCGGCGGAGTCAGTGTGCTGGCCTCGGCCGGCTTCGGTGGTGGTGATGAGGCCGAGGAGGCCGCCAAGCGGCCGAGCGTGCAGGTGGGTGATCCCTATGAGGAGAAGCGCCTGATCGAAGCGTGCCTGGAGCTGCTCGACGCCAAGCTCGTCGTCGGCATCCAGGACCTAGGTGGCGCCGGCCTGGTCTGTGCCACCAGTGAGACGGCAGCCCGGGGCGGGGTGGGCATGGACGTGGACGTCTCCGCCGTCCCCCGCCGCGAGCCGGGCATGGCCGACTACGAGGTCATGACCTCCGAGAGCCAGGAGCGCATGCTGGCCATCGTCACCCCAGCCGACCTGGCCCGGGTGCAAGAACTGTGCGCCAAGTGGGAGGTCCGGGCCGCGGTGGTGGGCCGGGTCACCGAAGCGCCTGACGGTGCTCCCGGCCGGCTCCGGATCCTTGACGGCTTCGACGGACCCGTACTCGGTGACGTGCCAGCTGTCGCCCTCAGTGAAGATGCCCCGCTCTACCACCGGCCCCTGGCCCGTCCGGCCGATCAGGACGCCCGCCTGGCCGACGACCCTGGAGCGCTGTCCGCTCCCGGCGACTGCGGCCAGGACCTGCTGGCCATGCTGGCCGACCCGACCTGGGTCTATCGCCAGTACGACCACCAGCTCTTCCTCAACACCGTCGAGGGCCCCGGTGGGGACAGTGCCGTCCTCCGGTTGGCCGCACCTGGTCTGCCGGAGTCCGAACGCGGCCTGGCCCTCACCACCGACTCCAACCCGACGTGGTGCGCTCTCGACCCCCGAGCCGGTACCGCCGCCACCGTGGCCGAGGCCGCCCTCAACCTGGCGTGCTCGGGGGCGACGCCCAAGGCCGTGGTGAACTGCCTCAACTTCGGTAACCCCGAACACCCCGAGGTCATGTGGCAGCTGTCCGAGGCCATCGACGGCATGTCGGAAGCCTGCCTGGCCTTGGGTCTGCCCGTCATCGGCGGCAACGTCAGCCTCTACAACGAAAGCTTCGGCCGGGATATCGATCCCACGCCGGTCATCGGCGGTCTGGGTGTCATCGACCACCTGGCCGCCCGTCCTCCCGGGGTCACCCTGGTCGAGGGAGGGACGCTGGTGCTCCTCGACGGCGGCGGAACTTCTACCTCTGGTGGCACGCGGCCGTCGCTGGCCGGGTCGCGGTGGGCCGTGCAGCTCCGGAACCACCGCAACGGCACCCTGCCTCCCCTCGATCTGGTCGGCCACGGTCGCCTGGTCGACCTGGTGGCCGCGCTGGTGGCCGAGGGCGTTGCCGGTGGGGATTCGCTGGTAGACGGGATCCACGATGTATCCGGCGGTGGCCTCGGTGTGGCCCTAGCTGAGATGGCCGTCCGCGCCGACATCGGGGTGCAGGTGGCAGGGGTCGCTGACCATCACGAACTGTTCACCGAGGCCCCCTCCCGAGTGGTGGTCTGCACCACCCGCAGGGCCGAGTTGCTCGAGCGAGTAGCCGATGCCGGTGTCGGGTTCCGGGTGCTGGGCACCGCCGGGGGCCGCCGCATCGCCATCGATGAACTGGTCGACCTCGACCTCGATGTAGTGGCGGCAGGCTGGCGCACACGGCTGCCTGATCTCCTCGACGG
>JBAXCY010000248.1:0-3338 GCA_037141235.1 Acidimicrobiales bacterium | reverse complement strand
CACCGCCCAGCACCACATCGAGTCGTCAGACGTAGCGGACCTGACAGGCCGCACAGAGATGCGTGCCCCGCCCTGCCACCCGGATCTTCTCGATGGCTCCGCCACAGCGCGCACATGCCTGGCCGGTGCGCCCGAAGACATGCGCCACGTCGAGGTAGGTCCCTCGCTGCCCGGCGGCATCCACGTAGTCGCGCATGGTCGAGCCTCCCCGGTCCAGGCTCGTCGTCAGCACCTCGACCAGTCCTCGAACCAGGGCTTCGAACTGCGCTGCGCCAAGTGCTCTGCACTGGCTTTCGGGGTGGATCTGTGCGGCCCACAGGACCTCGTCGGCGTAGATGTTGCCGACCCCTGCCACCACAGCCTGGTCTAGGAGCGCCGCCTTGATCGTGCTTCGAGGCCGCCGGGCTACCCGTGCTTCGAGCACCTCGGAGTTGAACTCGCCTGTGAGCGGTTCAGGACCCATCCGGGCCAGCAGCCCAGTCACTCCCACTTCACTGGTGGCAAGCACAACCAGCGAGCCGAACTTGCGTTGGTCGTTGAAGACCAGCACGCCTGCATCCCCGAATCCGAGCATGACGCGCGTCGCACTGGTCCGCGGGTTGCCCCTGCCCCCCGGCATCCACACCATCTGTCCGGTCATCCGCAGGTGCGCCAGCACACTCAGGCCCCCGTCGAGGGAGAAGATCAGCATCTTGCCCCGCCGACCCACCGCCTCGACCCGGCGCCCGACCAGCGGAGCCGTGCCCACCCCTTGGTAGACCAGGCTCTTGTGCCACAGCACCTCGATGCTCGTGACCGTCTGACCCACCAGGACCTGCGCGAGCTGTCGGCGGATGGTCTCGACCTCGGGCAGCTCGGGCATGGGCTCTATCGTCCCTCGCCGGGCGGGCCGAGTCGGCATCGACCGCCACCAGAGGAGATGTAGAGCATCCCGAGGAGCAGCGTCCACCAAGCGAACCCGTTGTCGACCCAGCCCCAGGCTGGATCGATGAGGCCACCGGGGCCCACTGCTCCACGGCGGGAGCGACCATGAGGACCCCACCTTGAGGTCGGACCGCAGCAACGGCCCCGGCCCGCTCATCGAGCCATGTCGCAGTCAGCGGAAGGCCCGCAGTCCAATGTCTGGGGGGAGTGCATTTCGATACGATCCTGAACGTAATACGGCGAAGGCGAAGTCGAGGGAGGTGTGATGAGCCTGGATCTAGGTGACCCGCGGTCGTTACTGCGAGCGGACGTGCTGGAGGATCCCCGCCCCTTCTACGACCTGCTGCGGAGCGAAGCACCCGTCTGGCAGATCCCCGGCCAGGACACCTTCCTCGTGTCAGACCCGTCCTTGATCCGCGAGGCCGTCCGTCGAACCCAAGACTTCTCCTCCAACTTGGTGAGCATCCTTCACGACGACGGGACCGGCTGTCCGGTGGCGTACGCCATGGCTCGCTTCGGCGACCCGATCCACGTGCTGCCCACAGCCGATCCGCCGCTGCACGCCCGGCACCGCAGGTTGCTCCAGGCGCAACTCAGCCCCGCCGTGGTGGCTGGCCTCGAGTCAGTGGTGACCAGGATCATCACCGAACGGCTCGATGCGATGCTGCAATCAGGCCGCGTGGACTTCGTGGCCACTTTCAGCAACCCAGTACCGGCGCTGACCATCTGCGAAGTGATCGGGCTCGCACCTGGTGACGCACCGCAGATCGTCACTTCCGTGTCTGCGCTCGGGGCCCTGCTCGACGGTGTCACCTACGCAGACGGCATCGGCCCCGCCGCCCACGCGGCGATGGACCTCATGATCTACATCCAGGGACAGCTGCACGCGACACTTTCCCGACCGACCGAGGAGCGATCCGGCCTGCTCGCCGTGTTCGCCGAAGGCATCGAGTCCGGCACCGTGCTCTCCGACGAGGCCCGCGACATGCTCCTCGTACTGGTGTCCGCTGGCTCCGACACCACTGCCAGCCTGCTGGCTAGTTCCGTCGAGACCCTCACCCGGGATCTGGAGTTACAGGAGCGCCTCCGTGGTGATCCCACGCTCATACCAGGCGCGATCGAAGACATTCTGCGCGAGGACGGTCCATTTCAGTTCCACTACCGGGCCACTCCGCGCGACACCATGCTCGGTGGGATACCCATCCCGGCCAACAGCCGTGTCCTGCTCATGTGGGCCGCCGCCAACCGGCCGGGGCCGGATAAGGCCGCCGACCCAACCGTCACGACAACCGAACTTTCCGACGGGACCGATGACCGGGGACCTGCCCCCCATTTCGCCTTCGGCAAGGGCCTGCACTTCTGCATCGGTGCCCCGGTCGCCCGCCTCGAAGCTCGCATCGCAATCGAACAACTCCTTGCTCGGACCGCCTCGATCACCTTGGACCCGGATCATCCGCCCACTCGGCGACCGAGCATCTTCCTGCGGCGCCACGCCAGCCTTCCCATCATCGTCACGCCCGCCTGAGCATGAGTGGAGGCCCCACCATGAGCGAGCACACCCCTCGACCGCTCTACCACCTGGGCATTTCCGGTGTCGTTCGCTTATCACCGCAACAACCTCGGTGTCCGGATCGAACTGGTCGATGCCACCTTGTCTGACACCCTAGGGTTCCTGTTCGCCCCAGATCAGGGGTGAGGGTGGCTCGCCCTGTGCTCCAGTCCCCCATCAGTCGAAGCATCAGTCGAGGTGCCGGTGAACCAGCGGGCCAGATAACGAGCCTCATGTCGGGCGCCCGAGCCATAACTACCTGAGATGAGCAGGACGTCGTCTTCGGTGGCGTGCAGCGTCGCCACCAGGAACCAGCCGTGGAGCACCACTGGTGTGACCCTCAGGGCCAATGTGGCACCATCGTCGAGGGCCCGCCCCAATGCGGCAATCAGGTCGAGTTGCGCCGTGGCGGCTAGTTCGACCCACGAGGGGTGCACGGCATCGGGCCGGGTGATCCGGCGGCCAGCCAGTAGTGAGTTGGCCAAGTTCGTGAAGGATTCGCGATGGCGGTCCGCCCATCCGGGATCCGGCGCTCCTCCGCTGTCGAGTCGGACAGCGACCATTCCCGCTGACAGGAGATGTCGCGGTGGGTCGGCCCACAGGGGTGGGTCATCCAGAAAACTCCCGGGCCGCCGGCGCAGGACCGGGTCCATCTCGGGGGCTTCGACCAGTGTCGTACCCGTGCCTTCCATCGCCCTGACCGTCGAGGAAGTGGTTGGCGCACTCGTGGTCGTCACTGTCGTGGTCATGGCTACCTCCCAAACCGCTTGTATCGGTGCATTCACCACCGGACTTGATGAGGCAGTTCGTGCGCCGCCGGTAACATCGAGGCCATGGGTGACGACTCGAATGGGCCCGAGGCCAC
>JBAXCY010000247.1:0-3363 GCA_037141235.1 Acidimicrobiales bacterium | reverse complement strand
CCCTTCCTTGCGCTTCAGCAGACAGGTCAACTTGATCATGATCGGTGTCCTCCCCTTGGTGTCGGGTCATGTCGGTTCGTGGTGCGTCCGGTGTGTCCGGTGTATCCGGTGTGTGGCCAGGCCAACCCCTTAGGTGAGAGGCTGCACCCCCAAGGTCGACTCCCGCAAGCCGGGAACGGAGCTTGGCAACCCAGAGCGAGGCTGCCCAGCCGCCGTGCTCGGCTCACTTCGCCCAGTGGCGGCTCGTCGGATACCGTCGAGGGGTGAACGAAGCGAACCCGGAACCTGGCCAGGTCGAAGCGCCGCCGACCGCGGCTGGCCGTGGACCGGTTCCCGCCGGCCTTCCCCCGCACCCCGGGGTCACCTCGCCGGCCGACATGCGCCGGCTGCGCCATCGCCTCCTCCACTCACTGATCCATCGGGGATGGGACTGGATGGTCCGCCACGGAGCCACCGGTCCGGGCGACACCTTGGCCGACCAGTTCGGCTCGTTCGGCCGCGGTAGCTGTCTGGCCTTCCCGACCGGGGCCATCTTCGGTGAAGAGTGGATCCACATCGGCGAAGACAGCCTGGTCGGCCCCTACGTCAGCCTGTCGGCTGGCATGGTCCCGGGACAGAAGATGGTCACCGACCCCGTGGTCCGTATCGGCGACCGCACCATGATCGGCCGCGGGAGCCATATCGTCGGCCACTTCTCCATCGACATCGGCAGCGACGTCCAGACGGGCCCTTACGTCTACATCACCGATCAGAACCACGGCTATGAGAACCCCGACGAGGTGGTCCACGTCCAGTGGCCCCACGACATCCCGGTGTCGATCGGCGATGGCAGCTGGCTGGGCACTGGTGTGGTGATCCTGCCGGGTACCGAGCTGGGGAAGAACGTGGTGGTGGCAGCCGGAGCGGTGGTGCGAGGTGTCTTCCCCGATCACTGCGTGATCGCCGGGGTACCGGCCAAGATCGTGCGGCGCTACGTGCCGGGGTCGGGGTGGATCACCGGTTCGGGTTCGGTCCAAGCGACTGGCCACGTGCTCGACTCGCCGTCGGGGTCGCCGCCTGGTTCGCCGCCTGGGTCGCCGTCGGATTCGACGCCACTGGTCTGACCGGGTTCGGAAGCCTGTTCCGGCGACGTTCGACCATCGACGACTCCAGCCCGCCTGTCGATGGCCCGCCGGTCAGTCCCTCGCCGGTCATCTTCAGGGAGGACGTCGATCGGAACGGTCGGCACCGGCATGGGAGGTGCCGGGTAGGCGATGGTGCCGAGCGCATAGCGCCGGACCACCTCGGATGCCTCGGCTCGACCTAGGGCGATGAGGTGCTCGGTGGTCGAGAAGTCGTCGAAGTCACGGGTGGTCCCCTCGGGGCCGATGCAGAGGATCACCTCGACATGTTCGGGCAGGTGGGACATCTCTCGCACGAACCGGGCATGGATGGCGATGAAGAGCGCATTGATCATCACCTCGACCGGGCGCTTGGTCACCGGGGGGTGGAATACCGGCGGCGAGCAGAGGAGCACGACGATGCGAGTGGCGCCGGCGTCGATGGCACGCTGCAGGGGCACGTTGTCGACCACTCCGCCGTCGATGTACCGCTCGCCGTCGATCTCGACCGGGGGGAAGATGGCCGGCATGGCCGCCGATGCCAGAACGGCCTCGACGGCGGGACCGTAGGTGAACCACCGCTCGCCTCCGTCGGTCATCGATGTGGCCACGACCTCGACGGGTATGACGGCCTCTTCGAGGCGCTCGTAGGGGAATCCCCGCTCGATGATCGATCGCAGACCCGAGTTGGAGAAGACGGAGTCGCGTTGTTGTAGGTACAGCCACGGACCGTGCAGCCGACCCTGGGGGTAGATGTCCTCGCGGCGCAGGCCCAACCACATTTGGGTCATCTGCTCTACACCTTCGCGGGTTGGATCGGCGGCGAAGCCGACCCCGTTGATGGCCCCGACTGACGAGCCGTAGACGCGATCGGGCATGAACCCGTGCTCGGCCAGGACCTGGAGCATGCCGATCTGGATGGCGCCCCTGGTGCTTCCGCCGGCCAGTACGAGGGCAGTCATCTCCTCTTCCTCGTACTCGTCTTCCTCTTCTTCGTTGACTTCGTCGGCTTCGACGCCCTCTGTGTCGCCCGCCTGTTCGGCGAGCCATTCGGCCTTCGATCTCCGGGCTTGTCCGATGAGGAACCGCATCGTCAGCACGATCAGGATGACGACGGCGACGACGAACAGCGTGAACATCACGGTGAACACGGTCGACGAGGCGGCGAGGGTCATCGTGCCAGAGGCTACCGGGATGATTCTGGCGCGACTGGTCTTGTGACACCCGAAGTCCACACTCTGTGTATGAGCACGACGGAGATCCCTTCTGGGGAAGGAGCACTACGGGGCCCAGGGCCCCGCGACAGCGGCCATCCCGGCCGCCCCGCTGCACGCGGCACTGGCGGGAGTACGCCGTGGAGTACCGGATGGCAGCCGCTGGCTGGGGCCGCCCTTCTCGAGCGGCTACGGGTGACCGGTCGGCCCCGGCCCGCCGCCGATCCGGCGCTGGCCTCTGATCTTCGCTCGTACATCGACTCCGGACTGCACGAAATGTTCGGCCAGGATGCCGGGCCGGCATTGGTCGTGACCAAGGACCGGTTGACGCGAGCGCTGGCGTGCCCGGCCCACCGCTGGGGCGAGCGCACGGGCGAGCGGTCCGGTGCGGCTGAGTTCACCATGCCACTGGCCACAGGAGCATTGGTCGATGTCCTGTTCCGCCAGTTGGTCACGATCGGATCGATCGACAGCCCCATGGCCGATGCCATGGACGGTCTCTGCGCCGACTCACACCGTGCACCGCTGGTCGGCTGGATCGAGGGGCTCGCATCGGCGGAGCAACGCGAGCTGCGATCCGAGGTCGAGCGGCAGGCCGATGGGCTGCGTCAGCGGTGGCCGGCACTTGACCCGTCGTGGCTCCCACGTACGCAGACTCCGTTGCGGGCGGTCCTCGCCGAGGGCCACGTCGACCTATCGGTTTATGTCGACCTAGCCATCGGTCGTCCGGCCGCGGACGTGGCGTCGGTGGCCTTGGTCGATGTGCGTTCCGGCGGCCGGCACCCGGGCCACCGGGACGACCGGCACCTGTGTGCGCTCGTCGAGGCCCTCCGCAGCCCTGCGCCTCCGTTTGCTGTCGCCACCTATTACACGAAGACCGGCGAACTCGACGTGGACCCGGTCGACTCTGAACTTCTGGCCGCAGCCGCACGCCGGTGCCTCGTCGGGATTCGAGCGATGGACTCTCTCAACCGTGGTGAGGAGCCGGGACGAACGGACTCTGGAAGCTCGGACTCTGGAAGCTCGGACTCTGGAAGCTCGGACTCTGG
>JBAXCY010000246.1:0-3401 GCA_037141235.1 Acidimicrobiales bacterium | reverse complement strand
GCGGTGGCACCGACGCCGTACGGGGTGGGGATGGGACCGGTGGTGGAGGTCGTATCCGCAGTGGCGGTGACATCCCCAGGAGGAGTGGCGACCGTCGTCGGGTCCACTGGTGCCGTAGCAGTCCCAGTGGTCGCAGCAGTCCCAGTGGACGCCGCAGTCACGGGGGTCGCAGCAGTCCCAGGGGTCGTCGTGTCGGCCTGGGCCGGACCGGACGAAAAAGCGACGAGGCCGAAGATGGCCACGGCACCCACCAAGGCGGCGGGCGCAGCCATACGAGCAGCGATGGACCTGCGGCTGATGCGCTCCATCACTTGAGGAGGAACAGACAGCAGTAGAGGCCGACCCACACCACGTCGACGAAGTGCCAGTAGTAGCTGACTCCCTGAAAGGCTGCGGTCTCCCCGGGGTCGGCAGATGGGCCCTTGAGCCGGGCCAAGAGGAAGACCATGGCGGCCAGCCCCAGGAACACATGGAGCCCGTGCAGCCCCGACATGATGTAAAAGAGCGACCCGAACGCCGTCTGCGTGGGATTGGTGGCCGGATTTTCAGAAAGGGCAATCCACTCGACGAACTGGTTGGCCACGAACACGCTGCCCATCGCCAGGGTGATCCACACCCAGAGCTTGGCGCTCTTGCGCTCGCCTCGCTCCTGGTCCCACACGGCCTTCTGCATGGTGAAACTCGAGGCCACCAGGATGATGGTGAAGATTCCAGCCTGCACCGTGTCCAACTTGGTGCCGGTGGGCGGCCACACCGTGGCGTGGGCGCGGATGGTGAAGAAGGCGGCGAACAGCGAGGAGAAGAACATCACCTCGGAGCCGAGCCAGATGATGACGCCTACAGAGAGCATCGGTGGCCGCTCGGGACGGTGTCGCGGTGGTCGGGTGGTGATCGCCGGTTCGGCGGTAAGAGCCTGAGTCACGCTCATAGTTTTAGTCCATACAGCGGCCGAAGAGCCAAATGACTCTCGTGCTTGGCCCGGTGGCCCAGACGCAGGGGGGCAAAACCCCTCCTGTGCCTGTCCGCTCGAAGCTCGAACGTCAGCCAGCGGAACCCTCTGGGATGGTCAGCGCCGGTGGCGGCTCGCTCAACGTAACGACGGTGAGCCGCTGAGTGGGCCGAGTAAGGGCCACGTACAGCGTCCTCAGCCCTCGGGCTGTGTCCCCGGCGATGTCCGCCGGCTCGACCACCACGACCGAGTCGAACTCGAGCCCGTTGGTCGACTCTGCTCCGAGGAGGACCAGCGGCTCGGACAGCCCTCCTTTGCGCATGTCCCGGGCATCGACCACCGGGATCCCCACGGCACCCAGGGCTTCAGCCAACCTCCGGCGCAGCGGCTCAGGAGTGATGATGGCCACGCGGCCGGGGCGCACATGCTCCATCTCCTCACCGGCGGCCTGGGCCACGGCCCGGGCCAGATCGGCGATGCCCGCGATTCCGGCTGGGCCATGTTCCGACTCCACGCGGATCATTCGCGGTTCGACACCGGTGCGGCGGACCGGCTTGGGTGGGATCAGCCCCGGGGCCGCGGCGGCCAGGACCCGTCCGGCCACGGCCAGCACCTCGGCCGGGGTGCGGTAGCTGACCGTGAGCTCGACCGTCTTGGCTGGTCGCTTTCGAGGCAGGTGCTCCACGATGTCGTCCCACGATGCCGGTGCCCACGGGGCAGTGGCCTGAGCGATGTCCCCCACCACGGTCATGGAGCCGGCCAGCGAGCGCCGGGTGAGCATACGCAGCTGCATGGGCGACAGGTCCTGGACCTCGTCGACCACGATATGGCCGTACTTGCGCAGTGCCTCGTCGGTGCCTCCGGCCCGGGGGCCGAGCAGGTGGCGGGCCTCGTCCACCAAGGCGGCGTCCGCCGGCGTCCAGGCCACGTCGTCGAACGATGTCGACCGGGGCCGGCGCAGCAGGACCTGCTCGGCGCCGTCGAGGATGCCCTTGGCTGCGGCGGCGATGAGTGGCGGCGCGCCGAAGAGGTCGTGGAGGAGCTCATGAGGTGACAACCGGGGCCACATGCGGTCGAGGGCATGGGCCAGCTCGGGGACTCGGCGCACCTTGCGCGAGAAGTCTTCGAAGTCGAACTCGTCCTCATCGAGTTCGGCCGGGTCCTCGTAGCCCGGGAAGGCGGTGAGCTCGGGTGTTCCGACGCCGAGGCGTTGCTGGGTCTGTCGGGCCCGGTCGGACAGCACCTGGGCCACCGACTGCTCGACCACCCGACGCCGAGCGTTGTGGGTCCCCGGGCGCCGGCGCGCCCCCTCGACGATCTGGCGCGAGTCGCTCGCTGTCAGTCGGAGCACCAGGGCTCCATACGGAACAGCCACGTCCTGCACCAGCGGGCGCTGGCGGCTGCGGACGGCCCGGGCCACCACCTTGGCCATGCGGACGTCACCCTTCAGCCGTGCCACGTTGGCAGGACCGTTCTCCTGGATCTGAATATCGGGGACCATGCCCGACACCGTGGACAGGGTGACCCCCGTCTCCCCCAGGGATGGGAGGACTTGTTCGATGTAGCGCAGGAAGAGCGGATTGGGCCCGACGACCAGGACTCCTTGGCGCTCCAGAGGGAACCGGTGGGTGTACAGGAGATAGGCGGCGCGATGGAGCGCCACGGCCGTCTTGCCCGTCCCTGGTCCGCCCTGCACCACGAGCACCCCGCTCAGGGGCGATCGAATGATCTCGTCCTGTTCGCCCTGGATGGTCGAGACGATGTCGGTCATCCGTCCGGACCGAGCTCGGTCCAGCGCGGCCAGCAGTGCGGCGGGTCCACCGATGGGCAGGTCCCCCACGATCAGCTCGCCACCGTCGTCGTCGTCGTCGTTGCGCCCCTCGGCCTGGCCGTCGGCACTCACCACGGTGTCGAAAACCGCGCCTGGCCTCATGAAACGCTCGTCCTCGACGCTGATGACCTGTCGTCCCTGGAGCGACAGGTGGCGGCGCAGGACCAGGCCCAGGGGATCCCGGCCCGTGGCCCGGTAGAAGGGCTCGGCCACGGGAGCACGCCAGTCCACCACCAGTGGCTCATGGTCCGCTCCGTGGATGGCCAGTCGCCCGATGTGGAAGGTCTCGGTGTCTTGATCCGATCCATCGGTGTCGCCGGTGTCGCCGGTGTCGCCGGTGTCGCCGGTGTCGCCGACCAGGCGGTCGATGCGGCCGAAGGTGAGGGCTTGGTCGCCGATATCGAGTTGCTCGAGCCGCGCCAAGCTGGTCCGGACGATGACGTCACGTTCCGTCCGGGACTGGAAGGTGCCACCCCGGCCCAGGTCGAGCACGCCCTCGAGCATCGAGTTGGCGTCGCCCCGCATGGCATCGAGGCGCGCATAGGCGAGGTTCACGAAGTCCTGCTCTGCCTCCAACTCCGACTCCACGTCCCCACCTCCACTCTGTTCATCACCCTGGCC
>JBAXCY010000245.1:0-3401 GCA_037141235.1 Acidimicrobiales bacterium | reverse complement strand
GGATCCTTCAGCGGATCCTTCAGCGGATCGGTGGTGCACACTGTGCATGTGGGCACTATGACGCACCGGTTGACAGTTCGGCGCCGGGGCAGCGATGTCTGCACCATGTGCATCGAAGGACGTTTCCGGCCTGGACTCCGAGTGAACGCGACCAGACAAACGCCCCAGATCCCGGACGGCACTTGTTGAAGCCCGTGCTCCGCCTGCATTCGTGGCACGACCGGGCCGTCCTCGGCGTCGTCCTGGCTGCCGCTGCAGCCGGGTTCGGCCAGTTCGGAGTGGTCGCAGCACTAGGCGACGTGGCTCGGGACTTCGGCCGGATCACCAATGGCGCCACCATTGCCGACCAGGCCGGACTGTCGGCATCGGTATTGGGTGCAGGGCTGGCGGTGATCCGACTGGCGTCCCTCCTCGCTCTGCCGCTGACCGGCCTGGCTGACCGATTCGGCCGTCGGACGATGCTCCTGATCACAGTGGTGGCTGGACTCGGTATCACGGCAGCATCGGCGGTGAGCCCGAGTTACTGGTGGTTCGTCGTCATCTTCGCCCTGGGTCGACCGTTCCTGAGTGCCGTCAACGCGCTGGCTCAGGTAGTGGCGGCCGAGCAGACGTCGACCAAGGACCGGGCCAGGGCAGTGGCTCTGGTGGTCGCTGGCTATGGGCTCGGTGCCGGCCTTACTGCAATCATCCATAGCCTCGCCTCTTCGGTTCTCGGGTTCCGGGGCGTGGTTGGTCTGGCGGCCGTAGCCCTGCTGGCCGTCCCCCTCATCGCTCGGTGGGTGAGTGAACCGGATCGGTTCGTGGAGGCCGAGGCAACACCTGACCATCCAATGCCCGTGCTAGGCGCGGTAGCCGTCCGGTTCCGTCGGAGGTTGGCCATTGTTGTCGTGCTCGCCTTCGCAGTGTCCGTCATCACCGGCCCGGCCAACACGTTCGTGTTCATCTATGCCCAGAACGTGCTGCACCTGTCGGGCTCACTGACGGCGGCCATGGTGGTGGCAGCCGGTGCCGCTGGCCTGGTGGGCTTGCTGGTGGGTCGCTGGCTGGCCGACCGGGTGGGTCGCCGGCCCACGGGGGCCCTGGGCATGGTCGGCATCGCCGTGTTCGCAGTTCTGGCCTACAGCGGAGGGAAGCCCGCCTTGGCCGCTGGATACATCCTGGGGGTCTTGGCCGGAGGGGTGTTCGCCCCAGCCGGTGGTGCGCTGGTGAACGAGCTGTTCCCCACATCGGTGCGAGCGTCGGTGGCCGGGTGGTGGCTGGTGGCCGGGGTCTTGGGGGCATCAGTCGGTCTGGTCGTGTTCGGCTCACTCGCTGATGCCGGTGATCGGTTCACTGTGGCCGCTGTGGTCACGTTTGTGCCGGTCATGGCGGCCGCAGGTCTGTTCTGGTGCCTGCCGGAGACGAAGGGACGGGAACTTGAAGATCTATGGCCGGCGGGCTGAGCTGCCTGCGACGCCAGAGGGGTCACGTACCCGGCGTATTCAGGTACCCGGCGTGTTCAGGTGCCCGCCGGGGTCACCCCTCTGCCGGAGCCGCCAGATCCCACAGCAGCCGAGGGTCACCGGGTGACTCGAGCAGCACATTGGCCGGCACCTGCTTGTCGATGTGACCGATGAGCCCCCGGTAGATGCCGTAGCCGACGAGCTCTTGCAGGCGGCGGGGAAAGTTCCGCACCGTCTCGCGTTCCAGGCCCAGCTGCTGGTTCTCCTGCTGGCGGATATACCCGGCGCAGTAGTTCATGGCGATCCCTATGCGTCGTTGCGACGTGGTGTTGGCGCCGCCGCCGTGCCACAGGCTGCCGTGCCAGACAAGGACGCTTCCCTTGGTCATCTGGGCAGCAACGGTCTCGTAGGGCTGGGTCAGGTCGGGGGAGTGATCGGCCATATGCGACCCCGGGATGACTCGGGTGGCCCCGTTGGCCTCAGTGAAGTCGGTCAGTGCCCACATGGTATTGCAGACCGTGGCCGGATGCGGCTTGGGGAGCGGCAGGATCTGGTCGTCGGCGTGCACGGGCTGCGGGGTTTCGTCTGGGCCGATGGCGATGGAAGAGAGCGAAGAGACGAGGAGACCGGTATCGAGCACGCTCTCGCAGATCGGCAGGATCCTTGGATGGACGGGTATTTGGGCAAACAGCGGCCCGTGGGCGAGCAGGTTGTAGACGCGGGTCGTCTTCGTGCCTTCGAACGCATTGGTGGCTGGCGTGATCCCGAGGTCGCGCTCGAGGCGCTCGAGGTCGTCCACCAGGGCGTCGATGAAGTCGAGGTCGATGGCATCTTCGACGATGGTGTAGCCCTGCTGTTCGATCTCGGCCAGATGGTCGGCGCTGTCCTTGTCCATGGCTGCATGCTCCCAGGTCGTGCCCCGTGTCAGCCTATGGTGATCGTGTGCCAGGAACGAAACGCCCGGACAACCGGTACGAACTTCTCACCTGCGCCTGGAACGGCCATGCATTGGTGGGTGAGAACGCCGCGGTGGTCACGCCTGACGACGCGATCGTTGTGCGCGAGGCGGATGCGATGCGTTGGTGCCGGTGCCTCAGGTGCGATGCCTGGCTGCCGGTAGCGATCCCAGAGGATCCGAGCCATGACCGTGTGCCCGCACGTGAGGAGATCGAACTTCCGTTGCGAGGCCCAGCCCTCCGTGACCGCTACGTCCTTCGTCTTATCGCTGTCGACCGCGTCGCGCATGTGGTGGGCCTGCTGCTCTTGGCGGCTGCATTCGTGACGTTCGCTACCCACAACAAGACCCTGCACCAGGACTACGCCAATATCATGGACGCCCTCAGCGGGGGAGGGGTGGCGGCCGCCAAGGTAAGAGGAGTGCTCGGCTACTTGCGCAAGGCGTTCGAGTACACGCCGACTCATCTGTTCGTCCTGGCGGCGATATTCGTGGCCTACGCATGCCTCGAGGGGGTGGAGGCATTCGGGTTGTGGTTCAACCGCCGGTGGGCCGAGTATCTGACGTTCGTTGTCACCACACTGCTCATCCCCTATGAGATCTACGAGCTGGTACTGAAGATCAGCGTGTTTAAGTTGGTGGCGTTTGTGGTGAACGTGCTGGTGGCGGCATATCTGCTCTATGCCAAGCGGCTGTTCGGTGTTCGTGGCGGGCACGCAGCCGAGGCAGAGCGCAAGAATGACCTCGGGGGCTGGAACGCGCTCGAGCGGTCGATGCCGGCTGCGGTGCCCGATCCTGTCGGATAGCAGGAGCGGCAGGGGAGCGGCACGGTAGCGGCACGGACATTGGGCCGGTCGTTGGTCACTGGGACGAATCTGTCGTTTCGGACAGGTACACCAGGGAGCGAGTGGTAACGTCAAGGGTCACGGGCCGTTGGCGCAGTTGGTAGCGCACTTGCATGACACGCAAGGGGTCGTGGGTTCAAGTCCCGCACGGCCCACCAG
>JBAXCY010000244.1:0-3416 GCA_037141235.1 Acidimicrobiales bacterium | reverse complement strand
TCAATCCCCCGGCCATCAATCCCCCGGCCATCAATCCCCCAGCGGCCAGATCCTTCACCGTCGTCTTTCCAACCGATCCAGTAATCCCGATCACCAGATCCGGCAGCTTTCCCCGAGCATGGACCCCGAGGGCCCACAGCGCCGAGCGTGTGTCGTCCACGGCGATGGCGGTGCCGCCTGCGGGCACCTCGGAGGTGAGGTACGCCTCAGCTCCTGATGCCAGCGCGTCGTCGATATACCGGTGGCCGTCACGCACTGCCACTACGGGGACGAATAGCGCACCCGGAGCGATCGACCGGGAGTCCACCGATGCACCGTCGACCGTCACGTCGGGACCGTGGAGCATTCCATCGAGCACCGTCGCCACCTCGGATGCGAGCAGTCTCACGGTAGCGACCCCGCATGGCGGCGGTGCGATCGGGTCATGATGCAATGATCCTACAGTCCACCACCGTCGCCATTGGATCCCATCGGGACCCATCGGATCCCACCGGAACCCATCGGGACCCATCGGGACCCACTCGAGTGACCTCAGCCACTCCGAGTGCCGGCTACTCGGGCGGAGGCGACCAATCGGGGTCGATCATGAAGAACTGGTCGATCAGTGCCTCCATGGCGACGGCCAGCATCGTCCACTCCTGCACGGTTCCTTCCGGTCCGGTCGGTAGCTCTATTGGCCCCATGTCGGAAGGGATGGAGCGTTGACGCAGTGCGCATCCGTCGACCAGGGCCACCAGTGCCGAGATGTACTGGTCCACTTGCAACGGGTGCCGAAGTTGGATCCCGAGGAAGTCCATCAGGGTCTCGATCGTGGCCGCGCTGTGAGCGTCCGTGCGTGCGAACCCGCGCGCCAGCGCCTGGTGGATCGGCTCGCTGGCCGAAGCACCAAGAGACCCTGAAGTCAGCGCCCAGGCGCCGATAACCACGGACCATCGCTGCGACGAGGCCGAACGGTCCAGGACTGAAGCGGCCGAGACCCGGAGCAGTTCGAGCAGGGTTGTCCACCGCCCCTCGGCCGTCGAACGATCCGCCCCTTCGAGAGCGAGGGCGGTGGCTGCGGCGGCGGCTTGCTCTAGGTCCCAGAACTCCTCGGCCGCTACCACGGCTAGCACCGCGCCCTGGTACTCCGCCAGGTTCTGCCAGATGCGACCGATCACCGAGGCGTTGGTGACCCGGATCCCTTTGTTGGCGGCGATGTCTTCGAAGACATGCTTGAAGGTGAGTCCTTCAGCCCCAGTGCCCAGCCCTTGCTGACGGAGGACGTCCAACCCGGCCTCGATCATCATGGCCCGCAACTCGGCGCCAGAACGCCGAGGGGTGGCGGCAACGTGCCCGGTCAGGATCTCCTCGGCCATCATCGGGCCAGGCCTCCGCTCCAGCCCGCACGGTCGTCACGTGCGCCCATCGCCCTACCGAGACAAACCGACACGGAGCGGCTGGTCCACGGCGCGGCCTGCCCACGATGGTGCGGGTACGTCTGCCTCAAGGGATCGTCTGAGTCGAGGGATGTGCAGTCACAACATGGCGCCCGGTACTCCGCTCTCCAGGGCCACACCACACGCATCCGCTGCGACCCTTAGGCCCTCACCCTATCCCTCCCATCCCATGGACCCCAGTCAGCCCAGGCAACCCGCTTCGCCCACGCTCCGACTTCTACCGATAGCCGAACCGGTCGGCGCTTCCAACCACACTGGTTCCGGCGGCCGAGGTAACCGTGACATCGACGATTCCGAGCACCCCGGGAGGTGCCACTGCGGTGATCTTGCTGCCCGAGACCACGATCATGCTGGCTGCCGGGGTCGTTCCGAACCGCACTGACGTGGCCATGGCGAACGAGGAGCCGACGATGTGGACGGTAGTCCCACCCGACGTTGGCCCGTGCGACGGTCCGACGTGAGTGACCAAGGGAACCCCGACGTTGTAGGCGAACGTCACCCCGGCCAGCGCGGGGATGGCCTGATAGGTGGCGAGCAGGTTCACACCGCTGATGCCGGGAAAGGAGATCCCACCATCTCCTGCGCCCCCCGTTACCTGGTTGGCCACCAGAGATGCGACCGGCCCGCCTCCACCCTTGGCATAGGTCGAAGACGACGGGGCCGCCCCGAGGGCCAGCAGGGCCTGGATCACCAAGGCGGTGGAGTTGGGGTCGGTCGAGCCTGGAGACTTGACGGTATTCGGCTCGTACCCAAAGCCTCCGTCCGCATTCTCGGCCTTCTTGAAGAAGCGAAGAGCGGCCGCTGCCCCCGTGGGGCTCAACGCCCCCTGGGCTGCGAGTCCCTCCACGGCCAAGGCCGTCGAGTTGGTGTCCGGGCCGGCGTAGTTGGCGGGCTTGCCATTGCACGGGTTCCCCACCGTGATGTAGCTAGTCCACCCACCGTTCGGACATTGCTGGGCCGTCAACCACCCGGTCGCTCCGGTAACCACCGATCCGCTGGTCACGCCGGCTGCCGCCAGTGCGGCCAGGGCCAGCCCCTGGCGGTAGGCGCCGTCGTATGTGGGGTCCTGTGCGCCGAACAGCCCGGAATCGGCTCCTCCGGACCGCTGTGTGGCCACCAAGCGGGCCACCAGATCGGTCCCGCCGAAGTTCGTGGGCGCTACCCCTTGCGCGTGGGCGTCCAAGATGAGCAGTGCCAACTGACCCGGTCCGTCAGCCCCGGCGACGGTCACGTATGCCGCCACGTGCCCCTCGAGGTAGGAGAGTGCCGCTGCGGCCTGAGCGGCGCCGACACCGGCACTGGCCAGGGCCAGGACGGTGTTGGCCGTGGCTTCCAGGTCGGCGGTGCCCGGATTGACCGTCGAAGCGATGTAGCCCCCGGGCACGACCTGCCCGGCCAGCCAGGTGGCCGCAGCCTGGGCCGACGATGTCTGAGGGAGCGGCAGCGGGCCGACAGCTCCGGCGATCCCTGATGGGGCGAGGGCGGCAAGCGCTAGGGCTGCTACCAAGGTCACGGGTCCGGCAATGCGTCTGCTGGTCATTGGATTTCCTCCTGGGCGACACCCGGAGGACCGACGACCTGATGGGGCCCCGACCATCCGAGTCCCACCGCGTGTCTCGACGGATATGGACTCACTGACGGTCTCCGGTATCCCGACTTGCAACGAGCAGACCTGCTCGTCACCCACGGTTGCGGACCAGCGCCGGAATTTGACCGGCTTCCCCGAAGAACTGCCATGTACTGCGTACTGCGCCTCGAACCGTACCACGACGTCACTCGCATCCACCGGGCCCAATGGAACGCTGGGGGAACCACGACCGGTGGGCAAATCGGCAGCTCGATGGAGCCCCGACAGTCGACCTCGGATCCACCCAGAACGCGGGCCCCCGAGACTTACGTAGTCGGAGGTGCGGCCACAGTTCCCACCGCCATGACGAGCAAACCCACGGCGGCGAGCACGATCCGGAGCCGACGGCGGGC
>JBAXCY010000243.1:0-3439 GCA_037141235.1 Acidimicrobiales bacterium | reverse complement strand
GCGCGACTGCCACACCTCCTCGGTTCCGTCGATGAGGCGGATCACTCGGCGGGTGGTGAACGGACCGAGGCCGCCGGTGGCGATCGCTGTGCGGCCGGTGGATGTCGGCTGTTCGGGGTGCGGGTTCAAAGGGCTACCGGGCGCAGCACCGTCGGCACTTCGTCTGGCTCATTGGCGGAGTGGCGACACGCCGAGGGTACACGCATCGCATCGAAGCCACGACCCACGGCACGACCGATGGAGAGCATCCGGATGTTCTAGCAGTCGGTGATCCTCACGCCTCGTCCGTGCCCGACAGGCTGAACTGGAACCCAGCGTTGAGCACTCGTACAAAGGCATCGACGACGGTCGGGTCGAACTGGGTTCCCGCGCCATCGACGATGATGGCGAAGGCCCGGTCGACACCGAGTGCGGCGCGATAGGGACGGCGGGCAGCGATGGCCTGGAAGGCATCAGCCACGGCCACAATGCGTGCCTCCAGAAGGATGTTGTCGCCGACGAGCCCTTGGGGGTAGCCCGACCCGTCGAACCGCTCATGGTGCTGATGGATGATGTCGGCCACCGGCCACGGCCAGTCGAAGTGTCCGGCGATCTCCCAGCCGATGGTCGAGTGGCGCCGGACCACGGCGCGCTCTTCAGGGGCGAGCACGCCGGGACGGCACAGGATGTCGATGGGCACACCCACTTTTCCGACGTCGTGGATCCGAGCCCCCAGCGACAGACCGTCCAGTCGGTGCGGATCGAGGCCCAACTCTTCGCCGATGGCACGGGCCAACTCGGCAGCCAGTGCCTGGTGGCCAGCGGTGTACGGGTCGCGGGACTCGACGACGGCGGCCACCAGATCGATGGCGCTGACGAACGAACGGTGGAGCTCGTTACGCTCGCGCACTCGAGCGACGCCGTAGCCGAGGGTGGTGGCGAGATCCTCCAAGATGGAGAGCGAGTGCTCGTCGAAGGCGTCTGGTTCGGATGCATAGACGCTGAAGACCCCATCAAGGCTTCCCTCGATGATTACCGGGAAGCTGGCCGACGACCGGAACTCCTGGCCGAGATCCTGAGTGCTCCACGACGCGGTTGCAGCATCAGTCTCCATGTCGGACTCGACAGCGGGATGCCCGGTACAGGCCGCACGCCCAGCCGACCCCCTGCCGGTTCGAGTATTGGCCGTCCGGATATCGAGGCGATCGAGGTACGGCTGGAAGCCGCCGCTGCTGGCCACCGGCACTACCCGCTCGCCGGGGGTGCCATCGTTGGTGGGGGCGCACCGCCCGTACCAGGCGAACCGGTACCCACCGACGGCGACTGCGGTCTCACACATGGCGCCGAGCAGGCCCTTCTCATCTTCGGCCACTGCGAGGAGCCCGTTGCCGGCGGACAGAGTATCGGCGGCCCGCCGCTCCAGTACTTCGTCCTGGCAGTCGCGGAGCGTGACGACGGCACCGACGCCCAGACCTTTGTCTTCGGTGACCGGCAGGGTAGACACCGACATCCATCGAGTTCCCCCGGACTTGGTGCGGTAGCGCACCTTGAACGGCTCGGTCGCACCGCCCTCGTCGTACAGCCGATGCCGGAGGTCCGAAAGAAGGTCGGGATCGACGGGATCGAGCAGCGAATCGGTCGGCGTCCCTACCAACTCGTCAGGCGTCCATCCGAGGATGGTCGCCATCGACGGCGAGACCCAGTTGAAACAGTGCATCCGATCAGTGGTGTAGACGACATCGGATGAATGCTCGGCTACCAGCCGATAGCGGGCATCTGAGCGGTCGCGTGCTTGTTCGAGTGCAATGCTGGACGAGATGTCGCGCAAAGTGACCACGATCCCGAGGCCGCCCAACTCATCGTCGTGCACGCTATGGGCGCGTGCGTCGCACCACACGTATCCACCGTCGCGTCTGAGGTAGCGCAGCCGGTCCTGAGTCGAGAGACCCTCTGCGTTCTGGGCGCGTGATTCGAGCATGCGGTGCCGGTCCTCGGGGTAGACCAGCCCATCGCCCGAGGTGCCGACCAACTCGGCGACCGTCCATCCGAGCAGGTTGGCGACACCGGGGGAGACCCAGTCCAGGAGTCCGTCTTGGCTCACGAGGACCACATCGGCCGAGTAACTCATGAGAAGCTCGAACTTCTTGCGTTGCTCGTAGAGTTTGGTGACGTCGTGCCAGGTGATGGCCACCGACCCGTCGACCTGTGTGACTCGGACATCGGAGCGGGTGGTCTTTGTCCTGGCCGTAAGTGGGCTCAGCCGATAGTCATCGAGAGACAGGGGCTCACCCGGGTCCATCCTGTCGAGGTCGGACAGCAGGGCCCGTATGTCCTCGGGTCCGAACACGTCAGAGAGAAGTGCATTGGCCAAGTCTCCCGGAGGGATTCCGGCGGCCAGACGGGCCGCACTGTTGGCGTCTACTAGTGACAGGTCGACGATTCTGCCGTCGGTATCTCGTACCGACCGTCCGAACAGGTAGGGGTCGGCGATCGAATTCAGGACATCCTGGACGCGGACATGGTGCCCGATCCCCTCGGGATCGAGCCCGAGCGATGATGACAAGGAACGAATCGCACTCACCTATCTAGGATCGCTCATCGGAGAGCCAACTCACTAGGGTCCATCGGCACTATCTGGGTAGGGCGCTCCCTACCGCACCGGGGAGCAGACCAAGTTGACGCCTGAGGCGCCCGCAGGACCTGATCGGTCAACATGAACTGAAGATGTCTGAAATGAACGGTACGTGACTTCTAGGTTATCTAAAGGTAAACTCGATCCATGGAGCACGACCCCCACAACGCCCAGAACTGGTGCCTCGATCCGTTCGGACTGCACGAGGCCCGGTGGTTCTCGAATGGCATCCCCACATCCCTCGTCCGCGATAGCGGCATCGAATCCCAGGACCCGCCGCCGCTCGACTTGATCGACCAGCGTTTCGAGTTGGCCTCGATCGAACTTCGTGATCCGCCGGTGCTGCACAGCCATCGTCGGTTCCACCGGAGAGTCACCCGGGTGTCGATCGACTGACGCTGGTCGTCTGACACCGGTCGTCTGACACCGGTCGACTGACGCTGGTCGACTGACGCTGGTTGATGCCGAGCGACAGACCCGAGGGGGTCGGTCAGGCGTCGACGATCTGATTGACGGCATCGATCAGCTGTCGGAGGCGTCCGTAGTGCGTCTTGTCGAACCGGAAGGCCAACCGCGGTAGGTCGACCACATCGTCGTCGGCACGTTCCGGGGGGAGTGGATCGACCGTGCGGATCACGCCGGATGCGACGATGTCGGCGAACCGGCGGTTGAGGTCGGCCAGTTGCTGTTTGTCGGGGGCGACCGCCATCCGCAGCACCAATAGATCGCCCACCCAACGGCATGACCGGTAGTTGCGGTAGAAGCTGAGTAGAGCAGCAGCCGCCACGGTGACGTCGTCGGTGATGGTGAAGAAGGCGCGATCGTGCT
>JBAXCY010000242.1:0-3457 GCA_037141235.1 Acidimicrobiales bacterium | reverse complement strand
CCTGATCGGCGCCGGCACCCACATGGGGCCCGGCGGGCCGGCGAGGAGCCCAGATCCGCTCAGTGGGTAACGCTGGCTCGGTTGGAGGGTCGACTCAGATGGAGCGTCAGGTCAGTTGGAGCGTCAGGTCAGATGGAGGGGTCGTCCGGGTTCCGGACGGTCCAGCCCGCGCCGGACACCTTGCGCGGCTCGTAGAACAGACAGCCCTCTGGGCAGGCGAAGGGGATCTGCTCATTGGCGCCCATACGGCACTTCTCGAGCTTGTCCTCGCGCGCGGTGGTCTGCATGATGTAGTGACGACAGTCTTCGAGTACGGCCACGCCACATTCTGCCCGATGACGGACGGTCAGTGGGATCGGTACGGTAGCGTCAGTTCCGTGGATCCCACTCCCTCCACCGGCGGCCCCCCCGAGAGCCCTCCTACGCTCAAGCAATTGCTGCGTTGGAGTGAGACGCTGGCCGGCATCGCCCGGACCGGTCTGGGCTTCACCGAGTCGCTGTACGAACAAGAGCGCTTCGAAGAGGTGCTCCACGTGGCCGCCGACATCCGGGCCGCCATCGACGGCAACGAGGGTGCCGAGGACGTCGACGGGATCGTCGAGGAGTGGCTCTCTTCGGTCGGCCAAGGCGTCCCTGGATACGTCACCCCCAAGGTGGCGGTGGGCGCGGTGGTGGGCAACGCTGACGGGGAGATCCTCCTGGTCCAGCGGGCCGACTCCGGTGTGTGGCTCTACCCCACCGGCTGGGCCGACGTGGGCTACTCCGCTCCCGAGGTGGTGGTCAAGGAGGTCAAGGAGGAGACCGGCATCGAGGTCGAGGTCGTCCGCCTCATCGCCGTGCTCGACGGCATGCGGGCCGGCATGGGCCGGATCCCCTTCTATTCGCTGGTGTTCCTGTGCGAGCCGACCGGTGGTGAGCTCCAAGCCCACCCGCTCGAGTGCGCCGACGTCGGGTGGTTCGCCCCTGATGACCTGCCGTTCCCCATGGCGGGGGTGGAGATGTGGGGGAACCATGTCTTTTCGGCTATCCGGGGCGATCCCGTCGAGGTGCTCTACCACCCCAAGCGCCAGCACGTCTGGCGGGGTGACCCCGAGACTGTCTGACCGGATCCTGGTTCGAGGACGGCCGCAGGGTCCCCAGGGGCCTCGGGTTCCTCGGGTTCCTCGGAGTGTTTGTCGGCTGGTGAGTACACTCCCCACCCGTGACCACCGATTCCGACTCCGGAGCCTCGACCAACGATTCTGGAGCCTCTGCTGGTGAGGTAGGCCTCTCGGCAGGGGCAGAGGCAGGGGCAGAGGCAGGGGCAGAGGCAGGCGCAGAGGCAGGCGCAGTCCAGATCTACGAGGCGACCGCGGTCACCGACGAGCTGATCGAGGCCTTCCGTCGGCTCATCCCCCAGCTGTCCACCTCATCGGCGCCCACGGGTCGTGAGGACCTGGAGGCCATCACCTCGTCGGTGGCCAGCATTCTGTTCATGGCTCGCGACTCGGCCGGCCTCATCGTCGGTTCGCTGACCCTTGCCGTGTTCCGGATCCCCACCGGGGTGCGGGCGTGGATCGAAGACGTGGTCGTCGACGACTCGGCCCGGGGTGCCGGCGTGGGCGAGGCTCTGGTAGGCGCCGCCGTGGAGCGAGCGGGGGTGCTCGGGGCCAAGACGGTCGATCTCACGTCGCGTCCCAGCCGGGATGCGGCCAACCGGCTGTATGTGCGGGCCGGGTTCGAGGCCCGGGAGACCAACGTGTACCGGTTTTCGTTGGAGGGCTGAGACTCAGCCGTAGACCTCGCGCCGATGGCCGATGGCGATGACCACGACGAGGAGGACGCCGTCGTTGACGGTGTAGATGATTCGGTAGTCGCCTATTTGCACGCGCCACCCAGGCCGTCTGCGGAGTCGACGTGAGGCCGGTGGCCGAGGGTCCTCGGCGAGGAGCGCAATCGCTCCTCGCAGACGCCGTTGATCTGGGGGTTCGATCTTGCGAAGCTGACGCGCTGCGGCTGGCCGGAGTTCGACACGATAGGCACTCATGCCCAGCCGAGGTCTTCCTTCACCTGCTCCCACGGGATGTTGCCGCCCTCCTCGGCCATGGCGGCATCGAACGCCGCTATGTCCTCCAACTCTTCGAGGGCATCCATCATCTCGTCATAGCGGTCGGCACTGACCAGCACGGCGGCTGGTCGCCCATAGCGCTCAAAGACAACTGCCTCGCTCCGTGCCATGTCGACCATCTCTGCGAGCCTCTCGCGACCTTCGCTCATCGTCACCTTGGCCATGTCCGTATTGTACATCACCTGATAATTCTTGTACTGAAAGGCAGGCTGCCGTTTCTACAGTTCCAAGGGATGCGAACCAGCGTCGATCGGTGTTGAAGGACTGATTGCCGCGACCAGCGCAACTGACCGGGCGAGCCCGCCACCGTTAAGGGTGGCTGGCGTGCGGCCATTGTATTATTGGTATCAATAAGTTACGCTCTCAACATGTACGGGAAGTTCCTCCGCTCGCTTCGGCTGTCGCGACGGCTCACACAGCACCAGCTCGGTGAGATCACAGGGATTGCCCCGCCGAACTTGTCCGCCTACGAGAACGATCGACAGTTGCCATCGATCGATGTGGTGAACAAGATCGTGGTGGCCTGCGGCTATCGCCTGGTCGTAGATGGTGCACCCGACGATGTCCGCCTGCCGCTGGCCAAAGGGGGCTGGACGCCAGCAGAAGACTGGCCAGAAAGAGACCCCGACGACCCGGCCGAGAGCGGAGAAGCGCTCGCCTTCGATGCCCCGATGGAGCAGCGACTCGATGCCATCGAGCGTGCGCTGTCGATTGCCGACATGACTGTCGTGCCTCGATGATCGCCGATCTACTCGTCGAGATCGATGCCCTCTTGTCGGCTGAGGGGGTTGATCACGCCATCGGTGGCGCATTGGCCCTCAACTACTACGCCGAGCCACGGGCGACCACGGACGTCGACGTCAATGTGGCGACAAGTTTCACGGATGCTCCTGTGCTGATCGAGCGGTTCGGCCTGGAGGGCTTCTTCTTGGAGCGGCCACTTGAAGACATCCTTCCGGCCTCCGGGGCACGACTACGACGCGGCGCCGATGTCGTCGACCTATTTTTTGCCTATGACTCGTTCCACGAGCGCTTGCTGGACCGGGCGGTCCGTGTGCCGATCCGGGCGGCCGGGTCGATCGTGGAGATCCCCATTCTCTCCGCCTGCGACCTCATCATCGTCAAGATGTCATTCAACCGAGGCAAGGACTGGGTGGACATCGAAGCCATGATCTCCTCGGGCACCCCGATCGACCTTCCCCTGGCCGAAACCGAGATCGTCAGCCTCCGAGGACCGACGATGTACCCCCGGGTGGCCCGCCTGCGAGAGTTGCTGGCCGGACGAGGCTGATCGCCACTGTCGTGGCGGCCGTGAGGGCGGTTGTGCGAGCGGCTGTGAGGGCGGCTGTG
>JBAXCY010000241.1:0-3462 GCA_037141235.1 Acidimicrobiales bacterium | reverse complement strand
TACGGGTCGTCGAGTGCATACGTGGGGCGCTGGTTCCGGATGGGGTCCTCGTGGCGTAGGACGAATCCGGCATCGATGAGGCGCCCGAGTGCGGGGGCCAGGTTGGACACGGCCTTGCCCAGCACCCGGGCAATAGATCCTGCGGTCACCGAGCCGTTGGCGATGGCCCCCAAGATGCTGTGGTGCAGCAAGGACCCCGATCCAGAGAGAGTCTGATCCTCCGCCAGCAGGGTGGTCGCTTCGCGATGGAGGGTGGCGGCGGGGCTGAGCACGCGACCCACGATCCACCGGTCGACGTCGTCCAAGGAGTCAGGAAGATCGAAGTCGACCATGTCGGTGGCATAACCCACGACACCTCCGATGACGGCGTACACCTGGAGGGCCGCCATCAGATCGTCGGGCCGGGGCAGTCGAGTGGCCGCAATCCGGTAGTCGTCGGGATGCATGATCAGTTCCATCCCGGCTCGGCCACGCAGCGGAGCTTCCCCGGCCGTCAGGGACCGCATGAGAGCGATGGCTGACCCGCAGAGGACGACACGTGCCTGACTCGACGACCGCTTGCGGGCCGCCGGGCCGAACGCCGAAGACATGATCGAGTCGACGGAACGGTCGGCCTCCGCGATGTGGCCGAACTCGTCCAAGACAACCGGAATGCGACGGCTACCCCCGAGGCGGATGAGGGTATCTACCGCCTCCTCCCAATCGGCCAGGGCGATGCGACCTACACCGAGGTGATCGCCGAGGGCCCGGCCCAGCCGGTCGAGCTGAACAGGTGTTTCGACCCGAGTTGCCTCGAAGTAGAACCCGCCGTGCTCCTCCACCGCATCGACCAACATGGTGGACTTGCCGATGCGTCGCCGTCCGTACAGCAGGCCCAACGTCGGCCGGTGCACGTCGTTGTCGATGAACGCCCTGACGTGCGCTGCGTCTTGTTCCCCCACTGGGTCCTCCCGACTGGCCCGTAATACTATGTTATATACATACTATCTGTAATACATAGTATTGGATATCGCTCCCTAGGCGCCACCGCGAACGGTCCGGACACCGCCCACGGCATGCTGGAGCCATGCGCGCCATCCCCCGACCTGATCCTCGCGACGTCGAGCACGTCCCGGGCAAAGAGTCCGTCTGGGACTACCCCCGCCCGCCCCGTCTCGAGCCGGTCACCAGCCGGATCCGCATCGTGTTCGCCGGGGACACCATCGCCGACACCACGGGGGCCTACCGGGTGCTCGAGACCAGCCATCCGCCCAACTACTACCTGCCCGCCGACGACTTCTCTGCCGGCGCACTCTTCCGTACTCGGCAGGGCACGTACTGCGAGTGGAAGGGCGAGGCCCACTACTTCGACGTAGTGGCCGGGGGTAGAACTGCCACTGACGCAGCCTGGGGCTACGACCGCCCCACTCCGGGGTTCGCCGCCATAGGTGGCTTCGTGGCCGTGTACGCCAGGGCCATGGATGCCTGCTTCGTAGGAGACGAGCAGGCCACCCCGCAGCCCGGCGGCTTCTACGGCGGTTGGATCACCACCGACATCACCGGCCCGTTTAAGGGCGATCCCGGCACCAGCGGCTGGTAGGCAGTCGGCCGATGATGGTCCCTGGCGGCAGCGACGCGTAGGTTGTCCCCATGGCGACATCTCCGGCTGCCCGTGGCGACGATCTGGTGCACATGGCCGAAGCCGAGGACCGCCTGCTCGATGCCATCGACGCACACCTGACCATGATGTGGGCCGACCTTCCGAGCAGGCTCCCCGCCGGCGCGCGCCCATGACCATCGCCGAGATCCTGGGCCTCTTGATGGCCGTGGTGCTAGTCGCCACCATCGCCGACCGGCTCCGCATCGCCTATCCGATCCTGCTGGTCATCGCTGGCTTGGTGGTGGCCATCTTGCCCTTCGCCCATCGAGTGACCCTCGAGCCCGACCTCATTCTGCTGGTCTTCCTCCCCCCGCTCATCTACGACGCCAGCCTGGATACTTCAGCCCGAGAGCTGCGGACCCACTGGCGGCCCATCATGCTGCTCGCCGTCGGACTGGTCATCGCCACCATGACGGTGGTCGCCGTCGTCTTCCACCACCTGGTCCCCGGATCCAACTGGGCCGAGGCATTCGCCCTGGGGGCCATCGTGTCGCCGCCCGACTCGGTGGCTGCCACCCAGATCGCCGGAAAGCTGGGGCTCCCCCGCCGCCTGGTCACCATCTTGGGAGGCGAGGGGCTGATGAACGACGCCACCGCCCTGACCGCCTACCAAGTAGCGGTGGCCTCGGTGGCTACCACGGTGACCGTGGCCAACGTGACGGCCCGGTTCGCCTGGGCCATCGTGATCGGTGTGGCCATCGGAGTGGCCATCGGATGGATCGGGGTCCGCCTGCTGCGCTTTACCGAGACCCCGGTCATCCAGAACACGGTCCTGCTCATCCTCCCTTTTGCCGCCTACCTTCCGGCCGACAAGCTCAATGCATCCGGCGTGCTGGCCGTGGTGGCGACCGGCCTCTACTTCGGCCGGTACGGTGCCCGCTCCCTGACCGCAGCCGCACGCCTGCAGCAGCACCAGATCTGGGACCTCATCGTCTTCCTCCTGACCGGCTTGTCGTTCTTGCTGGTCGGCCTGGAGCTGCGCCCCGTCCTCGGGGAACTGACTGCCCATGACTCGGGATCGTTGGTCATCGAGTCCTTGGCCGTGGTGGGTGCCGTGGTGGCGGTGCGCCTGGCATGGATGTTCGGGGTCACCGCCCTCCCTGGGGGAAAGCAGTTGTTCAGCGCCAACCAGGGCACCCTGGGGACGTGGAAGGAGACCACCGTGGTCGGGTGGGCCGGCATGCGAGGGGCGATCAGTCTGGCTGCCGCCCTCGCCCTTCCTATCGAGTTCGCCAGCCGGGACCTAATCCTCTTCCTCACCTTCTCCGTCATCTTGGTCACGCTGGTCGGCCAGGGGCTGACGCTGCCCCCGCTCATCCGCCGGCTCGGCCTGATCAGCCGGGGCGAGCAGGACCTGCTGCTGGCCACCGAGGCCCGGCGCCGGCTGGTCGTGCTGGCTCTGTCCCGGATCGATGACCTGGCTGCAGAAGGGAAAACGCCCACCGAAGTGACCGACCGGCTGCGGACGGGATATGAGTCGCTCCTCGATCACGTCGACCGGCGGCTCGAGGTGCTGAGTATCAGCGGAGTGGACGAGACAGCCGGGGCTGCTGGCGTTGACGGGCAGGACGAGGATCTGACGGCGGCCTTCGCGGCCGAGGTGGACCTGCGGGCCCGGGTGATCGCCGTCGAACGGGACGAACTCGACCGGATGGTGGTCCGACGCAAGGTGACCCGTCAGGTGGCAGAGGAAGTACGAGCTGCCCTCGACATCGACGAGACGACCATGCGGCCCTGACCGCTCTGGCCATGCAGCATGCCTACAACCCGTCGTCCTGAGCAGGATCGAGGCCAACTGCGGATCGGGCGCATCGTGTTCGCCG
>JBAXCY010000240.1:0-3496 GCA_037141235.1 Acidimicrobiales bacterium | reverse complement strand
ACACGGTGGGCAACACTTCGGCCCTGACCACGGCGGTGTCGGTCACCACGCCGTTGCCGGTCCCCAACACCACCATCACCAGCTCACCGACCACCCCTACGGCCAGTGCGAGCGCCACATTCACCTTTACCTCCACGGTGATCCTGTCCACCTTCACCTGCAAGCTCGACACCGGGGCGGCCACCACCTGCACCAGCCCCATGACCTACTCCGGACTGATCAGTGGAAGCCACACCTTCTCGGTGTACGCCACGGCCGCCGGGGTCATCGACCCGACCCCGGCCACCGCCACCTGGACGGTCGACGTGATTCCTCCCTCGACCCCGGGTGGGTTCGCCGCAACCATCGCCAGCGCCACATCAGTGACCCTCAAATGGACCGCTTCGACTGACAACGTGGCTGTGGCCGGGTACAAGGTGTACCGGGACGGTGTGCTGCTGGCCAGCCCCGGCAACGTCCTGACGTACACCGACAGCACGGTCCTGGGCGCCAGCACCCACAAGTTTGCGGTGGGTGCAGTGGACGCGGTGGGCAACATCTCGATTCTGACCACCGCCGTCACCGTGACGACCCCGCCGGTACCGGACACCATCATCGACACTGGCCCGCCGATCGGCACCACAGCGACCACCGCCACCTTCACCTTCCACTCCACTGTTCTTCCGGCCACACTGACCTGTCAGCTCGACCGAGCGCTACCAGCGGCCTGCACCAGCCCCAAGGTCCTGACAGCGTTGGCCCAGGGCGTCCACACCTTCACCGTCTACGCCACCGCCAATGGGGCCAAGGACGCCACACCGGCTGTCTCCACGTGGACGGTCGACACCACAGCGCCGACTGCTCCCACCGGACTGGCTGGGGTTGCTCTGTCTGACACCCGGGTGCAGTTGACGTGGAAGGCGGCCACCGACAACACCGGGGTGACCGGCTACGACCTGTTCCGTGACGGGGTGGCCCTGGTCAGCCTGGGCCCGGTCCTGACCTACACCGACACGGGACTGGTGGGCGGCAGCACCCACGCCTATACCGTGCGGGCCCGCGATGTGGCCGCCAACGTATCCCCGCTAGCAACAGCGGTGTCGGTCACCACCCCTGTTCCGTTCAACTCGCACCTCACCCGCACCCCGTACCTGACCGACCTGGTCGACCTGCACGCCATCATCAACTTCGGGACCGACCGATCCTCCGCCAATGCCAGTGTGGTGTTCGGTCCGGTGGGAACGACCGGCACGTGCACGTTGACCACCACGGTGGTGCCCACTCGGCTGTCCCTCTCCATGAACGGGACCGTGGACTACCAGTGGAAGGCCAACCTCACCCTGCCGCTGGCCGGCCAGTACTGCTACCGGGTGTACCTGAACGGCATCGACCTGCTCGGTGCCAACACCACCCCGAAGTTCACCACTCAGGTGCCGGTGGGCTCCACGGCAGCCTTCACCTTTGACGTCTTCGGTGACTGGGGCCAGGTCGATGCCAACGGGGTCAACCCCGATGCAGCCAACCTGATGAAGCAGATGGCCAACAGCGGAGCTCGGTTCGCTGTCACCACCGGGGACAACGGCTATCCGGCCGGCAGCCAGAACAACTACGGCGACCTCCAGACCACAGGCCCCGATACCGGAGCGGTATTCGGGCGAGCTTTCTGGCCCGCCGTGGGCCAGCAGCTGGCTCTATTCCCGGCCATCGGCAACCACGGGATCTCCCGAGCTGACGCCGTGCATCCGCAGTTCGTCAACTGGCCTCAGGACCAGGCAGTGGCCACCTCAGCCGGTCGCTACCAGAACGACACCTATGCCAGCGTCAATGGCAGCACGGTGGAGTCGATGGCCACGTCGTACTACGCGTTCAATGCCGGCACGGTCCGGATCTACATGCTGGATGCGGCCTGGAACGACCCGAACATCGGAACATCATCGGCGTATGCCAACGAGGCAGCCTCGCACTGGAAAACCACATCGCCCGAGTACATCTGGCTGAAGGCCGACCTGGCCGCCCATCCGTCTGGGCTGAAATTCGCCTTGTTCCACTATCCGACCTACTCGGATGCCAACTCAGCTACCGAGGCTTCGGACACGTCGTTGCAGGGCAGTGCCAACCTCGAGGGGCTGCTCAGCTCCAACGGCGTCAACATGACGTTCAGCGGACACGCTCACCTCTATCAGCGGAGCACGGGGCTGGCTGGCATGCCTGAGTACACGACGGGTGGTGGCGGGGCGTTGGCTCAGTCGCTGTCCGCTACCTGCTCATCGGCCGACAAGTACGCCATTGGGTGGAGCCAGACCACCAGCATCGGATCGGCCTGCGGCACGGCAAAGGCGCCGACGTCGGAGTCGCAGGTGTACCACTTCCTCAAAGTCGCCGTGTCCGGCAACACAGTGACGGTGACGCCTACCAGTTCCACCGGAGCCACCTTCGACGTCCAGACCTACACGTTCGTCCCCAAGCCCGATACGTACTTGGACACCACACCGTTGGCTGGCACGATCAGCACCAGCGCCACGTTCGCCTTCCACGCCAGCGCCACACCGGCTACCTTCACCTGCAGCCTGGACGGCGCGGCGGCCACGGCATGCACCAGTCCGATTACCTATACCGGCCTGGCCCAGAAGGCCCATACCTTCTCAGCGATCGCCAAGGTCAACACGGTGGCGGACCCGGTTCCCGCCGTGTGGAAGTGGTCGGTCGACTCGACGGCGCCTACGGCTCCGAGCGGTCTGACCGCGGCCCCGACGTCAGCATTCGGGATTCAGCTCAAGTGGACAGCGGGCACCGACAACCTCGGGGTCACCAGCTACAACATCTATCGGGACGGAGTGCTGCTCACTACGATCCCGGCCGCAACCACCTACACCGACTCGGTGTTCTTGTCGTCCACCCACCAGTACGCCGTTCAGTCGGTAGACGTGGCCGGCAATGTGTCGTCCAAGTCGAACACGGTATCGGCCACCACACCGGTGCCTGCAGCTGCAGTGTTTTCCGACGGGTTCGAATCCGGTGACCTGTCCTCATGGACGTTGAGCGCCGGACTCACTGCCAACACGACCACAAAGCACGGGGGTGTCTTTGCCGCCGAAGGCAACACCACTACTGGCGCCACCTTCGCCAAGGAGACCCTGCCGGCGACCTATTCCGACGGGTACGCCCGTACCTGGTTCAACACCATTGGTGCCAACGACACCATCGGACTGCTGCGGATGCGCGATGCCACCGGTAATTCGCTGGGCTACGTCTTCGAGGAGTCGACCGGCCAGCTGGCATTCCGTAACGACACGACGGGCACCACGAGGTTGAGCGCGACAGTGGTCAACCCGGGGTGGCACGCCCTCGAGCTGCACCTCAAGATGGATACGGCAGCGGGTGCGACTGGCACCGACGAGGTCTGGCTGGACAACACCTTGGTGGCCGACCTGTCGAGCACTGCGGTTGATACCGGGACCGTGTCGATCGGGGCATTCCAGATCGGCGAGGCCCAGACCGGTCGAACCTACGACGTGGC
>JBAXCY010000239.1:0-3526 GCA_037141235.1 Acidimicrobiales bacterium | reverse complement strand
GGGCGGCTGTGCGAGCGGCCGAGCGCCTCTACCGGTGCAGCGCTCGACGCTCCATCTTCGGGATTCCCGGCGTCGTGTCGTTCACTCCCCAACTGATGATGACGTCTGGACTGATCCGGAACCGAAGGGCACCGTCAACCTCTTCGATCGAAGCTGACCCGATGATCTTGATCCCACGCGGGGTCCACGGGTCGACGGTGGCCAGGTCATCGATCACCACCGTGGCCCGCGGGTTCTCCTGGATATTGCGGAAGCGCACCGTGTGGGCGATGTCGAAGCCGGCGCTGAGGATGTCATCGCCGTCGACTTCGAAGACCACAGGGGCAAGGTCCGGCTTGCCCGCAGAGGAAGCCGTGGCAAAGCGCATCAGGGGTTGGGACTTCAGATAGTCGAGCTCGGCTTCGGTAAAGGCGCTCATGATGCGGCCCCTGGGCTTGCGGCCCCAGGGCTTGCGGCCCCTGGGCTTGCGGCCCCAGCCAGTGGGAAGACATCAAGGTCCCACCACTTGGACATCGGGAGGGCGCGGACAGTCTCTGCCGCTTGGTCCACGTCATCGGCGAATACCTCGATGAAGACGGTCCCACGCGCCAGCGCGAGGTGGATCGAACCGAGGCGGCCCTCGGATTCCAATATCTTGACCTGGGCCTGCTCCTCGGCGACGACGGCAAAGACCTCGGCCATCACCGTGCCTTCCTTGAAGGTGGAGACCACCATAAATGCTTCCATCGACTGCTGTTCCTTTTCGTAGCGGGTCTTGTCCGGCACCACTCTCACACCTCAACCATGGTTGAGGTCAAGCGCTATCCTCGGGGATGCCCCGAGGCCGCACGTCGTTTCATGAGTGGTCTGTCGGCCAGTTGGCTGAGCGCAGTGGCCTCAACGTTTCCGCACTCCACTTCTACGAGCGCGAGGGGTTGATCTCGAGCACGCGCAACGAGGGGAACCAACGTCGATACGGGCGCGACGCGCTGCGCCGACTTGCCTTCATCCGGGCGTCACAACGGGTTGGCATCCCGCTTGCCGCCATCCGAGGAGCTCTCGAAGGACTGCCCCAGCAGCGCACTCCCCGAGAGGACGATTGGGAAGCGCTCTCGGCTCAATGGAAGGAGCGCCTCGACAGTCAGATCGAGCAACTCGTGCGACTTCGAGAAGACCTCACGAACTGCATCGGCTGTGGCTGTCTCTCCTTCAAGCGATGCCTGTTGGTGAACCCTGCCGACGTGATGGCTGGCGAAGGCCCGGGGCCTCGGCGGCTCTTGCCCGGCACACCTCGTCCCAGTGTCGATCGTCCTGAGTGAGGCCCACTCTGGTCGTTGGTCACCAACTGGAGACATCGGCGAGCTGCGGAGGCTCTCTCGCCTGCGGCCTCGTAGCCGTCGTTCGGTCGTAGCGTGTCGTAGGGTCGATGCGTGCAGTACTTGGTCCTCGTAGCCATCGTGTTCGGCGTCAACCTCTTGCCGGCGTTCGGGCCACCCACGTGGGTCGTGCTCGTCTTCGCCCAACTCACCTGGCATCTCAATCCAGTGGCGCTGGTTCTGCTGGGTGCCCTAGCCGCCACCGCCGGGCGGTACTTGCTGGCTCGAGGAGCACGGCATTTCAAGGGACGGTTCCCGCCCAAGATCCGCGACAACCTGGAGGCGGCCCAGGAGCTGCTCGAGCGCAAAAAAATAGGCGCCATCGCCTTGTTCGGCGTGTTCGTGATCTCGCCCCTTCCGTCGGCACAGCTGTTCCTGGCTGCCGGGCTCCTCGAGGTCCCGCTCGGGATTCTGTCGGTGGCGTTCTTCCTTGGGCGCTTGGTCAGCTACTCGATCTACGTGAGTGTGGCCACGGCGGCCGAGCAGCAGTTCGGCGACGTCATCGGCAAGATGTTCGGCTCTCCCTGGTCGATCGCCATCCAGATCGCCTTGCTAGTGGCCGTCTGCTTCCTGCCCTTCATCAACTGGCGTCGCCTCTTGGATCGTTCCTCGAAGGGCTCGACACCGGCTCCTACTGACGGCTGAGAGTTGGGGACTACTGGTTGACGACTGACTATTGGTGGTGGACGTCTGATTCCTGGTGTCGACAGCATCCAGCGACCGGACTCCCTGGCGGCTTCACCGAGGAATGGACACCGATCCGACCCCTGCTGCCTGACAGACTGGCGGCATGACCCTCGCTGACGGCATCAACCGACCCACGCCGGATAGGGCCGTTCCCGTCGTCCTCATCCACGGCAATCCCGAGACCCCGTCGGTCTGGGCCCCCGTGGTCGACTTGCTCGAACGGTCCGAGGTGCACACCCCCAACTTGCCCGGGTTCGGCTGCCCGGTGCCGCCAGACTTTTCCGCCACCAAGGAGGACTATGCCGACTGGCTGATCGCCGAGATCGCTGCCATCGGCCGTCCGGTCCACCTGGTCGGACACGACTGGGGCGGCGTGCTGGTGGTGCGGGTGGCTCAGACCCGTCCCGACCTGCTGGTGTCGTGGTGCTCAGATGCCGTCGAACTGTTCAACCCTTCGTACACCTGGCACGACCTGGCTCAGGTATGGCAGACACCTAGCGATGGCGAGGCCAACATCGAGCTGATGGTGACACTTGACCCCGAGTTGGCCATCGCCGGCTTCGAGTCGATCGGCATCCCCACCCCCCAGGCCACAGCGTTTATCGACGCATTCGATGCCACCATGGGAGCCTGTGTGCTGTCGCTCTACCGGTCCGCCGTCCCCGAGCTGTTGGCCCCATGGCGGGCTGCATCGGCCGACGCTGCGCAGCGCCCCGGACTAGCCATCCTGGCCACCGCAGACACCTATATGGGCTCCGTCGAGAGCGGTGCCAAAACCGCTGCCGTCATGGGGGCCGAGACCGTCACCCTCGATGATCTCGGACACTGGTGGATGCTGCAAGACCCCGAACTAGCGGCCCTCGTCCTGTCGGCCTGGTTCGCTCGCCACGAGGAGTAACCCTCACGGGTGTCTGAATCGAGTGATCGGCGCACTGCACTCGGTGGCGCTACCCAACGAGGCGTTGGGGGCTCAGTCCGCCAGCAGGCCAGTGGCCGAAGTGGCAACGAACGTGGCGATCAGCCGCTCGTCGTCGACCATGGCCTGGCGGTAGGCGGCCCAGTCCTCGTGCTCCCCCATGCCGCTGCGGTAGTAGTCGACCAGCTGATCGACCACGGCATCATCGGGGCGCTGGGCTACCTCGCTCAGCTCCACGTGGCCGTCGAACCCTGCCCACACGAAGACGTCCTCGCTCGGGACGTAGAGCGCCGCACGCGGGTCGCGCTGCAGGTTCTTCGTCTTGGCCCGGGTAGCGGTCAGCGAGATGGTGAAGCGGTCACCGTCGGCTTGGAAGAAAATCACCGACTGCTGGGGGCGGCCGTCACGGCGCAGCGTGGTGAGTAGACCGTTGCGGCGGTCGGCGGCGAAGGTGAGTGCGCGTTCGAGTTCCATGGTCGTACGTTACGTTGAGGTCGGCGGTGTGTGCTCTACGCATCCCTGCCCGACAGTGCGAGCAGCCAACCGCTCATCGGCAGCAGTTGGCCGG
>JBAXCY010000238.1:0-3539 GCA_037141235.1 Acidimicrobiales bacterium | reverse complement strand
TGCGCAGCCACTGACCCAGCGGGGCCCGTGCTCCTCCAAATCCGCGCCAGCGCGACATGTGGGACACCTACGCGCGCGCCATCAGGTGGTCGGCGCAGACGCCAACGGCTGCCGGGTCACAGGCCGCATGCAGTTGGGGGAGATCATGGCCATAACGGTAGCCCGCGGGCGATCTCCGGGTGCCGCCCGCGTAGGGTTGCAGGGGATACCCCACCCCTGAGGACCGCCCATGAGCATCAGTCGTCTTCACATGCCCCACATCGCTGCCGCGTTTGGAGTGCTCGGCCTTGTGGTTCCCACCATCAGCCAGGCCGCTCCTGCGAAACTGGCCACCGGGTCATCTGTGCAATACCCGGCAGGCCCGGGTTCCCCGACTGGATCGCTCGTGGTGGGTCCGGACGGAAACCTCTGGTACCCGTACCTGTCGTCAGGCACAGCGGGCGCAAGCGCCGGTATCAGCTCGCTGTCACCCAACACGGGGAAGGTGGTGCAGTCGTTCCCCCTTTCCGCCACGTCGTTCCCACCCCCCTACCTCGGCCCCTCCGACCTCATCGCCGGACCCGACGGAAACCTCTGGTTTCTTCAGGACGAGGGGCCCAACGGTGCGGGCCTGGTGGCCCGGATGACACTGGCCGGCGCCGTCACCACCTTCGCGCTCCCCACCGGCCCACAGCCCACGAGCCTTGTGAGTGGACCGGACGGCAACCTCTGGGCGGGCTTCGACGGCGGCACGTCGGTGGCCCGCATCACCCCTGAGGGGGTCATCACCATGGTTCCCGCACCCGACGGGGCCTTCGCGCCAAGTGCACTCGTCGTGGGAACCGATGGCAACCTCTGGTTCACCACGTCGGGCGCAACTGGCGCCATGGTCGGCACCATGACCACCGCCGGATCGGGGAGCGTGTTCCCGGTACCGGGGGGATCCCCAAACTCACTCTGGACCGTCGTCGGAGCACTCGGCAACGGCCCGGACGGCAACGTGTGGGCCGTTGTTGGGCTCACCGACCCCACTGGAACGCAGGTGGGCTCCCCCACAGCGTTGTCCATCTCCCCGCTGGGCATCATGACCACCGTCGCCACCGCGCCGACCTTCAACTGCTGGACTGCTCTGTCGGCATGCAATCTCATCACCGGGCCAGACGGCCGCGCCTGGTTTGCAGGCGGGGGTGGCGTCATCCGGGTGGGCACGAATGGCCTCGTGAGTGCCTTCGCTGCACCGATTGCGGGTGGCACCGCGACTGGCAGGGATTTGGTGAGCGGCCCCGATCGCAACATCTGGTTCGCGAGCGGCGGCTGGGGCACGATCGGCCGCATGGCCACCGGCTCCGGAACCGCCATTCCCGTGCCATCGAAGACGGTGCTCGGATGTTGTTCAACGGGCTCGGCGGTGCCGGGTTCCGTGACCAGGGGCAAGAAGGTGCCGGTCACGTTCCTGCCGGGCGCATCTGCCAGCGGCAAGACTCTGGTGACCCTGACCCACGGAAGCACGGTCTTCAAGATCTGGTCGGGATCGGTGACACCAGGAGCAGCGAAGTCCGTCAGCGCGACGGTTCCGAAGTCATTTCCCAAGGGCAAGGCCACCATGCTGGTGCAGCCGCCGAAGGCCGCGGGCAAGGCGAGCGTGCAGGTGACCGTCTGGGGCAACTGAGTGGCGGGGGGCGGCTGGATGCGCCCCAGGCGGATTCAGCCCGAGAGGGCGGAGGCGAACACCTGCCATGCCAGCAGCGACTTGGCCACGAGCGACAGCACCAGGTACGCGCGCTCGCTGGACACCACCGATGCAAAGCGCCCCTTGCGGGCGTAGTGCGCCCACATGTTGAGGGCGAATGAGAAGAAGAGAATGAGCAGCGAGAAGTAGATGCCGTAGACGAAGCCCGGCACGCCCACGGCCATCTGGCTGCGGATGAGCACAACGGCGATGGCGATCCATGGGAAGGCCCCGACGCCCTGCGTAGATTTACCGGGGATACCCCATCCCTGAGGACTGCCCATGAGCATCGCTCGTCATCACATCCCTCGCATCGCTGCCGCGCTTGGAGCCCTCGGCCTTGTGGTTCCAACCATCAGCCAGGCCGCTCCTGCGAAACTGGCCACCGGGTCATCTGTGCAATACCCGGCAGGCCCGGGTTCCCCGACTGGATCGCTCGTGGTGGGTCCGGACGGAAACCTCTGGTACCCGTACCTGTCGTCAGGCACAGCGGGCGCAAGCGCCGGTATCAACTCGCTGTCACCGAGCACAGGGAAGGTGGTGCATTCGTTCCCCCTTCCCGCTGATTCGTTCAACCCGTCCTACTGGTCCCCCGACCTCATCGTCGGACCCGATGGCAACCTCTGGTTTCTTCAAACCACGAAGGGCGGAGGGGGACTGTTGGTCCGGATAACACTGGCAGGCGCCGTCACCACCTTCGCGCTCGCGCTCCCCGCTGGCTCGTATCCCACCGACCTTGTGAGCGGACCGGACGGCAACCTCTGGATGGGCTTTTTGGAGGGCGTCGATGTGGCCATGGTGGCCCGCATTACACCGGAGGGGGTCATCACCATGGTGCCAACGCCCGACGGGGCCGTCCAGGCGAGGCAGCTTCTCGTGGGAACCGATGGCAACCTGTGGTTCACAGCGTCGACGGACCCGATGGGCAACGTGATCGGCACCATGTCCACCGCCGGATCGGGCAGCGTGTTCCCGATGCCGGGGGGATCGCCATTTATCAACGCCAACGGAACACTCGGCAACGGCCCAGACGGCAACGTATGGGCTGTTGTTGAGCGCACCGACGTCAATGGAACGCTGGTGGCCACCCCCAAAGTGATGTCCATCTCCCCGCTGGGCGTGGCGACCACCGTCGCCACCGTTTCCGCCTTCAACTGCGCCCAAGTTCCAACACCGTGCACAGTCATAACCGGGGCAGACGGCAGCGCCTGGATAGGAGGCGGGGGTGGCGTCGGAGGCGGGGGTGGCGTCATCCGGGTGGGGACCAACGGCCTCGTGAGCACATTCGTTGCACCGGCTGCTGGTGGCATCGCGAATGCGGGGGATTTGGTGAGCGGGCCCGATGGCAACATCTGGTTCGCAAGTGGCGGCAGCGGCACGATCGGCCGCATGGCCACCGGCTCCGGCACCGCCATCCCCGTGCCATCGAAGACGGTGCTCGGATGCTGTTCAACGGGCTCGGCGGTGCCGGGTTCCGTAACCAGGGGCAAGAAGGTGCCGGTCACGTTCCTGCCGGGCGCATCTGCCAGCGGCAAGACTCTGGTGACCCTGACCCACGGAAGCACGGTCTTCAAGATCTGGTCGGGATCGGTGACACCAGGAGCAGCGAAGTCCGTCAGCGCGACGGTTCCGAAGTCATTTCCCAAGGGCAAGGCCACCATGCTGGTGCAGCCGCCGAAGGCCGCGGGCAAGGCGAGCGTGCAGGTGACCGTCTGGGGCAACTGAGTGGCGGGGGGCGGCTGGATGCGCCCCAGGCGGATTCAGCCCGAGAGGGCGGAGGCGAACACCTGCCATGCCAGCAGCGACTTGGCCACGAGCGACAGCACCAGGT
>JBAXCY010000237.1:0-3608 GCA_037141235.1 Acidimicrobiales bacterium | reverse complement strand
ACTGGCGAGCAAGGGTTCGTCCCCCTGTGCATCCGCGACGACGCGTCCACTTCGGCCGTCCTCCTCATGGAGGCAGTCACGAGTTGGCAGGCCTACAACCGGTGGGGCGGCTACTCGCTCTACTACGGCAACAAAGCAGGGTCGCTCTCCTACATCCAGACCCCGGGCGGCGGCACCTATGCCAATCGGGCCCGGATCGTGTCGTTCGACCGCCCCTACAGCCATGACTGGGCATCAGGGGCCACCGACTTCGTCGGCAATGAACTTCCTGTCGTGTTCCAAGCCGAACAACTCGGTCTCGACATCTCGTACTGGACCGACATCGACCTGCACGAACGGCCTCAGCTGTTGGCCAATCACCGGGTGGTGCTCAGCATGGGCCACGACGAGTACTGGTCAGCATCCATGCGCAATGGCGTACAGAGTGCCGTGGCCAAGGGGCTCAATGTGGCATTCCTGGGAGCCAACGCCTGCTACCGCCAGATCCGCCTCGAGCCGTCGCCACTCGGGGCCGATCGACACGTCGTCTGCTACAAATCGGCGGCCGAGGACCCCATGACCGGTAAGGACAACTCGGTGGTCACCGTCAACTGGAAACAGTCGCCGGTCAACAATCCGGAGTCGCACCTGACTGGGGCCACCTATCAGGACATCGATGCCCAGGCCGATGTGGTCATCGTCGACCCGAAGTCGTGGCTGCTGGCCGGTACCGGACTCACCGCCGGCCAGCACCTGCCTCATGCCATGATCGGCGAGTTCGATCGGTACACACCCGGGCCGTCGTCCCCCAACAACGTGGACATCATCGCCCACTCGGTGATCCCCAACCGTAAGAACAACTACGCCGACATCACCTGGTACACGGTCTCTGGCGGAGGTGGCGTGCTCAACACGGGCAATGCCTCGTGGATCGGCCAGATGTCCAAGGCCCCGCTCATCCCGTCCAACGTGCTGCCGGCCGCCGTTCCCGGGGTCACCGACCACTTGTTGCGGATCATGCTCAACGTGTACTCGGTCCTCGGGACCGCACCGGCCAGTACTACCAATCCGTCCACTGGGACATGGCGGGCCGTCTACGACGTCCCCAAGAACTTCAGCTAGCCGACCCTCGTCGGTCAGCATCGGTCAGCGTCGGTCAGCATCGGTCAGGACATGCAGCAGCCCGGGACGCATGGGTGCGGCCCGGGCCGGCAGTCAGAGACCGAGGCAACGGATCGGGCCGGCCAGAGCCAGGCCCGATCCGTGCAACAACGGGTACGTCAGGTCAGTCGCTCAACGAGATCGGCTCGTCGTCGAGGAGGAGGTCCTCCATAGGCGGGAGGTGCTCGCCGGCTGCCTCGGCCGCCTTGGCTGCATTCTGATCAGCCAGGTAGCCGCGGATTCGCTCGTCGACCTCTGCCATCAACTGAGGGTTCTCGGTCAGGAAGTTCTTGACGTTCTCCCGGCCTTGGCCGAGCTGCTCACCCTCGTAGGTGAACCAGGCCCCAGACTTCTTGATGAAGCCGAGCTCGACACCGACATCGAGGAGCGAGCCCTCTCGACTGATCCCCTTGCCGAAGGTGATGTCGAATTCGGCCTGCTTGAACGGCGGGGAGCACTTGTTCTTCACTACCTTGACTCGGGTGCGGTTGCCGACCTGGTCAGCACCGTCCTTGATGGTCTCGATACGTCGGATGTCGAGTCGGACCGACGAGTAGAACTTGAGCGCACGCCCGCCGGGGGTGACCTCGGGCGAGCCGTACATGACGCCGATCTTCTCTCGTAGCTGATTGATGAAGATGGCGATGGTCTGGGACTTCGAGAGTGTTCCGGTCAGCTTGCGGAGGGCCTGGGACATCAACCGGGCCTGCAGGCCCACGTGTGTGTCGCCCATCTCCCCTTCGATTTCGGCCCGGGGGGTCAGTGCGGCGACCGAGTCGATGACCAGGACGTCGAGCGCCCCGGAGCGGATCAGCATGTCGGCGATCTCGAGTGCCTGCTCACCTGTATCCGGCTGAGAAATCAACAGATCGTCGATGTTGACGCCGATGGCCTTGGCGTAGACCGGGTCCATGGCGTGCTCAGCGTCGATGTAGGCGCAGATGCCACCGTTGCGCTGCGCCTCGGCCACCACATGCATGGCCAGGGTCGACTTACCGGAGGATTCCGGGCCGAAGATCTCCACGACTCGGCCTCGGGGGAGTCCTCCGATACCGAGGGCGAGGTCGAGTGCCAGTGCCCCGGTGGGGATGGACTCGATGTTCATGTTCAGGTTCTCACCCATCCGCATGATCGAGCCCTTGCCGAACTGCTTCTCGATCTGCCCTAGGGCCATGTCCAGTGCCTTGTCACGTTCCATGTCTTGTCTACTTCTCCTCTGTGCTGTCGATTGCTGCTGTCATTCGTTTGACCCTGCGGACCGTACGAAATGGGTGTGACGGCCACCCCCGATGTGACCGTTCAGACTCGTCCAACGGGGCTGTTTGTGTGCTGTCGGGGTGACACTCGGCCACTGTAGACCCGAACGCATGTTCGATGTTGGATACCGAGGCCGCTCGTCGAGGTATCTCGGTATCCGGCCATCAGCAAGGTACTGTGAAGCCGATGCCGGACGACGAAGCCCCTACTCCCGATCCTCCCGATCCTCCAGCTACTCCCGATCCTCCCGATCCTCCCGATCTCGAATCAGGTACCCCCGAAGGATCATCGGATGGCGACCCGGATGCCCCGTCAACACCCTCTCGCAAAGAGGTCCAGGCCGAGATGCGTGGTTCCTCGAACGTGAAGTGGTACGCGGGAGCCGCCGTCATGGTCCTGCTGATCGGGGGCATGGCCGCCGCGGTGGTCCTTACCGCCCCAGCGCCCAAGAAGGCCGCTGCTGCTCCCCCCTCGACGACCACCACGACCACGACGGTACCGCCGCCGGTTGTCCTGTGTCCGCTCACCGGCACCCCAGCCCTTGGAGGGGTGGTTCCCCCACGGCCGGCGCTGGCCACCAAGATCGGCAACTACACCGATGACCGCCCGTCGGCGGGACTCAATCAGGCCGACATCGTGTTCGAGGAGCCAGTAGAGGGTTCGTACACCCGCCTGGTGGCGGTGTTCCAGTGTCAGGGGGCGGCTCTGGTCGGTGACCTGCGGTCAGCCCGCCAGCCCGATGTCGGCATCCTGTCCCAACTCTCCAATCCGCTGTTCGTCCATGCCGGCGGCATCAACCAGGTGCTGAACCTGATCGCTGGCGCGCCGATCCAGGACAAGAACGTCCTTAATGGAGGCTTCGGATCGGTGACGGTCCATCCCTCCGGTCGCTACGCCCCCTATGCCACCTTTACCGACACCACCCCGGCGTGGGCGCTGAACCCCGGCGATACGTCTCCTCCGGCACCGTTGTTCACCTTCAGTCCAGCCCCACCGGTCGGGTCGGTGTCCGGATCGGGAGTGAGTGCACACATCCCGTTCTCCACCGCCTCCGACGTGACGTGGACGTGGGATCTGGCCACCTCGGCCTACCTCCGGTCGTACTCGGGTGCTCCGGACAAGCTGCTCGACGGTACCCAGACCTCGTCGTCCAACGTCGTCATCATGACCGTGCCGACGGCCATCGGGAGCTGGGTGGAGAACGCCGGAGG
>JBAXCY010000236.1:0-3611 GCA_037141235.1 Acidimicrobiales bacterium | reverse complement strand
CGGCGCCCAGTTCGGCGCCCAGTTCGGCCAAAGGAGCACGAGGGCATGAGCAACGTTGCACCAGGGGCGTCCACAGCCAGTCCATCGGACCATCGCCCCGTGGGTCACGGCTCCCTCGCCGTCGAGGTCCACGACCTGGTCAAGCGCTACCCCAAGGCGCCCGTCGACTCGCTGGCCGGCGTCAGCTTCAAAGTCGAACGGGGCGAAGTGTTCGGGTTCCTGGGTCCCAATGGCGCTGGCAAGAGCACGACCATCGGGATCCTGACCACCCGGATCCGATCCACCGGCGGGCGGGCCGTGGTGGCCGGTGTCGATGTAGCCGCCGATCCTGTCGGCGCCCGGCGGGTCCTCGGTGTCGTGCCCCAGCAGAACAACCTCGACCGCTCGCTGTCGGTCCGCCAGAACCTCACCTACCACGCCAGCTACCACGGTGTCCCTCGAGCATCCCGCAACCAGATGGCCGATGCCCTCTTGGAACAGTTCGGCCTGGCCGACCGTCCTAACGGGCGTCCCGACGACTTCTCGGGTGGACAGATCCAGCGGATGATGATCGCCCGGGCCCTGATGCACGCCCCGTCGGTCCTCTTCCTCGACGAGCCCTCGACCGGACTCGACCCTGCCGCCCGCCTCTTCCTGTGGGAGAAGATCGCCGAACTGAAGGCGGCGGGCACAACCGTGGTCATCACCACCCACGACATGGACGAGGCCGCCACGTTGAGCGACCGCGTAGCCATCATCGACCACGGCGCCCTGCTGGCCCTCGACACCCCCGAGCAGCTGGTGCGGGGTATGCAGAGCCAGCGCACACTCGACTGCACAGTCGAGCCGGGGCCGACCGGTGACGCTACCTCCCTCGGTCTGGTTCTCGGCGTGGCCCTTGGTGCCCTGGTCGGAGTCCGTGCCGTCGACCAGATCGATGACGCGTCCGGAGTCGGCCTCCGTTTCCGTATCGACGTCGAGGGAGAAGCCGCCTCGTTCGTGGCTCCAGTAGCCACGGTGGTGGCGGACGCCGGCGCCAGGCTCACCGATGTGCGCCTCGGTGAGCCCAACCTCGAAGACGTCTTCATCCACCTGACCGGGAGAGCGCTGCGATGACCGTGCCGAGCGGACCAGTGACGTCCAGCCCATCAGCAGCACAGCCCCCTCCGGTCACGTCGTCGCTCGGTCCCGCTGCCCGATGGGGACCGTGGCGCACCGGGATGGCCATCTTGCGGCGCGACCTGTTCGTCACCGGGCGTGAGTTCCCCATCTTCCTGGCCCAGGTGATCCTGCAGCCCCTCTTCCTCTTGTTCGTGTTCGGCAAGGTCCTCACCGAGCTCGGCTATGCCCAGGCCGGATATCAAGACGTCCTCTTCCCGGGACTGGTGGCGCTGGCTGCCGTGCTGACTGGGCTGCAAAGCACGGCACTCCCGCTGGTCATCGAGTTCTCGTACAGCAACGAGATAGAAGATCGCCTCCTGGCGCCACTACCCGTGGGCGCCGTCGCCGTGGAGAAGGTGGTGTTTGCCGCCATTCGCGGATTCGTCGCCGCCCTGGTGATGTTCCCTATTGGTGTCTGGATCCTCGGATCGATCCCTTGGCAGGCTTCGACCGGAGTGGCCGTGGTGACGATGATGGTGCTCGGATCCTTGCTCGGTGCGGCCATGGGCCTCATCCTCGGTACCTTCGTCCCTCCCAACCGGATCAACGTCACCTTCGCGCTCGTGCTGACTCCGTTGATCTTCACCGGATGCAGTCAGTACCCGTGGCCCTCCCTCAGCCACCTCCGGTGGTTCCAGGTGGTATCGGCCTTCAACCCGATGACCTACGTGAGCGAAGGCCTCCGCGGGCTCATGGTTCCTACCGTTCCCCATATCGCCACCTGGGCGTGCTTCGTGGTCGGCACCGCCTACCTGGTCGTGCTCATGGTGGTCGGGATGTACGGCTTCAATCGGCGTGCCCTGAGCTGAGGCCGGTTCTGGCCGGTACTGGCCGGTTCTGGTCGGTACTGGCCGGTACTGGTCGGTTCTGGCCGGTTTTGGCCGGTACGATCCCAGCATGGACATGCGGCGCATGTGGGGCTTCTTGGAGGATGGCGTGCTCGACCGGGTCGTGGTCGTCTCCCCGCACTTCGACGATGCTGCCCTCAGTGCTGCCTATCTACTCCTGTCGCACCCGGGAAGCACGGTGGTGACCGTCATGGCCGGTCGTCCCGACGCCTACCCCGACCCAATGTCCGAGTGGGACGCCGCTGGCGGGTTCACTGCCGGTGACGACGTGGTGGCCATACGTCGAGATGAAGACCGTGCCGCCATGGCCGTGCTGGGGGCCACGCCCGTGTGGCTCGAGTTCGCCGACCACCAGTACCTCGCCCCCGGCGTGCGCCCCGATACCGGCAACGTGACTGAGGCGCTGATCGAAGCCATCAGAGGCGCCGGCGCCACGGCAGTATTCCTGCCCATGGGGCTGGCCAATCCCGACCACGGTCTTACTCATGAGGCCGGGCTCCTGGCCCGCTTGTCCCTCAGTTCCGAAGGTGGCGGGCCGACCTGGTTCTGTTACCAGGATGGTGGCTATACACACCTGCCTGGGCTACTCGCCTGGCGGGTCTCCCAGCTCTTTCGTCGCGGACTGTGGCCAACACCGGCCATCGTCCCGATGGTGACAGATGTTGTAGCCAAGCGGCTGGCCATTGAGTGCTACGTCAGCCAAGTGGCCCAACTGCGCCAAGAGCACCTGCTCGATGAGCGCTTGGAAGCCAACACCCCCGAGCAGTACTGGCGGCTCGACCCGCCGCCCGCCGGGTGGGAAGGTCTAACCTCGGCCGATGACCTGTCCGCCGGCTGACCGATCCGCTGTGACGGAAGACCAGTGACCACCGCACTGGTCACTGGTGCCTCATCAGGCATCGGAGCCGCAACGGCGCGCATGTTCGCCTCGCAGGGGACCACCGTGGCCCTCGTGGCCCGTCGGGCCGACCGGCTCGAGGAGGTTGCCGAGGGGTGCCGCCGAGGTGCCCCAGACTCGCGTTGGTGGTCGGCCGACCTGTCCGATCCCGGCTCTGCTGGCGAACTGGCCTTGGCCATCTGGGACGAGATCGGGCCGATCGACGTGATCGTCAACAACGCCGGTATCCCCCTGCGGCGGCCGGTGCAGCGCCTCACCATGGCCGAAGTCGAACGGGCCATGGTGGTCAACTATCTGTCGCCGGTGGCCATCACCTTGGCCCTGCTCCCCCGGCTCCTCGAGCGCGGGACGGGCACCATCGTCAACGTCTCTAGCCTCGGCGGTCGGCTCGGGATCACCCACGAAGCGGCCTACTGCGCCTCCAAGTTCGCCCTCGCCGGATGGAGTGAGTCGTTGGCCGCCGACCTGGTCGATACCGGTGTCAACGTCCGGCTCGTCCTGCCCGGAGCCATCGACACCGAGATCTGGGACCAGCCCGACAACGACCCCGCCGACTACAACGGACCCTTGGCTCCTGCTGATGAAGTGGCGTCCGGGATACTCGCCGCCATCGACAGCCCGAACTTCGAGCACTACATTCCAGACATGCGCGCTGTGGTGGAGATGAAGACCAAGGACTTCGACGGGTTCGTGGCCGCCATGCGGTCGATGTCCAACAAGTCCGT
>JBAXCY010000235.1:0-3645 GCA_037141235.1 Acidimicrobiales bacterium | reverse complement strand
TAGTGGTCGGTCAGTAGTGGTCGGTCAGTAGTGGTCGGTCAGTAGTGGTCGGTCACGGGCGGTAGTCAGTAGGTGGCGAGGGTGTCGCTACAACAGGGGCAGGTAGCGGTCGAGCTCGAACTGGGTCACGTGGGCCTTGTAGCTGGCCCATTCGGCCCGCTTGTTGCGGAGGAACCACTCGAAGACGTGGTCGCCCAGGGTCGTAGCCAACAGCTCGGACGACTCCATCTGGGTCAGTGCCTCGTGCAGGCTCCCGGGGAGATGCAGGATGCCTTTGGCGTCGAGCTCCTCGGGGCTCAGGGAGAACAAGTTGGCATCGGCCTCGGGGGGCAACTCGTAGCCCTGCTCGATGCCCCGCAGTCCGGCGGCCAAGATGACGGCGAAGGCCAGGTACGGATTGCAGGCGCTGTCCGGAGCCCGGTACTCGATCCGGGTCGACTCGGACCTACCGGGCTTCACTACGGGGACCCGGACCAGTGCTGAGCGGTTGTTGCGGGCCCACGAGACGTGGATGGGAGCCTCGTAGCCCGACACCAGGCGTTTGTACGAGTTGACCCATTGGTTAGTGATGGCGGTGATCTCGCCGGCATGGTGGAGCAGGCCGGCGATGAAGCCCTCGGCCACCTCGGAGAGCCCGCCGGGACGCTCAGGGTCGACGAAGGCGTTCTGGTCGCCTCGGAAGAGGGACATGTGGGTGTGCATGCCCGATCCCTGTACGCCGGCCAGTGGCTTGGGCATGAAACTAGCGAACACGCCCTGCTGGCGGGCCATCTCCTTGACCACGAGGCGCACGGTCATGATCGTGTCGGCCATGGTCAATGCATCGGTGTAGCGGAGGTCGATCTCGTGTTGGCTGGGGGCATCCTCGTGCTGCGCGTGCTCGACGGGGATGCCCATCTCCTCGAGGGTCAGCACGGTGCGCTGGCGGATGTCGCTGGCCCGGTCGGCCACGGTGAGCTCAAAGTACGAGCCGGTATCGAGGGTGGTCGGGGGATGGCTCGGGTCCCCGTCGGCAAAATAGAAGAACTCCATCTCGGGGGCGGCGTAGAACGTGAAGCCCTGATCGCGTGCGCGCTCCAGGCTCCGCTTGAGCACGTGGCGCGGGTCTCCCTGGAACGGCGAGCCGTCGAGGTCCACGATGTCGCAGAAGACCCGGGCCACCTGTGGGTCCGAGAAGTCACCGCGGGAGTCATCAGTAGGGTGCCGGTGTCCGTGTCCGTGCCACGGCAGGAGTTGGAACGTATTGGCATCCGGTCGGGCTAGGACGTCGCTCTCCTGGACTCGGCTGAATCCGTCGATGGCGGACCCGTCGAACGTCATCCCCTCGCCGAGAGCGTTCTCGAGTTCGGCCGGGGTGATGCTGAACGTCTTCGGTGTGCCCAGGACATCGGTGAACCACAACTGGACGAAGCGGACACCGCGCTCTTCCACCGTGCGCAGGACGTACTCCTGTTGACTCTTCATCAGAACCTGCACCTCCGCTGGATCGGCGCCCGCCATCGGGACGCCAGATGTGGTGCCTCCAGTGTCGCAGGTGTCGGGCATCCCAGTCGAAGTGGCTGCCCTCGGAACAGATGGCGAACTGCACTGCGCCGGGTCCCGTAGGACCCGGCGCAGTGGACAGCAACTCATGGTGCGGGCCAATAGCGCCCGTGCAGTTCAGCTCCCGGCGGCATCCCCGCACACGGTCTCGACCATGACGGCGGTGACTTCGTAGGGGTCCATGTTGGCATTGGGGCGACGGTCCTCGAGCCAGCCCTTCTTGTCCTTGGCCACCTTCCAGGGGATGCGGATGGAGGCACCTCGGTCCGAGGTTCCGTAGCTGAACTTGGTGAAGTGGGCGGTCTCATGAGCACCGGTCAGGCGGCTCTCGATCCCCACGCCATAGACGGCGATGTGCTCGTCCACCCGCTTTCCGATGGCCTCGCAGCCCGCGATGATGGCGTCCCATCCGCCGTCCTCGCGCATGGCCTTGGTCGAAAAGTTGGTGTGTGCACCGGCACCGTTCCAGTCACCCAGGATGGGCTTGGGCTCCAAGGTGGCGAAGACGCCGAAGTCCTCGGCGATGCGGAAGAGCAGCCACCGGGCCACCCACAGCTGATCGCTCATCAAAAGTGGGGGGAGGACGCCGATTTGGAACTCCCATTGGCCCATCATGACCTCGGCGTTGGTGCCCTCGATGCCGATGCCAGCATCGATGCAGGCCGCCGTGTGCATCTCGACGATCTCCCGTCCGGGCATCTTGTCGCCGCCCACGCCGCAGTAGTACGGCCCCTGGGGGGCGGGGTAGCCGACAGCCGGCCAACCCAACGGGCGGCCGTCCTTGAAGAAGGTGTATTCCTGCTCGATGCCGAACATCGGCTCCTGGTCGCCAAACTGCACAGCGATCTCGCGCAAGCGGGCCCGGGTGTTGGTCGGGTGGGGCGAGTAGTCGGTCAGCTCGACTTCACACATCACGAGGATGTCGTCGGGACCGCGCAGGGGGTCTGGGCAGGACCAGACCGGACGCAGGACGCAGTCCGAGTCGTGACCCATGGCCTGGTTGGTGCTCGATCCGTCGAAGCCCCAGATGTCCGGCTCCTTGCCGTCGGGGATGACGCGGGTCTTGCTGCGCAGGAGAGGGGACGGCTCGGTCCCATCGATCCAGATGTACTCAGCTTGATACGGCATGTGCACTCCTCGTCACGTAGTTGTTGCTTGTCGACATTGCCCCGCCGGAAAATACCACCGGTTCCCGGTCGGGGTTCCGGCCAGGCCGGTCGCTCCTCGGACACTGCACTATTGCAGACCGGAGTTTCGTTGCTGTTTCTCCACTGTGAACGGCGCATGAACAACTCGATTGGGGCGTCCCGAACCCACCGGTAGGCTGGGTGGATGCCTCGTATCCGGGTGGCCGCCTGCCAGATCAACACGGTGGTCGGCGATCTGTCCGGCAACGTGGCGCGGACACTCGGGGCCCTGGCTGAAGCAGAGGCGGCCGGGGCCGATCTGGCCGTATTTCCGGAGCTGACGGTGACCGGATATCCGCCCGAGGACCTGCTGGGGCGTCCCGCCTTCGTGGCCGACAATCTGGCCGCCTTCGCCCAGGTAGCAGCAGCTGCAGGTACGTGCGCGGCCGTGGTCGGTTACGTGGACATCGCCCCGACTGGTCGATTGTTGAACGCCGCCGCCCTGTGCTGGCAGGGGCAGGTACTCGGGCGCTACGTCAAGCGGCTGCTCCCGAACTACGGCGTGTTCGACGAGCAGCGGTGGTTCGTCCCCGGGGAGGGAGTGCCTGCTCTGTTCGAGGTGGCCGGGGTGCCGGTCGGGGTGAGCGTGTGCGAGGACATGTGGTTCGCCGATGGGCCGATGGCGTGGCAGTCCGAGGAGGGGGCTCGCTTGCTGGTCAACCTGAACGCCTCGCCGTACTCGCGTGGCCGACGCAGCGAGCGCCTCGCCGTCCTGGCCGAACGAACGGCGGAAACCGGGTGCGCCATCGTCTATGTCAACCAGGTCGGAGGACAGGACGAACTGGTCTTCGACGGCTCGTCATGCATGGTGGACGCCTCCGGTTCGCTGGTGGCATCGGCGGTGCAGTTCGCCGAGGAGATCCTGGTGGCCGATCTGGACGTGGAGGTCCCCGTGGAGGTCCCCGTGGAGGTCCCC
>JBAXCY010000234.1:0-3672 GCA_037141235.1 Acidimicrobiales bacterium | reverse complement strand
GGGCCGGTCAGGTAGTGGGCCGGGCCGCCTCGAGCGCGTCGAGCAGTTTGTCGGGAACCTTCAGATCACCGGTGCCCGAGCCGACAGCCAGGCCGGGCTTGAAGGTTCCGTGGAAGTCCGAGCCTCCGGTGATCACCAGGCCGAACCGGCGGGCCAGATTGCCCAAGTCGGTGCGCTGCCGCTTGGAGTAGCCGCCGTAGACAGCCTCCAGGCCTCCTAAGCCGGCCTCGGCCATCTGCTGGACCTCGGCGGCCAAGGCGTCGCCCTCGAGGCCGATCGTGTACGGGTGGGCCAATACGGCGACCCCGCCCGAGTCGCGTGCCAGCCCAGCCACATCGGCCACCGTGAGTCGTCCCTTGGGGATGTAGGCCTTGCCGCCATTGCCGAGGTAGTCGGTGAAGGCCTCGTTGATGGAGGACACGGCACCAATGTCGACCAGGACCTGGGCGAAATGGGGCCGCCCGAGGCCCTCGCCCGTGCCGGCGTGTGCCGCCGCCGCCTCGACGGTCACGTCAAAACCGAGCTGCTGCAGACGCTCGGCCAGGGCGGTGTTGCGGTTCCGGCGGTCATCGCGCAAGTGGGCAAGCTCGATGCCGAGCGGGCTGTCCGGGTCGTCCACGAAGTAGACCAGCACATGGACACCACCACCGGCGATCGGCACGCACGAGACCTCGCACCCGGGGATCAGGCGGATGCCCAGTTGGTCGGCCCGCACTCTGGCCCGGGCCAGGCCGGCCAGCGTGTCGTGGTCGGTCAAAGCCACTGCGCTGCAGCCGACCTCGTGGGCCAGTTCGACGATCCGCTCAGGTGGATCGGTCCCGTCGGACAGGTCGGAGTGGGTATGGAGATCGATCACGGATGCGACGCTAGCGCTCGAGTATGACCCTTGATCGAGGACAGAGCCTGGCGGGAGTCGTACTCGGCAGACATCTGGTCCGTGGCGCTAGAGTGAATTGGTGGCCAGGAACCCAGCGGTTGCAGCCCTGTTCGGTCCATCCGACCTCCCGTCCGTCCGACTACCCCTGGTGTGTAGGGTGAGCAACCGATGATGGATGCCAAAGAAGCTTGCGGTGTTTTCGGGGTCTATGCCCCGGGGCGACCGGTAGCGCACCTCACCTTCGACGGGCTGTACGCGCTACAGCACCGCGGCCAAGAGTCTGCTGGCATGGCCGTCAGCGACGGTGACCTGATCACGGTCATGAAAGACATGGGTCTGGTTACCACCGTCTTCGACGAGCGCAAGCTGTCGGGCCTCCGCGGTGACCTGGCCATCGGGCACACCCGCTACTCGACGGCCGGCTCCAGCGACTGGATCAACGCCCAACCGGTCTTCCGGGGTGTGGGACGGACCGGCTTCGGCCTGGCCCACAATGGCAACCTGACCAACACCGATGCCTTGGCCGAGCAGGCGAACATGCTGCCCGGCCTGGTGTCGTCCGACAGCGACCTGGTGGCCGAACTGCTGGGCCAGCAGTTCCCGCCCGACCTGCCCGAGCGGACCCGTGCCGAGCACGCCGCCGACTTGGAGCAGGCCCTCATCGAGGTGCTGCCCAAAGTCGAGGGGGCGTTCTCCTTCGTACTGATGGACGCCGACCGGATCATCGGGGTGCGCGACCCGAACGGCTTCCGCCCGCTCTGCCTCGGCCGCCTCGATGCCACTGACGAGTTCGACCAGGGGTGGGTCCTGGCATCAGAGTCGCCGGCCCTCGATGTCATCGGCGCCACCTTCATCCGTGAGCTCGAGCCCGGGGAGATGGTCATCATCGACGGTAAGGAGATCCGCTCGGTGCGGCCCTTCCCCAATGAGCGCCTCGACCCCCGTCTATGCATCTTCGAGTTCGTGTACTTCGCCCGGCCCGACACCACCCTGTATGGCAATGAGGTCCATGGCGCCCGGCGCCGGATGGGCCAACTGCTGGCCACCCAGCGCCCGGTCGATGGCGACCTGGTGATGGGGGTTCCTGAATCCGGGGTTCCGGCCGCTGAGGGCTACGCACTGGGATCGGGCATCCCCTACGGCCAGGGACTGGTCAAGAACCGCTATATCGGCCGCACCTTCATCGCCCCGACCCAGGCCGAGCGGGCCAACGGCGTCCGTCGCAAGCTCAATCCACTGCGCGAAAACATCGCCGGCAAGCGGGTCATCGTGGTGGACGACTCCATCGTCCGGGGTACCACCACCCGGGCCATGGTGAAGATGCTGCGCGACGCGGGGGCCGCCGAAATCCACCTGCGCATCTCCTCGCCACCATTTCAGTGGCCGTGCTACTACGGGATCGACACACCGGACCGCACCGAACTGCTGGCCGCCATCAAGACGTTGGACGAGATCGTCGAATACCTCGATGTCGACTCCCTCGAGTACCTGAGTCTCGAGCACCTGGTCCAGGCCATCGATGCCCCCGGGGCCGGGTTTTGTGATGCGTGCCTGACCGGCAACTACCCCGTACCGGTGCAGGTCAAGGTGGAACTCACCGGCCGCCCGACGGTGACGGTGGCCGCCGGATCCGCACCGGCGTGACCGCACCCGCTCCGTCGCCTGATCACTCGGCACCCGCCACCTACGCGGCCGCAGGCGTCGACATCGATGCCGGCGAACGGGCCGTGGATCTGATCAAACCGATGGTGGCCTCCACCCGTAGGCCCGAAGTGCTGGGCGGCCTCGGTGACTTCGGCGGGCTCTTCGCCCTCGACACCGCCCGCTACCGCCAGCCGGTACTGGTGTCGGCCACCGATGGGGTGGGGACGAAGGCGGCGGTGGCCCAGGCCACGGGACGCTTCACCACCATCGGCATCGATCTGGTGGCCATGTGCGTGGACGACCTGGTATGCCAGGGTGCCGAGCCGCTGTTCTTCCTCGACTACATCTCGACCGGTGCGGTCGAGCCGGCCCGGATGGCTGAGCTGGTGTCCGGTGTGGCTGACGGGTGTCGACAGGTGGGCGCCACGTTGCTGGGCGGCGAGATGGCCGAGCATGCGGGCATTATGGGCCCCGACGAGTTCGACCTGGTCGGCTTCGCCGTCGGCGTCGTCGAGCGCGATGCCATCTTGGGCTCGGCCCGCGTAGTGCCCGGGGATGTTCTGATCGGACTCCCCTCGCCCGGACTGCGATCGAACGGCTACACGCTGGCCCGCCACGTGCTGCTGGAGCGGGCTGGCCTCGGATTCGACTCGCCGGCCTGGGACGGTGCCACCACCACGGTGGCCGACGAACTACTCCTTCCCTCGGTGCTCTACACCCCGGGGGTGCGAGCCGCCTTGGTCGCCGCCGAGGTCCATGCCGTGGCGCACATCACCGGTGGTGGGTTTGCCGGCAACATCCCGCGCTCGCTGCCCGAGGGCTGTCGAGCCATCGTGGAGCAGGGCACCTGGGAGGTGCCCCGCATCTTCGGAGAGATCCGGCGCCACGGACAGGTCGACGACGCGGAAATGGCCCGGGTATTCAATCTGGGACTGGGCATGGTCATGATGGTGTCGTCCGATACTGCGGGGGCTGCACTTGATGCCTTGCGTGGCGCTGGCCTCGACGCCGTGACAGTCGGGCGGGTCGAGGCGGGTGAGCACGGGGTCGAGATGGTCGGCCCGGCGCTGTGGCCGACCGACGACAACTGACCTCCCGACTTTTGGTTTCTTGACTAGTGACACCTTCCGACTAGTGACACCTTCCGACTA
>JBAXCY010000233.1:0-3714 GCA_037141235.1 Acidimicrobiales bacterium | reverse complement strand
TAAGGACGTGCTGGCGTGGCCGGATAAGGACGTGCTGGCGTGGCCGGATAAGGACGTGCTGGCGTGGCCGGATAAGGACAGTGCTGGCGTCAGTTCACGCCCAGCCGTTCGGGTCGGCGAGCAGACCGGCAGGCAGCGACGCAGTGCGGCACTTAGGCAGTGAGGGCGCGGGCCAGCGACGTGAAGTTGTGCAGCAGTCGGTCGATGTCGACCTCGCTGTGCTGGGCAGAGATCAGCCACTGTTCCATCTTGCCCCACGGCGGTAAGAAGACGCCGCCGTTCAACTGCAGCAGCCAGTGGGCGTGGTTGAACCGGTCGTCGAGGCCGACGAACCCGCGGTAGTCGCGCACTGGCTCGTTCTGAAATACCACGCACCCCTTGGCCCCCACCGATACGACGTGGGCGTCGAGGCCGTACTCCTCGATGGTGCCCGTGATGCCTTCAACCGCGCTCAGGCTCAGCGCATCCAATCGCCGATAAGTCTCGTCGGTGAGGACCTCGGTCAGCATGGCCTTGGTGGCCGCCATGGCCATCGGGTTGCCGTTGAATGTGCCGACCATCTCGTAGCCGCCCTCGGCCACGAACCCCATGACCTCTTGGCTGCCGCCCAGCGCGGCCGAGGCGATACCGCCTCCAATAGCCTTGGCCAGACAGACGAGGTCGGGCACGACACCGACCCTGCCGATGGCGCCGCTCGGGCCAGCCGTCAGGCCAGTCTTGACCTCGTCGAAGGTGAGCAGTGCCCCGTGGGCGTGGAGCAGCGCCTTGACCCCAGCGAGGTAGCCGTTCTCGGGGGTGATGATCCCGGCGTTCATCATGATCGGCTCGATGATCATTCCTGCCACCTGGCCCTTGTGGGCTTCGAGGACACGGCGGAGCACGTCGAGGTCGTTATACCCGACGATCAAGGTCTGACTGGCGATGGACTCGGGGATCCCGGTGCTCGACAGCACACCGACCGGCGCGTCGGCCGGACCATTTTCCGGCGGATCGGGCATCACCGACACCTGCACCGAGTCGTGGTGGCCGTGGTAGCAGCCCTCTACCTTGATGATCAGATCGCGACCGGTAAAGGCGCGCATCAGATGGATGGCATCCATCGTGGCTTCGGTGCCCGAGTTGGTGAACCGCCACAGGGGCAGGCCGAACCGCCGAGCCAGCTCGGCGGCCACCTCGATGGCTGTCTCGGTGGGCTGGGCGAAGTGGGTCCCTCGAGCGACCTGGGTACGGACCGCTTCGACGATGGCTGGATGAGCATGGCCGGCCAATCCCGCGCCGTAGCCCCCGTGCAGGTCGACGTACTCATTGCCGTCTACATCCACGATCCGAGAGCCCAGTCCGAGACTCATCCAGATGGCCTGCGGGGTAGTGATCTGCCAGCTCGAGGTCACCCCGCCGGCCAAATAGCGCTCTGCTCGCTCCCGCAGCGCACGCGAACGGGGTTGGCGACTGACGAAGATCGCCTCTTGTTCGGCCACCAGCTGGTTGAGACGGAGGTCGAGCTCCTCGGACATGGCGTGTTGCACCGTCATCTGGGCTCCCCGGCCTGGTAGTTTGAATGGCCGTTCAGAACACACCTTATCGGGTATCTGGGCCATGATGATTTCCCGCCCAGCAACCTCTTCCAGCGAGTGAGCCCATGACCCCTCCGATCGTCATTACCGTCCGAGCACCGGACGGCCCAGGCCTCGTGGCCGACATCGCTGGCGCGGTGGCGAGCATCGGGGGCAACATCATCGATGTCGGCCAGCACTCCGACCAAGCCACGACTGGATTCGGGTGCCGCCTCGAGGTCGACCCGACGGTTGATCCTGCAGACCTAGGCGTCCGGTTTGCCGAGGTGGCCCAACGGCGCCAGCTCACCTTCGAGATCCACGATCCCGAAGAGCGGCCACGTGTGGTCATCGCCTGTTCCAAGACGCTCCACTGCCTGAGCGAGCTGCTCAGCCGGGTCTCGCTCGGTGAGCTCGACTGCGAGGTCGTCGGGATCGTCTCGGATCGCACTGATGCAGCCGAAGTGGCCGACCGCTATGGGATCACCCTGACCCACCTGCCGGTCGGGGCAGACCGCCGTGACCAAGAGGCTGCCTTGGCTCAATCGCTCGATGGCTTCGCTCCTGATCTGGTCGTCCTGGCCCGGTACATGCGGATCCTCCCGGCCGATATCGCCGAAACCTGGGCTGGGCGGATGATCAATATTCACCACTCGTTCTTGCCTGCGTTTCCAGGTGCTGGCCCCTACGCCCAAGCGCACGATCGCGGCGTCAAGCTCATCGGGGCAACGGCCCACTACGTGACCTCGGGACTCGACGAGGGCCCGATCATCGCCCAGGACGTAGCCCGCGTCTCACACCGCGACACCATTGCTGATCTGGTTCGCCGTGGCGCCGACATCGAGCGGTCGGTACTGTCCACCGGTGTCCGGCTCCACCTCGAGCACCGGGTCATGGTGTTCGAGAACCGCACCTGCATCTTCGACTGATCGATCCGATCCACCCGCAACCTGACCCCCAGTACCTGCACCGACCCACAATCTGTCCAACTATTGACCGGCCCGCTCACCGAGCGGGCCCCCACCCCAGGAGTGATCATGGAATCTGAATCGCGACGCAGCCCCTTCTATGCATCGGCCGAAGCGGCCGGCGGCACCCACATGGAAGAGGAGGGCTGGTTCTGGCTGGACAGCTTCGGCGACTTCGACGGTGAGTACGAGGCCGTGCGCAACTCGCTGGGTGTGTGGGACGTCTCGCCCCTCAACAAGTGGGAGTTCACCGGTCCCGACGCCCTAGAGGCGGCCCAGCGGGTCCACGCCAACAACATCGCCGGGCTCCAAGTCGGTCAGGTCCGCTACGGCGCATTCTGCGATACCGATGGCCTGATGATCGACGACGGGACGATCTACCGGCTCGAGGACCGGGTCTGGGTGATGACCAACGGCCATGACCGCCTCGACCACTTCACCCAGGCCGCCTCCGGCCTCGACGCCTCCATCGAGAACATCACCCTCAACATGCCCCACCTCGGTCTCCAGGGCCCCAACGCCCGCAAGGCCCTAGACCCGGTCTGCGGCATCGACCTGTCCACACTCGGCTACTTCCGGTTCCACCCCGAGTTGACGACAGTGGGCGGGGTGCCCTGCTACGTGTCCCGGACCGGCTTTGGAGGCGAGTTGGGCTACGAGCTCTTCTGCTCCCCCGAGGTAGCGGCCGACCTGTGGGACGTCGTGACCGGACCGATCGGGGCCCGCCCCTACGGCGTCAGCATCGTCGAGACCCTGCGGGTCGAAGCCGGCCTGGTCGTCCTTGGCTACGACTATCAGGAGCACGAGATCACCCCGTTCGACCTCTCGTTCGACAAGATGGTGGCCCTCGACGGCGGCGAGTTCCTTGGTCGCGATGCCCTGCGGTCCGTGGCCGACAACCCGCCCAACCGATTCAAGACCGTCGTCATCGATGGTGACGTACTGCCCGACTACGGCGCCGAGGTCACGATCGACGGTCGGCCGGTCGGGACACTCACCAGCCCAGCGCCCAGCCCCAAGTTCGGCCTGCTGGGCATGGCCATCTTGGAGACGGCCGTTGCCGTCGACGGCCAGCGGGTGGAGGTCGCCCTCGAAGATGGCACCGTCGGGGCCACCGTGGCCCCCCTGTCCATCCTCGACCCCGAGAAGCGCCGGCCCCGGGCCCAGGCCTGAGCAACAGGGCCTGAGCAACA
>JBAXCY010000232.1:0-3730 GCA_037141235.1 Acidimicrobiales bacterium | reverse complement strand
AGCGAGCCTGAATCGAGCGAGCCTGAATCGAGCAAGTTCCGTCGTGGGCGAGCCCTAGGCATCGACCTGGGCGCTCGACGAATCGGCATTGCCGTGAGCGACTCGGCCGGCACGTTGGCCACACCACGTGGGACGGTGGTTCGATCCGGTGACGTAGAGCGGGATCGACGGGCTCTGGTTGATCTAGTTGTCGAAGAAGAAGCGGTGGCAGTAGTGATCGGCCATCCACTCTCCCTCGATGGCTCCCGAGGACCGGCGGCTCGGGCAGCAGAGGTGGAAGCCGAGGCACTCGCACAGATGCTCGGGGGTCGAGATATCAGAGTGGAGCTGTTCGATGAACGGCTGACCACGGTGAGCGCCCATCAGGCCCTTACCGCCGGTGGGATCAAGGGGCGCAACCAGCGCGCCGTGGTCGATCAGACGGCTGCGGCCGTCATGCTCATGGCCTGGCTCGACAGCCGCAGGGCGACGACGTGAGCCCATCTGGTGGAGACCCTACAGACGGGGACGGCGGAAGCATCGAGTTCGCCGAATCCGAGGACGGGGCCGCTGGCGCCAGCGATCCCCAACGTTCCGGTGAGCCGGGTAGGAGGTCCCGATCAAGGTCCCACCCGTTGCGTGGTCATCCATGGAGGAAGGCCACGCTGGTGGTCATCGTCACTGGGTTTCTTGTGCTCATCGGTGGTTACTTGTGGGTACAGAGCGAGGCCGAACCATCGGGACAGTTGGGACCACAGGTGATCGTTGCCATCCCGGCTGGTAGTGGCGTCAAGACCACGGGGTCGCTGCTCGAGACGCGCAGGGTCATCGGCAGTGCGCTGGCATACCGGATCTGGTCCCAGATGAACAGCCTGCCGGGATACGTGCCCGGGCCTTACGCCTTCAGGGAGAACTCGTCCTTCGCCCAGGTGCAGTCGGTCCTGGCTGGTGGCCCAAATGTGTTCCCCATCGACGTACCGTCAGGATTCACCGTCTCCGAACTGGCCCGCCGGGTCGGTCAACTCCCTGGGCACTTCGCCAAACCGTTCGAGCGAGTGGCTACCAGCGGTGCCGTCCGTTCGAAGTGGCAGCCCACTGGAGTGACCAGTCTGGAAGGACTCCTCGCATCAGGCACCTACATCGTCCCTCCGGGTGAGACCGATCGTCAGCTTCTACAGGCGATGGTGGACAGATTCGACGCCCGCGCCGCTCGACTGGGCCTGGCATCTGGTGCCGCTGCCCTCGGCTTTACGCCCTACCAGATGGTCATCATCGCTTCCATCGTGGAGAAGGAGGGCGTGCTGGACAAAAACATGGCCCGGGTCTCCCGGGTCATCTTCAACCGGCTGGAGCGAGGGATGCCCCTGCAGATGGACTCGACGGTCCTGTATTCGTTGGGTCGCGATGGGGGAGTGGTAACGAGTAAAGATCTCCGCACCGTGAGCCCGTACAACACGTATCTGAACAAGGGCCTTCCCCCTACCCCCACCTGTTTTCCATCGCCACGGGCACTCGAGGCGGCCCTGCACCCAGTTCCTGGTTCCTGGCTCTTCTTCGTGGTGGTGGAGAAGGACGGCACCGAGGCCTTTTCTGAAACATATGCCGGGCAGCTGGCCAATCAGAAGCTGGCCAGCCAGCGCGGCCTGGGCTGAACGGGGGAGACTGCAGCCATGTCATCAGATCGACCACGGACACCGGCCAGTGACGGCGAGGGACCGTTGGTGAGTGTGCTCCGGCTATCGGCTGCCACCAGCGTGGTCGGGGTGATCGGCTATCCGATCGCCCACTCGCTGTCGCCTCTCCTCCATAACACTGCATTCGCCGAGCTGGGATTGGACTGGGTCTCGGTTGGCTTCCCGGTACCGCCTGGACAGGCAGAGCAGGCGTTGGACGGAGCCCGTGCAATGGGAATCCGGGGGCTGTCGGTAACGATGCCCCACAAGGAAGAGGCAGCCCGGGCGGCCGATCGGTGTACGACAGCGGCCGATCGGTTGCAGGCCGTCAACTGCTTGGTCAAGGAGGGAGACGGATGGCTGGGCGACAACACGGACGGAGCCGGACTGCTGGCCGCCCTGGCTCGAAGCGGTCGATTCGACCCATCAGGGCAGCGGTGCATGGTGGTAGGGGCTGGTGGGGCGGCGCGAGCGGTGATTGCCGCTCTTGGCGACGGCGGGGCATCCGAGGTGATCGTGGTCAATCGCACGGCGGCACGCGGGGAGTCGGCGGCGGCCTTGGCCGGACCGTCGGGTCGAGTGGGGACAACGCAGGAAGCACCATTGTGCGCACTGGTGGTCAATGCCACTCCCGTGGGCATGGACGATGTCGACAGCGGCTCACCGGTCTGGCCGGTCGATCCTGGGCTGCTGGGCCCTGGGCAGTTGGTGGTGGATCTCGTCTACCACCCACCCGTCACCCCCTGGTTGACCGCCGCCGCCGGCCAAGGTTCGATCACGTCCAACGGGCTAGGGATGCTGGTCCATCAGGCGGCGTTGCAGATCGAACGGTGGACAGGAACTGCGGCTCCCGTCGATGCCATGTGGGCCGCAGTCGAGGGCGGGTAGCCTTCATGCCCAGAACGCCATGGTGACCTACTCGACCGACACACGCAGCACCCGCTCTCGTGGCGCCTCCACCAGGTTCGATCCGATCCTGCTGGTAACCGCGGGCATCTTGGCGATTACCGGCGTCGTCATGATCTACTCGGCCACCAAGGGGAAGTTGGCCTTGGCCGGTGAGGATCCGCGGTACTACTTGAAGCGGCAGCTCACCTTCCTGATCCTGGCTGTTGTGATCCTGGTGGTGGTCTCCTTGTTCGACTACCGCCGGTGGGAGCAGTTGGCCACGGTGCTCTACGTCGGGATCGTCCTGTGCCTCTTAGCTGTGTTGTCGCCGCTGGGCTCCCACGCGCTGGGCTCCCAGCGCTGGTTCTCATTCGGTCCGCTTCAGGTCCAGCCCTCTCAATTCGCCACGTTGGTGCTCATCATTGCCATTGCCACCTACTGCGCTCGCCGACCGGACGGTCTGGAACTACGGGACTTGATCCGGATCGTGCTGATGGCCGGTTTCCCCATCCTGTTGATCCTGAAACAGCCCGACCTCGGTACCTCGATCGTGTGCGCAGTGATCCTGTTGGTGCTGCTGGCCGTGGCGGGTATGCCTACTCGTTATCTGGTCTTCCTGGTGTTGGGTGCGATCCTGGCATTCGTGATCGCCGTCAATCTGGGTCTGGTCAAGCAGTACCAGATCCAGCGGCTCACCAGCTTCATCTCTCCCAACTCAGCGGGCGAGGGTGTCACCTACAACGTGGACCAGGCCAAGACGGCTATCGCCCACGGGGGAGTCTTCGGCAGGGGGCTCTTCAAGGGTGCCCAGACCAACCTGGCCTACGTGCCTGAGCAGCAGACCGACTTCATCTTTTCCGCCGTGGGTGAACAACTCGGGTTCGTCGGGGCCGGTGCGTTGCTGGTTCTCTACGGGATCCTGGCCTGGCGGATCATGCGGGTGGCGATGATGGCGAAGGATGTCTTCGGACGGCTCCTCTGCTCGGGGGTCTTCGCCATGTTGATGTTCTCGGTGTTCGAAAACGTGGGCATGAACATGGGGATCACGCCGGTGGCCGGCATCCCCCTGCCCTTTCTCTCCTACGGTGGTTCAGCCATGATCGGGTTCATGACCTCCATCGGAATCGTCACCAGTGTCCACTATCGGAGTACTCGATGACTTCAGCAGATCCGGCCGTACCTGCTGCCAT
>JBAXCY010000231.1:0-3751 GCA_037141235.1 Acidimicrobiales bacterium | reverse complement strand
GCCGGGGCAGCCGGGTTGTCTAGAACGAATCAGGTGCGCTTGGCGTCGAAGCGGTAGCCGACCCCACGGATGGTGGTGATCAGCTTGGGGGAGGACGGGTCCTCTTCGATGTGGGTCCGGAGCCGCTTGATGTGGACATCGAGGGTCTTGGTGTCGCCGAAGTAGTCCGAACCCCAGACCCGGTCGATCAGCACATCTCGGGTGAGCAGTCGGCCGGCGTTCTCCATGAGCAGCGACAGCAGTTCGAACTCCTTGCGACGGAGATGAACCTCGTCGCCTCGGATGAAGACCAGATGGCGATCGATGTCGACCTGGATTCCTCCGGCCTCGATGACCGAGTCCGTCTGGACCCGGCGATCCGTTGATCCAGCGGGCCGAGATGCACCATGGCCCCCGGTCTGCTCCGATCCGGTGTGGCTCGATGCACCCGTGCCACCCAGATCGCCCTCGCCGGGGATCCGGCGCAGCACGGCCCGCATCCGGGCCACTAGCTCGCGGAGCCGGTAGGGCTTGGTGACGTAGTCATCGGCTCCTACCTCGAGGCCCACGACGGTGTCGATCTCGGTGCTCTTGGCCGTGACCATGATGATCGGCACCGACGAGTGCGCGCGGATCGAACGGCAGACGTCGATACCGGACAGGCGGGGGAGCATCAGGTCGAGCAGGACCAGATCCGGCTGGACCTCGGCGAACAGACGGAGTGCCTCGGGCCCGTCGGTGGCCACCGTGACGTCGAAGCCCTCGCGAGCCAGCCCGATCACCAGGGCATCGATGAACGACTCATCGTCCTCGGCCAGTAGCACCTTGGTCTGGGCGTGGACCTCGACATCGGCCTTGCCGCCGTTTTCTTTGGTCACGACGAAGAACCTACCCAATGCGAGAGGCCCGTCCGCTCATGGCTTAGGGCAGTTGTCACGCGTTGTACTCCGGTGGATTGGGCAGCACCAGAGCGAAGGTGGAGCCCTCACCCTCGCGGGAGTCGACCTCGACTCGACCCTGGTGATTGCTGGCGACGTGGCGAACGATGGATAGCCCGAGGCCAGTGCCGCCGGTCGAGCGGCTACGGCCATGGTCGACCCGGTAGAAACGTTCGAAGATGCGCTCGAGATCGCGGGTGGGGATGCCCACTCCGGTGTCGGACACCGACAGCCGGATCTCTCCGGCGGCCTGGGCGCCGGACACCTTCACCACGGCATCTTCGTAGGAGAAGGCGACGGCATTCTCGAGGAGGCTGTGGATGGCCGAGACGAGTTGGCGGCGGTCGCCGACGACGTGGATCGGCGGGTCGGGCTCGTCGAGCTCAATGGTGATGCCGCGCTGTTCGGCCGCAGCCCGCACTCGTTCGACCGCTTCGGCCATGACCAGGTTGATGTAGATCGGCTCGCGGGGCGGGGTCTCTTCGGACTCGATACGGCTCAGGTCGAGCAGGTCATCGATGATCCGGCTGACCCGGAACGCCTCGGTGTGGATACGTGACGCCAGGCGCTGGGCTACCACCGGGTCGGGCTCCACGGTCAGGGTCTCGGCCAACAGGCCGAGTGCGCCGATCGGGGTCTTCAGCTCATGACTGACGTTGGCCACGAAGTCGCGTCGGATCTCCTCGAGACGGCGCCGCTCCGACACGTCTTCGATGATGGCGATGACACCCAAAGGACGCCGTCCGTCGTCGATGAGCCGAGTACGCACGGCCAGTGTCTGCCTCGGAGGCCCGTACAGGTCGAGGGTGCGCTCCGCCGATCCGTCCTGCCAAGCGTTCTCCAACAGCTCGGTCACGGCCTGGGCCGCCAGCGCATCGCCGTGTCGGTTGTTCATCAGGGCGATGGCCCGGGAGTTCCGGAAGGCCACCTCACCGTTCTCATCGCACACGATGACGCCCTGGGTCAGGGTGTCGAGGGCCCGGCGCAGGCGGATGGCGTCCGAACTGGCCTCGGTAACGGCCTCGGCGGCCTCGCCGGCGACCTTCTCGAGGTGGCTCAGGATGGGCTCCATCCCGCCCTCGTCGGGTGCCTCGACGCCGAGACGGTTGGAGAGCGCGGTGAGGCGTTGCTGCAGGCTGCGCCTGCCCGTACGCCGCCCTACCTGGTTGGCGATGATCACCGCGATGACGGCTACCACTCCCAGGACGATGTACCCGATCACATACGACTGCACGGTCTAAGTGTGGCAGGCCGGGGGGCTCAAGGTGACCAGCCTCGGGCCTCAGTAGTCAAAAAGCATGAAAAACACTGAAACCTCTTGTAATAGATCAGAACACTCTCTAATCTCGATTCATGCACACCACAGCGATCACCCCACTGCTCCACATCCGACTCCTCGACGTCACCATGACGCCGGATCCGAGTCAGCTCCCCGGAGGCGATGTTCTCCAGAAGCTGACCAACGGACTCGGTGGGTGGGCCTTGGCCCTGGCGCTGGTGGGCCTGCTGGTCGGGGCTGCGGCCTGGGCCCTCGGTGCGCACAGTCAGAACTACCAGCAGTCCTACAGCGGCCGGAAAGCGGTACTGGTGTCGGGATTTGCCGCCCTTCTGATCGGTGCCGGTCCGGCCATCGTGAACTTCTTCTTCTCCACCGGAAAGGGCGTGCACTGATATGTCCGCGCTGATGGCGGTGCCAGCGATCCCGGGTGCCGTCTGCCCGCCGGCAGCCGGAGCCTTGGGCGGCACGGGGCTTGGGGCGGTCTGTACGTCGGCCGGCAGTGTGGCCAGCAGTGTGGCCGGCAGTGTCGGCTCAGCCATCGGCTCGGCCGTGGGGTTCAGTGTTGGCAGCGTGCTCGATTCGGTCAGCAGATGGGTGACCGACGGGGCGGCGTGGCTCCTCGGCCAGATCGGTGGCGTACTGTCGGCCACCACCGCCATCGATCTGGGGGCTCCCTGGTTCGCCGCCCACTACGCCACCATGGCTGCGTTGGCTGGTGTGGTGATCGTTCCCATGCTGCTGCTCGGCATCGTCCAGGCGCTCTACCGCCAGAGCGCATCGATGCTGATCCGATCAGTGCTGGTGCATGTGCCGCTGGCGGTCCTCCTGACCGCGGTGGCTGTCACTCTGGTGCAGATCAGCCTGGCTCTGACTGACTGGCTGTGCGCCGCCGTGTCCCAGGGGGCGGGCCTCGATGCCGGTCACTTCATGGGCACTGTCACCACCGCCTTGGCTCCGGAAACTCTGGCGGGGCAGCCGGGGGCACCGACGTTCGTCCTCTTCCTCGGCGGAGTCGCTGTAGTGGTGGGAGCGGTAATGGTGTGGATAGAGCTGCTGCTACGGGCCGCCGCCGTCTATGTCGCCGTGCTCTTCCTTCCGCTCGCCCTGGCTGGCCTGGCCTGGCCGGCCATCACCCACTGGAGCCGGCGCCTCGTGGACACGCTCGTCGCCCTGGTGCTGTCCAAACTGGTCATCGTGGCCGTACTGAGCCTGGCTGCAGGCGCCCTGGCCGGAGGCTCAGGGTCAACTCCGGCGGGCGCCACCGGAGGGGGAGGCGGCTTCGCCTCGGTGCTGGGGGGCGCCGCCCTCCTCTTGCTGGCCGCCTTCGCCCCGTGGTCGCTCTTCCGCCTGCTCCCCTTCATCGAGGCGGGGGCAGTGGGCCATCTCGAGGGATTGGGCCAGCGGGCCCGGCACCACGCGGCCGTCCCGGCCAAGGGCTTGGCCAATGTGGCCATGCGCGCTGCTGGCGCCGGTTCGATGGCCACTGGTCCGGTCGGAGTGATCGGTGCGGTGGCTGGTGGTCTGGGTGGCTCTAGGGGGCTGGGTGGCTCAGGGG
>JBAXCY010000230.1:0-3758 GCA_037141235.1 Acidimicrobiales bacterium | reverse complement strand
TCTGGAAGCTCGGACTCTGGAAGCTCGGACTCTGGAAGCTCGGACTCTGGAAGCTCGGACTCTGGAAGCTGCACTAAGTGCGCGCTGCAGCTATCTGGTGAGCCAGCCGCCCAGACTGTGCCGATCGGAGTGATGCCGAGCGTCGTCGAGGCCCGCAGCGAGTCTCCCTCCGCACTGATCGGTTACGCACAGGGGCAGGCGGCATGAGCGGGCGCACCGACTCGATCACCGAACTGGTGCGTATGCCCCCAGTGTCCGTGGTCGACCCCATAGCGCGGGCACGAGTGCGTGACCGGCTGGTCGACGGTGTGGCTGCCGCAGTAGCCGATCTTCCGTCGGGCGCACTGGTGGAAGTCACCTTGGCGTCGATTCGCCACGCCCGATCCCATCCTGAAGCCGCGTGTCAGTCCGACGAGAAGTTCGCGTGGAAGCCCGTCTTCGTCCGACGCTCACTCGGATTGGCAGCGTTGCGCGCGTGTGTTGAGGGTCGGTTCGCTGGACCAGCGTCCGCGGTGGGTCCGGTGGCGGACCAAGCAGTGGAGGAGTGGGAGAGCACTGGGCAGAGGGCCTACCACTGGGAACCCTGGTTCTCTGGACTCGGCGTCGGGGGCCGCGCTGTCGTGCTGGCCGAGGCCACCAACTGGGCCACCTCGTTGTGGGCGACGTTCGACTGGACAGCACTCGGTTCGCAGATCCGCATCGGTGGGATGGACGACCTGTGGACCTGTCCTGCCCCCCGCACGGTCCGGCTCAAGGGACGTTGTGAGGTCCGTACCCGGCTCGATGCGGTCGTTAATGGTCGCCGCACGGCAGGATCAGATGGCGGGCCATCGGCTCTGGTCTCGGTGTCCGGCGGGGTGCCAGCCGAGGGTTGGAGGGAGGACCTGGCCTATCTGGCTCTGACGGCCGGGCTGCGAGCCCCGGACCGGCCGTTGCCGGCCCGGGTGGTCGGGTTGTGGCCGGACGCCGCCGTCGAGCGGACAGTGGAGATCGACGAGGCTGCACTCGACGCTGCCGTCGATCGCGTGGTGGCGACAGTGGCGACAGTGGCGACAGTGGCGACAGTGGCGACGGCGGCGACGGTGGCGACGGTGGCAACCGTGGCAACCGTGGCGACCGTGGCGACCGTGGCGACAGCCACGACAGCCGCGGCCTAGTCCTCAGTCATGGCCCCTCAGAAGAGGGCCTTGGCCGCCTTGGTGTCGGGCTTGCCCGCGGCGGTCAGGGGGATCTCATCGACCAGCAGAAGCTCACGAGGAACCTTGTAGCCGGCGATCTGGCCTCGGCAGTGCTCCTGGAGTACCTCGAGAGTGAGCGGTGCTGCCCCGTCGCGCATTCGGACGACGGCCGCCACCCGCTCGCCGAACCGTTCGTCGGGCAAGCCGACCACGATGGCGCCGTACACGCCAGGGCACGCCTTTACCGCTGCTTCGACCTCCTCGGGGAAGATCTTCTCTCCACCGGAGTTGATCGATGCCGACCCCCGCCCGTGGATGGTGATGACCCCGTCTGCCTCGATCGAAGCCAGGTCTCCGGGGACTGACCAACGGACGCCGTCGGGGCCGGTCGGGAACGTCGCTGCCGTCTTGGCCTCGTCTTTGTAGTACCCCAAGGGGATCCTCCCGGATCGGGCCAACCGGCCGATTCGTCCGTCCCCCGGGCTGAGGGGGATCAAGTTGTCATCGAGGACGGCGGTGTCGTCGCTCATGACAAACTTCGGTCCGCTCGCTCCCACCTCGACGGCACCCTGGGCACCGGCCTCACTCGACCCGAACCGGTCCATGATCATCGCCCCAGGGAGCTGAGCGCTGAGGTCGGCCTTCACCGTGGCCGACAGCATCGCCCCGCCCGAGCCGATCACCGCGAGCGTGGATGTGTCGTAGGTGCCCGGTGCGGCCGCGGCCAGCGTTTCGGACAAGGGACGGGCCATCGCATCGCCCACAAGAGCGGTGGAGACCACACCCTCTTCGCCTATGAGGCGGAGCAGCCGGTCAGGGTCGAAGCGGTGCTCGATGTAGAGCACTGCGGTCCCCGCCATCATGAAGGCGTTCCACATGGCCCACTGGGCGTTGCCGTGCATGAGCGGCGCTACCACCAGCATGGGGATCCGGCCGCTTTCGTCGACGCTGAGCCTGCCCGCTAGCTCGTCTGCCGACGTGATCGGCACGGCCCCCCACCCGCCTCCGCCCATGGCGGCGAAGAAGATGTCCTCCTGGCGCCACATGACCCCCTTGGGCATGCCGGTGGTGCCACCGGTGTAGAGGACGTACTGATCGTCGGGTGAACGGGGGTCGAAGGTGCGTTCTGCACCCACGGCGGCCAGGGCATCCTCGTAGCTGGTGGGCTCGGTTCCGGTAGCAGCCGCTACCGGGTCGGCAGCGACTGTCGGGGTGCCGTCCTCGATCACCAACAGGTGCAGGGATCGTCCATCGGGTCCGTCGTCGAGCGAGTCGGCCACCAATCCCGACAGGTCGCGCTCGTACACCAGGACTTCGAGGTCGGCGTTGTCGACCACGTAGCGGAGCTCTGGGGCCACATACCGGAAGTTCAGGTTGATGGGTACGCACCGCGCCTTGTAGCAGCCGATCATGGCCTCGACCCACTCTGACCGGTTGCGGGCCAGGATGCCTACGTGGGACCCGGTGCGGAGTCCGAGCGATTCGAGGTAGTGGCCGAACCGGTTGGCTCGGGCATCGAGTTCGGCGTAGGAGAGGCGGACATCTCCAGCTATCAGCGCCAGCCGATCGGGCACGGTGTCCACCACCAGCTCGAACAGGTCGGCCAGGTTGAATTGCCGGTCGCTCACTGAGTGTCTCCCTTGGATCTTCTGATGTCTATTGATCTGAGTCGGTGGTGTCTGCCCCGGATCTGCGGTCCGATCGGTCACTCCGGTCGCCCCCGGTCACCCCGGATTGCCGTGTGGCTGTACTCGTAGCATGCTGCTCCGGAACTCAGAACGGTAGCCAGTCCGGCACGCCGTTCGGAACAGCGCACGGCAGACCGCCGGGCGCACCATGGGCGACAAGGGAGAACAGCTGTGACTGATACCAGCGGACTTGCGACAGGGATTGCCGGCTATACGGCTCTGGTGACCGGGGGCGGCAGCGGCATCGGCCTCGGCACGGCCACTCGATTGGTGCGTGACGGTGCTCATGTGACCATCTGCGGACGGACCGAGGAGAAGTTGGTCGCCGCCGTGGCCGGGCTCGAAGCCGTGATTGAGGTAGTGCAGGCCGCGGGCGGACCGGCGGGCACGGCCCGGTACATCGTGGCTGACGTGACCGTCGAAGAGCAGATAGCGGCAGCCGTAGCGGCAGCAGCATCGCCCCGAGGCCACCTCGACATCCTCTTCGCCAACGCCGGCGGCGCGTTCCACATGGGCCCGATCGTGGGTGCCGACCTCGACGGAGTCCGCCAGACTGTCGACCTGAACCTGATCGGGACGTTCCTGTGCATCAAGCACGGTGCTCCGTTGATGGCGGCGGGCGTGGGTGAAGGACTGGACGGCGCCGAGCCGACCGGCGGTTCGATCATCGGGATGTCGTCGGGGGCCGGCCACTTCCCGCATCGCTACCTGTGGGCATACGGTGCGTCCAAGGCCGGGATCGACATGCTGTGCAAGTACGCAGCCGAAGAGCTGGGTCGCACCGGCGTGCGGGTCAACACCATCCAGCCCGGAATCGTCGATGACGAGTTGATGGCACCGATCACGGCCGGGGGCGCGCTCCTCGACGACTATCTGGCCGAGATGCCCATCA
>JBAXCY010000229.1:0-3762 GCA_037141235.1 Acidimicrobiales bacterium | reverse complement strand
GCCAGGGCTACTGGCTGGTGGCTTCCGACGGCGGCATCTTCGCCTTCGGTGACGCCCCGTTCTACGGCTCCACCGGGGCACTGAGTCTGAACAAGCCGATCGTGGGCATGGCCGCCACCCCGAGTGGCCAGGGCTACTGGCTGGTGGCTTCCGACGGCGGCATCTTCGCCTTCGGTGACGCTGCGTTCTACGGCTCCACCGGGGCGATCTCCCTGGCGCGACCAGTGGTGTCGATGGCGTCGTCCTGAGCGGTTCGAGCAGCCCGTCCCCTCCTGACACTCACCGATCTACACTGGACCATCATGTCCACTGGAGAGATCGCCGTCCTGGTGGCCAGCGTCGCCTGCGTCTTTGCCGTGGGTGGTCTGCTCGTTGCCATCTCGTCCCTCCGGCGGGAGGTAGCCCGAATCCGCGCCATGGCAGATGAGCTCCGGCGCCAGACGGTCCCCCTGGTGGCTGATGCCCATCGCGTAGTCGACCAGGCGGCCACCGAGATGGAGCGAGTAGGGGCTGTGTTGGACTCGACCGAGTCCGTGCATGCCACGGTCGACTCGGCATCCCGGCTCGCCTATCGGGCGTTCGCCAACCCGGTAGTAAAGGTGTTGGCTGTCCGGGCGGGTGCCGCCAACGGAATCCGGCGCCTAGCTGGGCCAGGTCCTGAACCCAAGAACGGATCTGGTGCACAAAAGGACAGGAGTCGATAGCGATGGCCCGGCGGAGTGTGTGGTTGGTAACGGGTGTCGTGGCCGGAGCGGCATCGTCGCTCTACGCCGAACGGAAGCTCCGTCGCACGTTGGAGGTGGCTGCGGCCCGGCTGCAGCCTGACTCCGTGGTCGCAGGTGTCGGCCGGACGGTACGCCAGGCCGCGGCCAGCACCACCGGACGGGTACGCGACGCGGTGGCGTCGGGACGCACGGAGATGCAGCGTCGTGAAGAGGAGATCTGGGCAGGTTTGGACTCGTCGCCTGCGAGTCAGACGTCTGATGGACGCAAGACAGCTTCGGCCAACGAAGCCCCCCCGGTCAACGAGACAGCCCTGGAGACGGAATCGGCCCGGCCCGTGCGGATGCGTGGCCGCCGCCAGAGCCGCAGATCACCCTCCCACCTGGGCAAGTAGAGTTTTCTGTCGTGACACCCACCACGGCGCTCGACGCCGACCACCTCCGCCAGGCGTTCACCCAATTCTTCGTTGATCGGGGACACGCGTCCGTTCCCTCGGCCAGTCTCATTCCCCATGATCCGTCGGTTCTGTTCACCATTGCCGGCATGGTGCCGTTCAAGCCGTTCTTCGTGGGCGATGAGAGTCCGCCGTGGCCTCGGGCCACCTCGGTGCAGAAGTGTTTCCGCACTGTCGATATCGACATCGTGGGCAGCACACTGCGCCACTGCACCTTCTTCGAGATGCTGGGCAACTTCAGCTTTGGCGACTACTTCAAAAGAGAGGCCATTCCCTTCGCCTGGGAGCTGGTCACCGAGGTGCTGGGCATCGATGGCGACCGGCTGTGGGTCACGGTGTACGAGACAGACGACGAAGCCGAGGCCATCTGGCGTGACGAAGTCGGTGTGCGGCCGGACCGCATCCAGCGCCTGGGGGACGACAACTTCTGGAAGATGGGCGACACCGGGCCCTGCGGCCCCAGTTCCGAGATATTCATTGACAAGGGACCGTCCTACGGCGCGGACGGTGGTCCTGCATTCGGGGGATCCGAGCGGTTCATCGAGATCTGGAACCTGGTCTTCATGCAGTACAACCGGGGCGCAGAAGGCACCGATGTGCCGCTTCCTCGGCCAAGCATCGACACCGGGGCCGGCCTCGAACGCATCCTTCCGGTGATCCAGGGTGTCGACTCCCTCTACGACACTGACCTGTTCCGACCGCTGATCGACACCGCCCAGTCGATCACCGGCCAGACCTACGGTGCCGATGACCGCACCGATATCGGACTACGGATCATGGCTGACCATGCGCGGGCTATGTCGATGCTGGTGGCCGATGGTGTCCTTCCGTCCAATGAGGGCCGGGGCTACGTGCTGCGGCGGATCATCCGCCGAGCCGTTCGCCGCGCTCGTCAGCTCGGGGTGTCCGCCCCGTGCACAGAACGACTGGTCGATACCGCAGTGGCTGTACTCGGTGCTGCCCATCCGCTGTTGGCCGAGCAGCACCGCCTCGTTGTCGATGTCGTGACACGCGAGGAAGAGGGATTCCTGCGCACGTTGGCCACCGGGTCGGCCATCCTCGACGAGGTTCTTGCCTCGGGCGGCGGCTCAGTTCCCGGTGAGGTGGCGTTCCGGCTGCATGATACCTACGGGTTCCCGGTCGAGCTCACCGTAGAGATCGCCGAGGAGGCCGGATCTGCGGTGGACCTCGAGGGCTTCGAAGTGGCCATGGACCGCCAACGATCCCAAGCCCGAGCCGCGGCGCGCGCCGGACGGGCCACGGCCGGGGACGAGGCGTACCGATCGGTGCTCGATGTCGAAGGGCAGACGGTCTTCGTCGGTCAGTCGTCCGACAACTATGCCGCACCGGCGCGAGTGGTGGCCGTGCTCACTGACAACGACCCTGAACACGCTGGCCAGGTCGAGATCTTTCTGGACCGCACGCCCTTCTACGCCGAGAGCGGCGGCCAGATGGGCGACATCGGGACGATCGTGACCGAGACGGGCACGGCCATGGTGTCCGACACGGTGGCTGCCCTTCCTGGACTCACGTCCCACCGAGCGACGGTCACCGGGGAGATCTTTGCTGGGCAGGATGCGTTGGCCTCCATCGATGGCCCTCGGCGCGATGCGCTGCGTCGTAATCACACCGGCACCCACCTGTTGCACGCGGCGCTGCGTACCGTGCTGGGTGACCAGGTGCGCCAGCAGGGTTCGCTGGTAGCCCCCGATCGCCTCCGCTTCGACTTCAGCCACCACGCCGCCGTCGCTCCCGAGGAGCTGGCGGCAGTGACGGCCATGGCCAATGCCGATGTGCTCTCGGACTCGGCCGTGTCGGTGGTGGAGAAGAGCAAGGTCGAGGCCGAGGCCATGGGCGCCCTGGCCTTCTTCGGAGACAAGTACGGTGAACGGGTGCGCGTGGTGCGCGCCGGGCCACACTCGGTCGAGCTGTGCGGCGGCACTCATGTGGATGCCTTAGGCATGATCGGCCCCATCACGGTGCTCGCTGAGGCGTCTATCGGCTCCAACACTCGTCGGATCGAAGCGGTGACCGGCACCGGCGCCCTCGACCGCATGGCGGCACGCGAACAGCTACTAGCCAAGGCCGCCCTGCTGCTGCGCACTGAGCCCGAGCATGTGGGTGAGGCCATCGAGCGGCTTCTGGAGCGTCAGCGGGCCGCAGAGAAGGCCCTAGAGCTAGCCCAGGGCCGGGAACTACGGGCCGAGGCGGCCACGATGGCAGGTGCGGCGGTGCACGGCGCCGTCGTCGCTCGACGTGACGGGCTCAATCCCGATCAGTTGCGCGACTTGGCCCAGGCCGTCCGATCCAATGGTGCGCTTCGCGTGGTGGTACTTGGCGGATGCCCGGACGGAGTGAAGGCGTCGGTGGCCGCATCTGCCGACCGCAAAGAGCAACACGGCGAATATGGTGGCCAACTCCACGCCGGAGATCTGGTGAAAGCCATCGCACCGTTGCTCGGCGGTGGCGGTGGCGGGTCACCCGAGGTGGCAGTCGCTGGCGGCAAGGATCCCTCAGGCATCGAGCGAGCGCTCGACGAGGCTCGTCGCCTGATCGCCGGCGCCTGATCCGCTAGTGCCTGAATC
>JBAXCY010000228.1:0-3771 GCA_037141235.1 Acidimicrobiales bacterium | reverse complement strand
TCGCCTGACACGTAACGGTCGGGTCCGGACGACAGACTCCACCGTGGATCGGCCAACCCTCGCTCCTGGCGCTCGGCCATGGCCGTCTCCAAGCTGGCTGAAGCTGATCCGACGGAGCGATGGAGATGGATGACAACCTCGTCGATACCCAGGGCCAAGGCCACAAAGGCGGCGCCGTCGAGCACGAGGTGAGGCCGTTGGCTGCACAGCGTCCAGTCCTTGCGACTGGCTGGTTCGCTCTCGCTGGCATTGATGATGAGTACCGGACGCCCTCCAGCGAGCATCGCCGTCTCCACCTTGCGGGCGAGGGGAAAGCCTCCACCACCCCGCCCATCCAGAGCGCTGGCCCGAAGCAGGGCTCGCACCCCTGCCCCATCAAGTGGGGGAAGCTCGCTCCACCGCGCCAGGTGGCTCTCGAGTCCTTCGCCGATGGGACCGGCCGGCGGACCCGACAGCAGAAGAGCGCGGGGATCACCCAGCCCAGCGACTGTAGCGTCAACGGTGATCTGCGGACCGAGGCCGGGCAGCAACGAGTCGACCCGTGCCACTCCACGTCCCGGGTGGACCCGGACATCGGGCTGCACGATCATTCGTCCACCACCGCGGATCCATGCCCGAGGGTCCCAGCCAGCCATCGTGTGAACTGCAGCGTGAGAACCACCAGGCCAGAGGCTACGTAGACCCACCGCAGGGACGAGCCGTCACTGCCGGACAGGACGCCGTGGGCCAAGGTCAGACAGAACACGAGCACCGAGGCGGTGTGGATGGGGAACCAGACGGCACGGCCGATCGATCCAGCCAGGGCTGCGGTGCCGATCACCAGGAGGAGGAGATAGAAGGCGAGGGTGCCAAGGGCCACGGCGGTGGGGCGGTACTGCGCGCCCCAAGGGACGAAGACTCCGGTCCATCCGACCCCGGCATAGCGATCGAGGGCAAGTGCGGTGAGGTGGCCGGCCAGGAGCGCAACCGTGCAGGCGGCCAGGGAGACGTGGGCCCACAGGATCGACTCCGGGCCGGGACGGCGGAAGCGGCCTCGCCACGGATGCCGCAGCCACAGTCCAAGGATCACCATGGCCGTCAGCGACAGATAGGTGGCAACCCCCAGGCTCCGGCCGAGGATCCACGGCAGCATCTTGTTGTGGAGCAGGGTTTGGGCCGGGGACCCTGACATTCGACCGACGAGCATCGCTGCCACCAGTAGGCCGGCCAGCAGAGCCACCGGTCGAGCTAACGACCCTGGGGCCCGCTCGCCACCCTTGGATGGAGGGCCGGCAGCGGTAGGCCGCAACTCGGGAACTGAGAGGGCCGGACGGACAGGTGACTGGTCCGGGAGCGCTCCCGGAATCGCGAGCTGCCCGTCGGCGTCGAGCTCGGGAACGGACAGGGGAGCGGCGGCCGACTGCCTGCTCGCGGCCAGGGTTGAGTCGACGTTCACTCGTTGGTCCACACGACGTATCGGGCCATGGCGGCGCTGATCCCTACAGCACCATCGGAGCCGACCCACAGTGCGGCGGTGCCCTGGTCTTCGGCCGCTGCTGCGATGGCGTCGACACCGGCCAAAAAGAGGGATTTGGTGGTGACTTCTGCATCGGCAGCATCATCGGCCACGACGGTGACCGAACGCAGCCCGTCTCCACCAGGGCTGCCAGTAGACGGGTCAATCAGGTGGTGGGCGGCTTCGGTCCCTGAGCGCCAGCGACGCAGACGAGTTGATGAGGTTGCACAGGCCCGATCACGGAGTGCGAGCACGGCGACCGGCCAGAGCCGGCCTCGGGGGTCCTCTACGCCAACACGCCAGCCGTCGTCTTCGGGGCCGGTCCCTCGGCAGGCGCAGTCGCCGCCTGCATCGACGAGGAAATCGTCCACATCTTCAGCCAGGAGCTCGGTCGCCCACCGGACGGCCAGCCCCTTTCCGATACCTCCGAGGTCGATGGGAATACCGCCGAGGTGGATCTCGGGATGTCTACCAGACACGAATCGGGGTCGCCACGGGCCCAAGGGACGACGCAGACTCCCAGCGCGCGTCGGAGTATCGACACCATCCTCGAAGGGGAGACTCCGGTCGTAGCCCAAGTCGACCAGGTCACTGAGGACGCGAGGATCGAACCGTCCTCCGGTCCGCTCGTAAGCGGCGTACGCCTCGGTGACGGCGGCGAACAGGACCGGAGGCACCTCGTGCCACTGGCCCGGACGGGCGTTCATCCTCATCAGGGGACTGGTCGGTTCGAAGCGGGTGCAGGACGTGTGGACCGCCCTGAATACGCCGAGGGCCCGTTCGATCGATCCTGCTGGGACATGTTCGATCACCCCATGGACGGTGATGTCACACGCCATGGCCCGGACGCTGCCGACCACTGAAACCCGATGGCCGACTTCGACCTGGGTCACGGCTGGGCCGCAGATGCACCCGTGGTGGTCGTCACCGGGGGTGGAGGCGTGGTGGCCGGAGGGGACGTAACGGGCGGTGCCGTTGCAGGGGGAGAGGTGGCAGGAGGTGCCGTCGGACCAGGCGCAGGAGAGGTGGCCACCGGTGCCGGTGCCGGAGCACCGCCAGACGCCGAGTTGGACGATGGTGCCGGACTGCCTGAACTACTGGAAACAGCGGCAGCCCCTGGGGTCCTGGCTGCCACAGAACCAGCGGCTGCTCCTCCGGCTGGAACCACTACCGATCCGTTCTTTCCTGCGATCGCCCCGTTCGCCCCGCCAGGAACCGTGACCCCTGGCGTCGCCGGCGTGCCGGGTGCTGCCGGATCGCCTGGATTGGCAGAAGCGGTCGGAACGACGATCCCGAGAGCAGCCAACTGGCCTTTGGTGACAGCGATCGACTGACGGATCTCGGCCATGGCCGATTTGTCAGCCGCGATCTGACTGGACACCTGAGCGGCGCTGGCCGCGGCCCCAGAAGGTGGCGTCGAGCCCACAGCCCAGGCCATGGTGAGTCCCGTCACTCCTACGGTGGCGGCCGCCGCCACCGAGGAGGACACCACGCTGCGACGCTTTCGTGTGCCTTGTCGCGGTCGGGTCGGTTCAGTCATCAGAACCACCGTCGCTCCATGGCTGTGTGGTGGTCGTAGAAGGAGTGGGCGGCTGAGTCGTGGTGGTGGATGGAGGCGGTGGCTGTGTGGTCGTCACCGGGGCTGCCACGGTGGTGGGAGCACTCGGCGCCGATGTGGTCGGCCCCGACCAACCTCCGGTCGACTCCTGGCGTTCTCCCGACCCCTCCGACTGGTTTCGGGAGGCCGATACCGGCGCCTGACCCACAGCTGGATGCGTGGTCTGGGACACCGTGCCTCTAGGCACGGTCGTCGTCGATGGTTCGCCCGGTGCTGACGGCAGCGTGCTCGTCGGAACACCGAAGGAGGCTCGCTGCTCGGCCAGTGTGCGCTGGAGCTGCCGTTCCATCGCGGTGAGCCCCCCGATCGCGGCGTGCAGTTGCTGTTCCTCGGCTGATGCGGCGGCAACGGCTGCCGTCGTAGTTGCGGGCGGAGGTGAACTCGCCCCTGCTGCTCCGGCGGTTAGGCCTCCGACTGCGATCGTGGTCGCCATGATGGTCATCAATGTTCGTGGCATGCCCCTCGAGCCTCCCTACATTTTGACTACTCAGAGTGTTGGAATAACCTCTGTCAGTGATTTTATCGGCTGGAAACACCGTTTGTCTATGGCCTATTCGAACGGCCGGGACCGGGGTTTTTTGGCTCCGTTCCACCCCCTACATCGCCCGACGGCTGGCCGTGTCACCAATAGATGACTCCTCGGTTGAACCAGTGCCTC
>JBAXCY010000227.1:0-3782 GCA_037141235.1 Acidimicrobiales bacterium | reverse complement strand
CCCTGGTGCATCCGATCGGCACTGCCAGTGACCGATCAATCGGTGCGCTGCACCTCGTCGAGCAGTCGGTCGAAGTCCAGGCCCCGGAACAACTCAACCGCACGTTCATACTTCTCGAGTCCCCACGTCCAGTAGTCGAAATCGATGGCGCTGGTGGCGTCTTGGATCGATGCCCACAGCGTCCACCCGTACATCGAGACCAGCCCGTGCAGGCGGGCACGTGCCATCTTGTTCCTCAACGGTCGTCCGTAGTACGAGGTGATCAGCAACGCCAACTGATCGTCACTCAGATGGCACTCGCTCCAGGTATTGCCGAGCTCGAAGCAGGCATCATTGTTGCCGGCGTACTCATAATCGATCACTCGGACCTGGTCTCCTTGATCGATGAAATTGGCAGCTAGGAGGTCGTTGTTGCAGGCCACAGTGGGCTCACGGCGAGTAACCATCGATCGGCGGATCTGCTCGATCTGGAACTCGAAATCGCCATAACCTGCGGGCAACCGGTACCCGTGCCTATCGATCAAAGCGAGGTACCCCCTCTGGATGTCGAACATGTCGAAATCATTGACGAACCGCGCTCCCTGGTGGAGCCGCCGACATGCCCCCGCCACCCGTTCGATGACCCCAGGCAGCGAGAAGTCCTCTTCGGTGAGTGTCCGGCCCTCGATGAAGCCGATGAGCATGATGTCGTCGTCTGGAAGTCGGGCGACCACCGGTGCACCGACTCCGTCCTCACCGGCAATGGACGTATTGGCGTATTCGTTGTCCCGATCGATGGCCAGCGCAACCGACGACGGGTCCGAGATGCGCAGTACGTAGGACCCCTCTGTGGTCGTCACCTTCAGGTTGCGGTTGGTGAGCCCACCATGGAGCTCGGCCACCTCACACGGTCGTCCTCGCAGCACGTCGAACCGGTCACGCAGCCCATCGGGGAGTACGGGATCCCCCCGTTGGCCCAACTCGTATCCCATGCCCGCATCCTCCTGGCCATCACCCGTAGCGCCCCTGGCCTGGCCTGGCCTGGCCTGGCCTGGCCAAGTTGTCTCATCGCAGGTGGGAGTTTGACTCTGTCACGGTAGCCCGAGGTCGCATTCGACTGCCGTGGCCGACTTCGGTGGCCGACTTCGGGGACCGGTCCACTTCAGTCCCAGCCGACTTCAGTCCCGGCCCACTTCGGGGACCAATGGCGTATTGTCTACCTACTGGCACCTGGCCTGATGCAATGGTCGTGTCGGCAGCGGTCCTCACCACAGCCAATCGTTCTTCCCTGACCTCGCCGCCGCACGGTGCAGCAACGTTGCTGGGACGTTCACTAGGAAACGAGAGACACGATGACACTGCTCCTTACCGGATCCGACGAGACCGTCCACGGGATCCTGGGTGCCATGCGGTACGTCAGCACCGCCGGAACCACCCGCAGTTTCGGTGGGCCCTCTGCCGATCTGGTCAACGCCATGGCCAAGACCTTCGAGAGCGCACGCACGGGCCTCGCGATAGGTGGCCCCCTCCTGGAAGAAGGCGGCGTTTGGTCGACTAGCGATCAGGCCCTAGCGGAGCTGTGCACGCTATTGCCAGACCCGCGCTCTCGACATGAAGCCATCGTGGCCGCCTCGCTGTGCGTGTTGATGGCCGAGGACTTCGACATTGCTGGCGAGCAATCCCTGGTGTCACTGTCCGAGGCCTTCGGTGTCGACCAAGAGGCCGCCGCGCTGATCGGTTCTTTGACCCAGAAATCAGCAGAGGTGGCTGGCGGCGATATGTTCCGGCGGTTCCTGGCCGAACGGTCAGGGGAGTCCCTCGAGGTGATCACCACCCGGATGGACCGTCTCGAAGAGCCGCTCACCACCGAGCCCGAGGCGCTCGAGGCCTACACCGCGCTGCTTCACCAAGCCCCAGCCGGTTCGGTCGGGGCCGAGCTCATACGTTTTTACCGTCACACCGGCTACGACATACCAGGTACCCCGATGACACCCCCGCTGGAAGTGCTGGGCTCACACGACCTGCACCACATCCTCGCTGGCTACAGCACCTCGAGTAATGACGAAGTGAACATCGCCATGTTCACCGCCGCCAACTGTCCCGATGGCGGACTCACCTACCTTGCCGTCGTACTGCTGCAGTGGCACCACGACGTACAGATCACCCCGTTCGCTCCTACCTACTCCGTGCTGGACCCGACTGACCTGGCCGAGGCGGCCACCCGTGGCGCCACCACCACTTTCGACGTGAGCGATCTGTCGTGGGACTGGATGGGCATCATGCACGAGAACTTGGGAGAAGTCCGTCGTGAACTCGACGTCACACCGGGCGGCACGGTCCCCGATGGTGGAGCCTGGGATGCCCGAGGGCTCGGCGACGGCTGACCGGACCGCTGGTCTGGGCCGCTGACCGGATCGCTGGTCTGGGCTGCTGACCGGACCGCTGGTCTGGGCTGCTCCGCTTTGGCTGGTGCTGCCCCTGACCGTGAGTCACAGAAGGTGACGGATCGGTGTCAGCCGACGAGGCGCTCGAAGATGAACTCGTGGAGAAGGAAGTCCACATCTCGCTCGTGACCGGGCAGCGCACGATGCATCGCAGATGCCTGGATCAGGCGCCACCCATCACGTAGGGCGTCCACACCGGTGGCGTAGGGCGGTGTCGGGTCGGAAACCACCGGCGGTGTCGGACCATCGCCGGCTCCGTCGTAGCTCGACCACGCGATAACCGGTGTATCCATGGCACTGGTCGCCAGGTAGAGAAAGAGGACCTGCTGGCGGGTGCTCATCCAACCGTCCCGTCGATCCGCTCGCGGCCTCCGGTGCGGGTCAGATACCAGTCGGCATCAAAGGCCTGATCCCCGGTCAGGTAGCGCCACAGGCGCGCCCGGTTTACCGTCTCGAGCCGACTGGCCGCCGCCTCGAACCACGGCTCTGGCGTCCGGAACATGTTGGCCGCCGTGGCTGGATCGTAGGTAGCAAAAATGTGGTCGCTCGGCGTGCCGTGCACAGCGTCGTAGTCCTCGAGGTTCCATCGCCGGACCTGGGGGGTTGTCGGGTTGAGGCGTATCTTGTAAGCCCAACGTTCGTCGTCAGTGTGGTTGGCCCTTCCTCGATGCCACATGCCCTGATGGAAGACGACGAGCGAGCCGGCCGGTCCGACAAAGTCCTTCTGGCCGCAAAAGTTCTGGTAGCGGGCGATCTCGAACTCGTTGACCTTGCGCAGATGGGAACCGGGGATAAAGCCGGTTCCACCGCTATGGGTTTCCACCGCTCGCGGGTACCAAAACATCTGGATATCGAACGCCCGGGTGAGATCGATGATGGCGTCTTGATGGAGGTGCTGGTCGACGGTGTCGTGGGGCGCTCGCACGTGTACCCAGTCGTGGTCGTAGACGGCATCGAGTCCCACCAAGCTTTCGATGATCCCTTGCACCCTGGGGAGCCGGAGCATGGCGCCTATGGGCGAGGGATCCGGGTAGATCTGAGCGAGCGGGGCACCGCTGTCGGGCTTGGCCCGCAGCAGGTCGAACACACCAGTCGGCGCGAACTCGGCGATGGCCGCCTCGTTGATCTCCTCGGGAACCACCGATTCGAAGGAGAGGAACCCCTGGGCGACAAACTGCGCCATCTCCGCCGTGGTGAGCAGATCGGTGCCTTCGTATGCAAGGGGCATGTTCGGAATGGTAGCCAGTTCACCTGGCGGTGGCTCGGACGGTTGGTTGCCACGGGGCGACATGGCCTTGCCGGGTCGGGTGTTGGGACCTTGGACCCTGGACTCTGGACTCTGGGCTCTGGGCTCTGGGC
>JBAXCY010000226.1:0-3810 GCA_037141235.1 Acidimicrobiales bacterium | reverse complement strand
GCTCTCTAGCGGCCCGACAACTGGGTCGCTCTCTAGCGGCCCGACAACTGGGTCGCTCTCTAGCGGCCCGACAACTGGGTCGGCTCAGTAACCAGCCACGGCGTCGACTTGGCCGACCATGGGCTCTCCGGCCGCCAGCCGGGCCACGTTGGTGCGGATCCGGTTGGCCAGCAACGGAATCACCATCTCGATGGTGTCGGCCGTGTGCGGAGTGATGATGCAGTCATTGCGGCCCCACAGCGGATGTCCGTCGGGGAGCGGCTCAGGATCGGTCACATCGAGGGCCGCACCGGCGATCGACTTCGCCTCCAAGGCCGCTAACAGCGCGTCGGTGTCCACATGACCCCCTCGGGCCACATTCACCAGCCACGCGGACTCATCCATGACGGCGAACTCATCAGTGCTGATGATCCCGGCCGTTTCCGGGGTGAGGGCCAAGGCGAGGACCACCACCAGGGCTCCCGACAGTGCCTCGTGCAAGTGCTCGGTCCGAACCACCCGGGCCGCCCCAGGGATCGGATCGGGATGCCGGCGGACCACGGTGGCCTCCACTCGGAACGGGGCGAGTTGCTCGAGTAGTGACGTGGCGATTCCCCCGCCACCCAAGATGGTCACCTTCTGGTCGTACAGGCTGGTGCCCGTCGGGACCCCCCACGACCTGGCCTGCACCCGAGTGGGCAGATGGCGCAGCCCGGCCAGGGCCAGAGCCAAAGCATGCTCGGCTACCGGCTCGGCGTAGGCACCCTTGGCACACGTCCAGATCCGCTTCTCGTCCAAGAGGCCGGCCGCGGCCACCCGTTCGACCCCGGCAAATGGAAGCTGCACCCACCGGGCCAGCGGCACCTGCTCCAGCCATGCGGTCAGGCCAGCCATGTCGGCCGGGTCCAGCCATACCAGGCTGTCGGGGTTCTCCTGGAGCTCCACGACCTCACCCCCACCGTCGCGGACGGCGTCAGTGGCGAAGTCCGACGGGAACGGGCCGACAGCGACTCGTGGGGCGGTCATGGCCGCACCTTAGCGATGCGGCCCGAGATGTGTGCGATCTGTTCGATGCCAGCCTCATCCATCGTTACAGCACCGACTCCCGTCGATCTCTCTCTTGTGCTCGATTGCGTAGATTGGGGACTTCGTTGCCGCCAGGAGATGCCATGCACGTGCACTTCAATGTCCAGGACTTCCTCGACCGGTCCGCCCGCACCTATCCGGACCGGGTGGCACTGTTCGACGAGCCCGATCAGCCAGCTGCCCCGTGGGGTCCCCAGACCTTCGCCGAGCTGGCCGCTCGGGCCCGGGCCCAAGCCGCCGGACTGGACCGCCTGGGGATCACACCCGGCGAGCGGGTGGCCATCGTCTCGCACAACTCAGCTCGGCTCCTGGCCTCCTTCTTCGGTGTGACCGGATGGGGCCGGATCCTGGTTCCCGTCAACTTCCGCCTGGCCCCGGCCGAGGTCGAGTACATCCTCGAGCACTCGGGGGCCACCGTGCTCCTGGTCGACCCCGAACTCGACGAGGCCCTGGCCGGCATCGGGCCCAGCCGCCGCTTCGTCATGGGGGCCGACAGTGATGCCGAGCTCTACGTGCCCGACACCGAGCCAGTTCCGTGGGTGTCCGACGAGGCAGCCACCGCGACGATCAACTACACCTCAGGCACCACAGCCCGTCCCAAGGGCGTACAGCTCACCCACCGCAACTGCTGGCTCAACGCCGCCACCTTCGGCTGGCACATCGGGGTGTCCGACCGCGACGTCTACCTGCACACCCTGCCCATGTTCCACGCCAACGGCTGGGGCATGCCCTGGGCCACGGCAGCCATGGGTGCCACCCAGGTGGTCCTGCGCAAGGTCGACGGCCACGAAATCCTCCACCGGGTCGACCGTCACGGGGTGACCCTGATGTCGGCGGCGCCAGCCGTGGTCAATGCCGTGCTCGACGCCGCACCGCACTGGGACGGCGACATCCCCGGTCGCGGCACTACCCGGATCGTGGTGGCCGGGGCTCCCCCGCCCAGTCGGACCATCGAGCGAGTCGAGGCCGAGTTGGGCTGGGAGTTCATCCAGATCTACGGACTCACCGAGACCTCTCCCCTGCTCACCGTCAACCGCACCCGGGCGGAGTGGGATGACCTCTCTGGAGGAGAGCGAGCCCGCAAGCTGATGCGGGCCGGTGCCCCTTCGGTCGGGACCGAGCTCCGCATCGACGACCACGGCGAGGTGCTGGCCCGCTCCAACATGGTGATGGAGGGCTACTGGCGCCAACCCGAGGAGACGGAGAAGGCCCTGGCCGGCGGATGGTTCCACACCGGTGACGGCGGGCTCATCGACGACGAGGGCCACCTGAGCATCCTGGACCGCAAGAAGGACGTAATCATCACCGGTGGGGAGAACGTCTCGTCCATCGAAGTGGAAGATGCCATCTTCTCGTTGCCCGGCATCCTCGAGGCAGCCGTCATCGGAGTCCCGAGTGAGAAGTGGGGAGAGATGGTGCTGGCCCTGGTGGTCGTGGCCGACAACAGCGCCATCACCGAGGAGTCGGTCATCGCCCACTGCCACGGCGTGCTTGCTGGCTACAAGTGCCCCAAGTCGGTCGAGATCCGTGACGAGCTCCCCCGCACGGCCACCGGCAAGCTCCAGAAGTTCCGGCTCCGGGCGCCCTACTGGGTGGGCCTGGACCGTCAGGTCAACTGACGGTCGTCCATCCACTCCACGATGCGGTGGGCCGTCCACACCGGGGTCTCCAGCATCGGCGCATGCCCGATGTCCCTGGCCACCTTGAGCTGCCAGTTGGCCCGTCCCCGAGCCATTTGGCGCGCCGCTGACAGGGGCACCAGGACATCACGGGAGCCATGCAGATGGAGCACCGGGTGATCGATGCCCTCGAGCCGGTCGACGGTGGATCCCGGGCGGGCCAAAATCCACGACAGCGACCGAGCCGAGGTCAGGTAGGCCTGGTCGCCCTTCGCTCGATCCCCTGCCGCGGTGAGAGCGATATGGGCGTCCACTACCTCCACCGGCACCCGGCCGGGGTCGACACACGTAGTCCGCAGCACCCGCCGCACCTTCTGCTCGGGAGTAGTGCGAGTACGCAGCGCGGCCAGATACCGCTCCCCCACCCCGGGAACGGCACACAAGGCGAAGTTGGCCATCACCCGGGGGTGCACCATGCCGAGCCTGCCGGCCGGAAGGGCCGGATCCACCAGGATCAGACCTGACACCAGGTCCGGGGCGTCCGCCGTGCACAGGGCGGCGACCAGACCGCCGAGCGAGTTGCCCATCAGGACTACTGGTCGATCCGAGATGGCACGGATGAAGCCCTTCAGTACGGTGACGTGGCCGTCGACGTCGGGTCGGCGCCCAGCCACCGGGGTATGGCCATGGCCGACCAGATCCACCGCCACCAGGCGGTACCGGTCGACCAGATGGGGAGCGAGTGCCGCCCAGTTGAGGTGGGAGCCGCCCAGTCCGTGCACCCCGACCAGCAGCGGAGCATCGACCGGGCCGCCGTAGTCGGCGTAGTGGACAGGACCGTCGACGTCGACCGTGTGCGAACTCATGGCCACACCCGTCACACCCGCGCCCGTCACACCCGCGCCCGTCACACCCGCGCCCGTCACGCCCGCACCCGTCATGTGGGCAGGAAGTCCAGAAGGAGTCTGTTGACCTCGTCGGGTGCCTCCAACTGCATCCAATGGCCCGGACCTTCGATGCGTTCATACCGCCACGGACCGGCCACGTAGTCACCCGATCCCGACATCTGCACCTCGGTGAGGGCGAAGTCCCCACTGCTCCACACCCCCATGGTCGGGGCCTGCAC
>JBAXCY010000225.1:0-3819 GCA_037141235.1 Acidimicrobiales bacterium | reverse complement strand
CGGCTAGGTACTCCTGCGGCTAGGTACTCCTGCGGCTGGCATCGGGGGCTTTGCCCACCACTGATGCAGCAGGCGTCCCCAGAGCACGCCTTTCAAGGCTGCGGTGCTGAGCCGAGCGACACTCTCCAGAACATCCCACACCTAGGATGAACGAACACACGGTGACCTCGGTCGCCTCCCACTAGTTCCCCGGTCCCTTGGCTTCGGTGACAATCCGGCCAAGGAGGCCCCTCGTGAACGCTCCCACCCTCGACAAAGACGCCACCGGTTTGGCCAAGTGGCTCCCCATGCCTTTCGTGGCCCTCGGGGTGGCGATGATCATCGTCGACGCCACCATCGTCAACGTCGCCGTTCCCACCATCATCCGAGAGCTCGGCGTGAGCGCCAACACGGCGGAGTGGTTCAACTCCATCTACTCGCTGGTATTCGCCTCGCTGTTGATCACCCTCGGACATACCGGCGATGTCTGGGGCCGGCGAAAGCTCTTCGCTTGCGGGGTCATCGTCTTCGTGGCCGCCTCCTTGGTGGCGGCTACTGCACCCACCAGTGGGATCTTGATCCTGGGCCGGTTCCTGCAAGGCATCGGCGGCGCCATGATCCTGCCCGCCACCTTGTCGACGGTCAACACCATCTACACCGGCAAGGACCGGGCCATCGCCTTTGCCATCTGGGGCTCCACCATCGGCGGTATGGCCGCCGTAGGCCCGTTGCTCGGTGGATGGCTGACCACCGACTTCTCCTGGCGGTGGGCGTTCTTGATCAACGTCCCCGTAGGCCTCATCATTCTGGCTGGCATCCTCTTCGTTGTCCCCGAGACCAAGGACCCTCATGTCCGCAAGGGCATCGACTGGACCGGCAACCTTTTGGTGATCGTCGGGTTCGCCACCTTGGTATTCGGCCTCATCGAAGCCCCGCACTACGGCTGGTGGAGCCAGACCCAGTCGCTGTCGCTCGGGTCATGGACCTGGCCGGCCAACTGGCCCTCGCCGGTCCCGGCGGCCTTCGCTATTGCCGCGGTGGCGCTCATCGCCTTCACCTTCGTCGAGGCATCACGAGCCAAGCGGCGCAAGGTGGTGCTGGTGAACTTGGATCTGTTCAAGATCCGAAGCTTTGCGGCCGGCAATGTGGCCGTCACTGTGGTCGCCTTCGGAGAGTTCGGACTGCTCTTCGTACTGCCCTTGTTCCTCCAAGGCGTCCTCGGCTTCAGCGCCCTCGATACCGGTTGGCTCTTCTTGTCACTGGCCATCGGCTCGTTTGTCGCCGGCGGAGCCACCCCGCAGTTGGCCGCGCGGATCAGCCCTCGTGGCATCGCTCGATTGGGGCTGGCCTTCGAGATCATCGGCATCGCTGGGCTCGGCGCCACATTGAGTGCCACCGTGAGTGTCTGGGTGATGGCGGCCTGGCTGTTCGTCTACGGCATGGGTGTCGGCATGGCCACCGCACAGCTGACCGGGGTCATCTTGGTCGACGTGCCGGTAGAGGAGTCTGGTCAGGCCTCGGGCATCCAGTCGACTTCGCGACAGGTCGGCTCGGCACTCGGTGTGGCCATCCTCGGTTCTATCCTCTTGACCGTGTTGACGTCGAAGACGACAGCAGCATTGGCCGCGGTGCCCGGAATCCCCAAGTCCGTCTCCGATCAGGTCGTCCACGTCGTCAGCTCGTCGGGAGGCGCTGCCATCGGATCACTCGGCTCCATGCCAGACGGGACAGCCATCGTGGCGGCTGCCTCGAGTGCTGCCGTCGATGCGGCCCGGGCGGTCTCCTTTGCCGCCGCCGGCTTCATCTTCTTAGGGCTGCTCGCCACGCTGCTGCTGCCGCCAACGACCGACGAGTCATCTGACGCCTCGATGAAGATGCAGAACTCGGGATCCGCTAACGCCAACTGAGCTGGTTGCTCGTCCGATCAGCCCCGGGCGGTCCGATCAGCCCTCGAAGCCACCACCGTGGCTACCCACCACGGTGGCTGTAGATGGATATGGCCCGTCCTCCAACCGCTCGCCCAGGCCAGATTGGAAGGCGCCGAACGCGGGGGACGACTGCAGCGGGTTCTCCCCATCCTCGATGACGGCGATGTGCACGAAACTCACCCCGTCGTCGAGGCGGAGGGCGGTGTAGCGGATGCCGGCCGTCCCTTGGGCATCCATCTCGGCAAAGACATCCTCGATCAGTCGGGCGTTGTCATCGGCACTCTCGGGCGTAGTGCGGTAGCGGATCACGCGGATCTCGGCCATCAGATTCCTCTCATGGTGTTGTTACGGGCGTCGTGGGTCACTTCGGCGAGTCCCAGAGTTTCGAGCAATGGAGGCAGATACATCCCGAATCGTCCCCGGTATCCCTTCCGCAGCCCGTACCACCCGCCGACCGGGTTGTCGGAGGAGCGACCCCACGCCTCGACCGTGTCGGGTGCAGGGTCCTTCTTCTCGTCCGAGGCGCCCAGCGCCACCCAGTCACCCTGTGCGACCAGCCAGGTGTGCAGGTCGTCCACCGCCCGCCACAAGTAGGTCAACTTGGTGGTGCCGACCTGGCATACCAACTGCTCGGGGTCGGTGTCGGAGTCTCGGTATATCTCGTAGGCAGAGCTACCCGGTGGGGTGTGCAGCTGCCAGGGCTGGTCCTTGGTCCCGATGGTCATGGTTGATCCTTTTTGTCGTTGGTCTGCTGCTCGTGGTGGGTCGGGCGATCGTCGGCGGAGTCGGCTACTACCGCGGCCATGTAGTGAGGAAGCAAGGTCTGCCAGCCGAGCTCGTTTCGGTTGCGCCAGGTCTCCCCGTCGGCGCCTAGGTGCTCCCATCCCGTGTGTTCGATCTCCACCCGGGTCCCCTGCCCGCCTGAGGGCGTAAATCGGACCGACACCTCGGTGGCATCGGATCGGTCGCGGCGTAGGTGCCAGAGGTAGTCGAGCCGGTTCGGCGGCTCCCATACGGTGACTTCGCCCCACTCGTGCTCGACGCCATCAGGGGTGCGCTCGAAGATTCTGCCGCCGACGCCGGGCTCCAGGGTCACGGTCACCTCGTGGCTTGCGCTGACGGTGTGGTCCGTCGGCCACCAGGTATCGATCCGATCGGTCCACAAGGCGAAGGCGCGCGCTGGTGGACAGGAGACGTTGAAATCGAGCCGGAGAGGACTGGTCACTGTTGGGGTCCCTCCTCGTTGTTGTCGGCCAGCAGTCGGAACCGAGTGGCGGCATCACCCCACACCCGCTCGAGGTAGGTCTGGACCGCCTGGAGTCCCTGCTCGTGGAGGTGGTAGATCCGCCGGGTGCCCTCGGCCTGCTCGGTCACGAGGCCAGCATGGCGCAGGAGTCGGAGGTGGCGAGAGACAGCTGGCCGGCTGATAGGCATGGCGTCAGCCAACTCAGAGACGGCTTTGTCCCCCTCGCCCAGCAAGCGGAGGATCTCCCGGCGGTTGGGGTCGCCGAGCGCCTCGAACGGGTCGCCTGCGGGTACTGCTGCCGCCGGCACGGCGTCACCCACCTCGCCCAGCGTGCGCCGTGTGCGGTGTAACCGGTGCGGCCGTGGCTACCGCTTCGTTGATGAGTAACACAATGGTTACCGTAACTGTTCCGTTACGGATATACAACCGGTAGTTCCTACAGTTTCAGGACTACCCTCCGAGGCCGGCGAAGCCGATCCTTTGAGACAGCGCCACCTGGACCACTTCATCCACCAGATCCACCCCGCTCAACTCGCCGACGTACGCCAGATCCCGGGGCCAGCAATTGGCCTCCAGCACTACGGCGCGACCCTGGTGGCGGATCACATCGACCGCCCCGTACGTCAGCCCGAGCACAGCGATGCCCTTGATGGCTACCTGAGCCGC
>JBAXCY010000224.1:0-3834 GCA_037141235.1 Acidimicrobiales bacterium | reverse complement strand
CGCAGCGCCCATGCTCCTATGGCGGTGGATCGAAATTCAGTTGCACGTGATAACTTTTAGTTGTGGATGCAACTACTGAGGCGAACCTGACGGTTCCGGCCGCGGCGGGTCGGGTCCGGCGATGAGTTCGCCGATGCTGGTTCGAGAGCCAGGAGCGGCATTCGACGCCTTCCTGCGCGACGTTGCCCCGTCGAGTGATGACCAGCCAGAGTGGACTGTCGACGATGGGCCGCTGCCCGCTCTCTTCTTGAGCCACGGCGCCCCTCCGCTGTTCGACGATCCCCTCTGGATCAGTGAGCTCTTCACCTGGGCGCAGTCTCTTCCTCGGCCCCGGGCCATCCTCATGGTCAGCGCCCACTGGGAGCAGGCCCCGCTCCGACTTTCCGCCACCGGGCCGGCCACGCCCCTCGTCTACGACTTCGGTGGATTCGCCCCGCGGTTCTTCACCATGACGTATCCGACACCTGACGCGGCGGCCCTGGCCCAACGGGTGGCCTCGTTGATGCCCGATGGCCAGCTAGTTGACACGGATGGTGCCCGCGGGCTCGACCACGGCGCCTGGGTGCCGCTGAAAGTCATGTACCCCTACGCAGAGGTGCCCGTGCTGCAGATGAGCCTTCCCACCCACGATCCGGTGCAGTTGCTGGAGTTGGGCCGACGGCTGCGGCCACTGCGCGACGAGGGCGTCCTCATCGTCGGCTCTGGGTTCATGACGCACGGGCTGCCCTACCTCGACCAGCGTGCCTTCGTCGACAATGTCGTACCCACGTGGTCCAGCGAGTTCGACCACTGGGCCGCCGAGGCCTTGGCCATCGGTGACCTCGACGCGCTCTGCGACTATCGGGCCCGGGCGCCAGGGCTGCCCTACGCCCACCCGACCGTCGAGCACTTCGTCCCCCTGTTCGTCACCCTCGGGGCGGCAAGGGCGCCCGATGTCACGGTGGCGACCACGGTGGAGGGCTACCAGTTCGGCCTATCGAAACGGTCGTTTCAGGTGGAGTGAGGATCAGACAGTCGGGGCCGGCTGAGCTGTTCGAAGCGGACGAGGTCGTCCGGCCGGACAGCCACGTGCACCCGTATTTAGCAAGGGTGGTACCGGTCCATCTGTTCCACTTGAGCACTGCCGGCAGGGGGCGACGGAGCTGACCTTGGGGACCGATCACTAGCAGTGTCGCACTCGGGTGGTGCTCACCTTCTATCCTGCAGTCGATGGCGTCATCACCGACAGACCACCCAGGTAGTGAGGAGCCAGAGTGGCGAGCGGGTCCCGGCGACGTGGACGTGCCGGCCGCTGCTCCGGTTCGCCCGTCCATGGTGGCCCGACTGCTCGCTCCCGTGCACCATGGGTACCTCGAGCTGTCGCTGATCGACGTCCTTGCCGTCGGGTTGATCATCGGCTTCTTGGTGTACTTGAACCAGCTGAGCTCCCCGAACCACATCCCAATCCTGGTGGCCTCACTGGCCTCGTCGGCCGTAGTGCTGTTCTCCCTCCCCGGCCAAGACATCGCCCGGTCATGGAACGTTTGCGCTGGGCAATTCATCGGGGCCCTGGCCGGGTTCATCTGCGTAGCCGCCCCCGGTGATCGTGTGGCTGTCATGGCTGGCACTGCAGTGGCCCTCGCCTTTGTGCTGATGCGCTTGGCTAACGCGCTGCACCCTCCAGGAGCAGCCACTGCGCTGCTCGTAGCGGTTGTGCCCTCAGATCAAGGGATCAGGTTCCTGTTCTTCCCGGTCCTGGCCGGGGCCGTCTTGATCACCGCGTTCGCCTGGGCGGTGCACTTGTTGGAGCGTTACCTGCGGGTCCGCATGCAGCGCACTATCGGGCCGGCTGAGGACTGACGGCTGGCTCCATCCACTACCGCTCCGCGATCACTTCCTATGCTGGCAATCGCTGCAGTTGACCGATCATCGATCATGGAGGCCTCACGTGTCCCACCTCGTTGCTGCTAACTCGGCTGGTATGACGATCTACGTCATCTTCGTCCTAGCCATCGCCGTACTGGAGATCGCCGCCGTGTGGATGATCTTCTCCAAAGCCGGCCGCCCGGGCTGGGGCGCCATCATCCCCTTCTACAACATCTACCTGATGTGCAAGGTCTCGGGCCGTCCCGGCTGGTGGCTGATCCTCTTCTTCATCCCGCTGGTGAACATCGTGGTGGCCCTCATCGTCATGATCGACTTGGCCAAGGCGTTCGGCAAGGGGACCGGGTTCGGGGTCGGTATGTTCTTCTTGAACTTCATCTTCTACCCGATCCTCGGATTCGGCAGTGCTACCTACTCAGGTGAGAAGGCGGCCTAGCCCGTTTGCTGCCGCTGTCGAAGAAGTGTCACTCTTCGGCATCCGGCACCGATCAGGCAGGGGCAGGACCGTCAGCGATCTCTCGGTGCACTTCCTCCATGTCGAGGTTGACCGCCTGGGCGATCAGATCTTCGAGCGCGTCACCCGGGAGTGCTCCGGGCTGGCTGAACACGATCACCTGGTCGCGCAGGATCATCAGTGTGGGAATCGACTGGATCCCGAACGATCCGGCTAGTTCTTGTTGGGCCTCGGTATCGATCTTGCCGAACACCAGGTCAGGGTGCGCATCGGACGCGGCTTCGAAGATGGGGCCGAAGGTCCGACACGGGCCGCACCACGATGCCCAAAAGTCGACCAGCACGGTGCCGTTGGTCGACACTACCTCTGCAAAATTGTCCTTCGTCAGTTCAACCGTGGCCATCGTGTGCTCCCTTCCTCACTCTGTACGTTCACCAACGCCGACCGGGACCTACGTATTTCACCTGCTTGACGGCTGGGCGCGTAACGCGCGCACCACGGTATCGATGGCTTGGCGAGGTCCATCATCAGTAGCGACCATTCGGATGGCCTGTTCGGCCCGTTGGACGGTCAGACCTGCCGCCTCGGTTACTTCGACGACGCCAGCCACGTCGTAGAGAACCGCGGGATCGGGTGGGCCCCCGAAACCGTGGACCGGATTGTCACGATCATGGGCCACAACGAGGAGCGTCCCGCCGGGGCCAACGGCTGATGCCGCCACCTGTAGCGCCGCCGTCCGTTGCGGCTCGGGGAGCTGCAGGTAGAACACCGCCACCAGGTCCAACCCGCCTGCTGGAGGCACCCACGCTTCGACAGGCGACTCGACCCATGCCACGTCGACACCACGCGCTTTTGCCAGGCGGACTGCCTTGTTCAGCCCGGCTGGCGAAAAGTCGACACCGGTCACCACCCAGCCCTGCTCGGCCAGCCACACCGCGTTGCGCCCCTCGCCGCAGGCCAGATCGGCGGCGGAGCCCGGGGTGAGCCCAGCCACTTCGGTCACCAGGAACTGGTTAGGTGTGGCCGTCCACACCAGGTCGACCCCGGCGTACCGTGCGTCCCACTGAGCAGCATCCATCACGCCGGCATCATCGGACTGGATCCATCGATCTCTAGATCAGTTGATCTTGACGAGGTCGACGATGAAGATGAGCGTGTCATTAGCGGCGATCCCTGATCCCGGTGACTGCGCCCCGTAGGCCAGGCTCGCCGGGATGATCAGTTCACGGCGCCCGCCGACCTGCATGCCAACTACTCCCTGGTCCCATCCGGCGATGACCTCGCCCTTCCCGAGGACGAACGGGAACGGCTGGTTCCGGCTCCACGACGAGTCGAACTCCTTGCCGCTGGAGTAGGCCGTACCTACGTACTGCACGGTGGCTTTGTCGCCGGCCACGACTGCTGGACCGGTCCCCACGATGAGGTCCTTGGACTCGAGCTGGGTCGGCGGCGGGCCCGGCGGCACGGTGATGGTCGGCTTTTGGTCAATGGTGCCAGCCGGCGACGGGTCGCTGATG
>JBAXCY010000223.1:0-3885 GCA_037141235.1 Acidimicrobiales bacterium | reverse complement strand
GGAGAGAGAACGGGAGTGGGAGAGAGAACGGGAGTGGGAGAGAGAACGGGAGTGGGAGAGAGAACGGGAGTGGACGGTGGGTGGGGCGAGTCTGGCTTGTGCGGGGTGCAGTGTGCTCACAGGACCTGTTTCACGCCGAGGAACTCTGGCAGGTAGTTGAGAGCGGCCCGAGCGGCCCCACCGATGACCAGGGCCAGCACGGCGGGTTCAGCGTCCACGCTGTAGACCACCAGACAGGTGCCGTCCTCGAGATCATGGACATCGATGGTGCTCAGATGCTCAGTAAACATAGGAACGTCGATCCGGTATTGGAACCGGCGCAGGTTGTTGTCGATGGTGAGGAGCTTCTCTGGCATGGGCAGGCCAGAGCGGGCGGTGATCGTCCGGGTCATCCCCTCGACGACGCAGGACTCGATGCCGAGCCACCACTCCGGCAGGCGCTCGGGCGCGCCGACCACGTCCCAGACCAGGTCTGGCGGGCAGGACAAGCGGACGGCGTGGCGAATACTGCCGCGATAAGCGGTCATCGGGAACCTCCAGGGGAGAGTAGGACGGAAAGGGTGCGGGTGATGACAGACTTCGCCTGCGCACGGGACAGGCCCTGATCGGCAATCAGTAGCTGGCCTGATTCGAGCGAGGTCACGACATCGGCTGCGGCTAGGGCGTCACCGGCCTGGTCGCCCAGGGCAGCGAACTCGGTGGCAAAGAGCACGCGGATCTGGTTTCTCAGAAATGCTCGCGTGGTCTCCAGCGACTCGGCCACTGCTGGTTGGAACGGTGCGCGCAGGCGGGCCACGTAGGCAGCCTGACCGATGCCGTCGAACAGTCGGAAGCGTTGCTCGACCAGAGCACGGACGCGGTCATCGAATGGGGCGTCAGCCTCGATGCCAAGAAGCAGGAGGGGCATCGCCCTGGCCTGCTGGCGGGCGATGGCCTCTCGGGCCAGATCGTCGGTGTCGTCGAAGTAGCGGAACAGCGATCGCGGAGAGATCCCGGCCCGCTCGGCAATCCGGTCCGTGCCCGGCCGGAGGTTTCCCTCGTCGTACAGCGAGAGGAGTGCATCGACCACGGCTTCCCGGTTGAGTGCACGCCGCAGGCGCCGTCCGTCCGTCTCTTCGCCGAAGGCGTCGTCTGGCTGCTCGACTGCGCTGGGCTGCTCGACTGCGCTGGGCTGCTCGACTGCGCTGGGCTGCTCGACTGCGCTGGGCTGCGGAGATCGACCGGTCATCGGCCGGATCCAGAGGTCTTACTGAGCGCGCAGATGTCACCGATCCGAGGATCGACGCGCCCATCGAGCAGGCTCCGAAACACGGACTCGACCTCGACGGGCCCGGTGGCTGAGCGGAGAGTCAGCCAGCTGTCGGTCCAGGGGATGAACCGATTCCACGCCGCGGCCACATTGGTCTCGAAGCCCTCGCGGCCCCAGTCGGTCCGGCGCTTGGCGATCTGCACCGGAGCGAAAAGGAACTCTGGTCGCGGCCCGGGCAGGTCCCCGACACCGGCGGCGGCGTTGTCCCAATGGGTGTCTCCGATGACCATGCTGTAGAGCAGATGGTCGCCCAGGTGGGAGTGGACGGCATGGGTGATGTCCCGACGGCCGGCCACGTCGAGGTAGCAGGTGCCTACTTCGGGCAGAGCCGCGATCTCTTCGTAGGCAAGCACGGAGTCATAGCAACTGAGCGAACGGACGAACTCCAGGTTGGACGATGAGGTGAGGCCGATCACTTCGATGCCGGGGCGCTCGGCCAGCAGGAAGGCGCTCCCGATCGCCGTCTTCGACGAGGCGCTCGACACGACAGCCGTTCCTGCCCCGTAGAGGTCATGGTCGCCGAGGAAGTCATCGACTACGAACGAGGTGACGAAGAGAGGCCACAGCAGCATGTGCTGAGGCTCACGTTCGGGACGGTAGATGCGGTCGGACTCCACATAGCCGTAGCGGCTGTAGACAGAAGGCACGGCCTCACGGGTCGGGGACACGTCCGAGAATCCCTGCTCGTCGCTGCGTCCGGGTTGGACGATCAGCTCGTCGGCCAGGGGGAAGTACCCGTAGACGCGCCGCCCTACAGCCAGATCCGGTGCGTTCGACTCAACGACGTCGCCGAATCCCCAGACTGGGACTCGGCCCCAGGACACCCCGTCTTCATTCGGCCCTGGGAAGCACTCCCAGTACCGCATGGTCTCGCCGTAGACGGCATAGGTGATGTTGTTGGCAGACAGGCCGAATGTGTCGACTTGGATCCGGGCCTCGCCAGCTTGGAGAGGTTCGACCGGGTACGTGACGGCACGGATGTGATGGAGGTCGGCCTTGTCGACTTCGAGATGCATTGGCACTCATCTCCCTCGTGGGGTTTTTCTGTCAGGTGTTGGCCCGAAGCGGTGCGGACCGGCAGGTGCGTATACCCATGTGGGTGGCCACCGCGGCCCCTGCTCCCAAGGAGGCTGACGATAACAGTTGACAGTAATTGTGACAAGTGTTTACATGACCGTGTGGCCCGCTCCTGGGCTGCACGGAGGGAGTCACCATGTCAGAAGTAGCGGGTTCGGACGGGATCGCATCGGACGCCATGGGGGCATTACTGCTCGACTCGCTCCGTCGCCGTATGCACGCCATGTTTTCGCTGTACTACGACGCCGTGGCGACCATGAACATTGACCATGTCAACCACTTCGAGCGTGAGGGTGTCCTGCCCATAGCCTTCAGCCTGTTTCACATCGTCAATATGGTCGACGCTTCGTTCATGATGATCTCCGGCGCCGCGCCCGTCTGGGACGACACCTGGGTAGAGCGGGTCAATCCGGCCATCCCCAACCACGGCAAGGAGAAGACCGTGGGGGAGATGATCGATCAGAGGATCGGTAACTACGAAGAGTTCCAGGTGTACATGCGGACCGTGTTCGACCGTGTCGAGGCCTGGCTCGAGCAGCTGGATCCGAACGAGCTCACACGGCTGATCATCGCCCGGCCCCTCCCGGAACAGGTGGCCAACACCTACAGCGCACGGGTGGCGGGGCCCGAGGGGATCACCTTGCTCGATGCCACGGAGTGCTGGATCTATCAGCATGGATTGCGGCACATGGGGGAGATAGAGCTCTCGCGTGGTCTCGTGGGTCTGAACGGCATGACTTCGTAAGCAATGGATAGTTGCGACGAATTTGTGAGAGCCTGTCGGAGCGAGAGGCTGCGGGCTGGTTGATTCATCCTTAACTTTTGATGCCGGCGGGCCGATGGAGGTCTGAGGAACCAGTTCGGAGTTCCCAGATCTTCCATGAGGAGCGGCTCTCGCATGCTGACCAAAAATTCTGTGGTGATGAAGTTGACGTTGTCCTTGGTGGCAGTCGGATCACTGTCGCTCGCCGGAATGGGTATGGCCGGTGCGGCCATGCAGAGCGACAACACCGCTCACTCCAGTCAGAACAACGAGAGCCACACCAGCGCTCAGGTCAACGCCGCCTGCCTGGCCGGCCAGCGCCACATCGCGTTTTCGCAGAATCGTCAAAGCAAGTTCGCAGCCAAGACGGCGGGGTTCGCCGCGCTCGAGGCCAAGGCCGATGAGGGTGGCCATACTAAGCGGGCGGCCTACTGGGCGAGGGTCGTGGCTCGTCGCACCGCTTTTTCGAATCGGATGAGCGTTCGCCTGCAGGCCCGTATCGTTCGGGCCGGCGAGGCATTTGGCACCTCGGAACAGGGCTGCACGCAGTCCCATTCCGATTCCGACGGCGGGTCCGACGGCGGGTCCGACGGCGGGTCCGACGGCGGGTCCGACGGCGGGTCCCACTCCGATTCTGACGGCAGGTCCGACGGCGGTTCGGACAGCGGATCCCAGTCCGGCTCCCACTCCGGTTCGGACGGCGGGTCCCAGTCCGGCTCCCACTCCGGTTCGGACA
>JBAXCY010000222.1:0-3888 GCA_037141235.1 Acidimicrobiales bacterium | reverse complement strand
CGGGCCTTCTTGGGAGCAGCCCTCCTCCGTCCCGAGCTCGGACGACTGATGAACCAAGAAGGACTGCAGTCGACCAGGCGACTCGACCACATCGTCGGCTCGGTCATCCTGCCCATGCTCGAAACCGTAGGGATCCTGCTCGACCGCCTGCATGCCAACGGCCGCATCCGACCCATCACGGCCCGAGCACTGTTCTTCTTGGTTACCCACGGGGCCGAGGCGCCCTACACACTGGCCGCCTTGTCGGCCGCCTTCGACCCCGTAGACGGCCCACTCGATCCCGAGCGCCACGGCGACGACATGACCGACTTGATCATGCGGGGCATCACCGTCGCCTGATCTGGATCGGTTGAAGCCACGAACTCCCTTCCCTCCTTCCGCTCCCGGCGCACTCACCGATCGGCCGGCATCCTGGACGTGCCCATTAGTGTCATGGCGAACCGAGGGACCGAACCCATCCGGCCCGTCCCAGATCCAGCAAAGGGTGTCTCCATGATTCATCGCCGCCAACTCGCCGCCCTCGCCGGTGCCGGCCTGCTCAGCGTGTGCCTGGGCGCCTGTTCCTCGTCGTCGACCTCGTCGACCTCGTCGTCATCGGCATCCACCACCTCGACGACGCCACCGAGTCCCACCACCACAGGAACAGTGCCGGCCAACGAGATCCGGATCGGCCTCGAAGGACCGCTCACCGGCGACCAGAGCAGTGTCGGCATCGGCATGCTGCAGGCCGCACAGATGGCGGCAGCCAACGTCAATGCCAGCGGCGGGGCCATGGGCAAGACCGTGACCATCGTCCCCATCGATGACAAGGCTGACCCGGTGGCTGGGGTGGCGGCAGCCAAGTCCGCCATCGCCAGCGGGCTCACCGGAGTAGTCGGCCCGTACAACTCTGGCGTCGGTGCAAAGACCCTTCCGCTCTATCTGTCGGCTGGCCTGGTGCCTATCCGCCTGACTTCTGCCAATACCACCGAAGGCATGGGGGTGACCCTGCAGCCCATGACCAGCCAGATCGCCCCGGTCGCCACCACGGCCATCACCACCTGGCAGAAGGCCACCTCGGTCGCTCTCATCTACGACAAGACTCAGGAATACACCACCGATGCCAACGCCGCCATGAAGTCGGACCTGGCCAAGGCGGGGGTGACTGTCGTGTCGGACACCGCCATCACCCCCGGAAAGAAGTCGTACGCCTCGACGGTGGCCGCCGTCACCGCCCGTCATCCGCAGCTGGTCTATGTGGTGACCTACTACCCCGAGGCCGGGTTGATCGCCAAGGCCATGTATGACGCCAAGTCCCCGGCCAAGTGCCTGACCGACTTCGGGGGCTATGACAACGGATTCGTCACCGCCGCCGGCATCCCGGCCGCCCAGAACTGCCCGGTGGTCGGAGTGCCCGCCCCTGAGGACTTCCCGGGTTCGGCCAGCCTGATCACCCAGTTCCAATCGCTGTACAAGGCAGTACCGGGGACCTGGTCGCCCTATGCTTACGACTCGGTGAACATCCTGCTCGACGCAGCCACCAAGGCTGGCGGCTTCGACTCCATGAAGTTGCTCGCCGCCCTCGACGCCGAGTCCGGCTGGCGCGGTTGGACGGGACGGGTCAAGTTCGCGGCCAAGACCGGAGACCGGGTGCCGCCGTCGGTCGCTGTAGTTGTCCCGGATGCATCCGGTATGTTCCACCTCGACACCACATGGGAGACCAGCGTCGGCTACGCCTTCTAAATGGCCATCGTGCTCGACCTGGCTAGGCCGGGCTGGGCACACCGGACACGCAGGTGCCCCCAGCCACATCAGTGGCGCTGCCGTCAGGGCAGATGGTGGCTGACCAGTAGGCCCCGTCCACGGTGGCGCCCGACAGGTTGGCGCCGGTGAGGTTGGCGCCGGTCAGGTCGGCCTGTGACAGGTTGGCACCGGTCAGGTTGGCGCCGGTCAGGTTGGCGCCCGACAGCACTGTCTGCGACAGGTTGGCGCCCGACAGGTTGGTGCCGGTGAAGTCGGCCTTTTGCATCTCTTGGCCACCGAGCGCGTAGCGCGACAGGTCGGCTCCCGGGCACTGGGCCGATGCGGTGATCACGCATCCGCCGCACACCAGGGTCCCCTGATCAGATCCCGAGCCCGCTGCGGGACGATCGCAGATGCGGAAGGTCGTGGCGGTCGGCGGCGAGCTGGCGGTGGTCGTGGGTGTCGTCGATCCAGACCCGCCACTCGAGCCGCCGCTCGATGCCGACGAGCCACACGCAGTGAGCAGAGGCGCGGCCAGCAGCAGCGCTACCGCCACCACGGTGGCAACGTGCGATCCGATCCAGCCCGGAGCGACACCCACGACGCTCTCCTCCTGTGGAGTCCTCTGCATCAGGCCCACCCTCACTGCTTCGCCTTCCATGCATGGTGCGGATGGGCGCCGTGGTCAGGATGCCAGCCCCGATGTCGGACCCGTTCCAACGTGGAGCCCGACGGATCGTGTCCCGCTACCTCCAGCATGTCTGCATCCGTTGCTCCCGGGTTGTCACGCACGTGGAGCGCCAAGTCATGGCAGTGGTCACACGTGGTGGTGTGGAGCACGGGATCGACATAGACATCGATCTCTGTGGTCAGCACCCTAAAACAGGACGCACAGGTTCCGGCATGCAGCAGCCGGCTCGGTTCCATGTCGAGTTCCACGTGATCGAAGTGCCGGGTATGGATCCCGTGATCGCGGAAGGCCCAGAAGCTGATGGCCAGACCGGACACAAGGGTCGCACCCAATAGAACCAGTGGGCTGAAGCGACCAAACCCCAGGCCGTACATCGAGTGGCGGGGCCACATGGCGTTGACGGTGACGACCACCAACCACCCGGCCGCCACCACGATGGCCGGGACGCCGAACCAACCGAGCGTCCACGGTCCCGGTCGCCAGGTACCCGACAGCCGGGACCGCAGCGCACCCAGGATCGGGATCAGGTACGCAAACAACAACGCGCCCACCGCCGCACCGTAGAAGACGACCCGGCTGTTGGTAGAGAAGATGAATGGCAGCACCAGGGCCACCAGCCCGACCAGCCCGATGGCCCGGAGGGGTAGCCGGTCCCGGCGGGACAGGGACTCGAAGAACCGGTGGGCGGGGAACACCCGATCCCTTGCCGTGCTCCACACCGTCCGAGACGCCGCCATCTGAGCGATCACCAGTGTGGCGAAGAACCCCAGGACCACCATGGCCGACATGGCTCGGCCATAGCCCACACCCAGCGCTCCGGTCACTGCGTCGATCGTCCCGATGGTGGCCGCTCCCCTGGTCACCGCCACTTCGGTCGGATTGGCCAGGAAGAGCGCTATGGCGCTGTACAGCACGAGCACCGAGGCGATGCTGAAGGACCAGACGATGGCCCGGGGGACGTTGCGCTCGGGATCGTTGACCTCCTCGGCCACCTCGGCCGGCATCTCGAATCCTCGGAACACTCCGGCGGCGGCCGCGGCCACCAGGAACGGGCCGGTCCACCAGGAGATGCCGTGGACCCCGTTGGACGAAAACTGAAAGAGCGAACTGAACGGATGGATCTGGTGGGCGACGAGGAGCACCGTGCTCACTCCCACACAGACGGCCACCGAGAGCCCGGCCACGACCAGGACCAGCCACTTGACCACGGATCGGCCCGCCGAGTTCACGAGCATGGCGACCACCACGAGCGCGGCCGCCACCAGGGCGACCGGGAGCCATCCCGGTGCAGGATCATCGAACAAGGTGAAGATCCGCTGGCTGACCGAACAGGCCAAGTAGGTGCTGATCACCGTGTAGGCGCACAGATAGAGCCAGCCGGTCATCCAACCCGAGCGCGGTCCGATCAATTGGCGCGACCACTCGTAGACCGATCCCTCGAGCGGCCACTTCGACGACAGCTCGGCGAACACCAG
>JBAXCY010000221.1:0-3911 GCA_037141235.1 Acidimicrobiales bacterium | reverse complement strand
CCGACGAGGACCCGCAATGGTCCTTCACCCCTGAGCCGGCCTTCGGGCAAGAGCCCGGGCTCGGCATCGACAAGCCCCCGGAGCCCGTGCCTCGGGTGTGAGCGGAGGTATCGATCGAGGTATCGACCGAGGTATCGACCGATTGGTCAACCGAAGTGCCGGTTCAGTCGTCACGACCGGTCCAGTTCATCCATTGGTTGAAATCGCCACCCATGTCACTACTGCGGTGATGCACTAGCCGTTACCGCGTCTGCGTCCGGGACGATGACCAACCCGTGCCCCTGGCCTAAACGGGTCCGACGTTGCGCTCGAAGATGATCCGTAGGCCATGGAGGGTCAGCCAAGGCTCTACGTACTCGATCTCGTCGGAGTACGGCGAGATCAGTTCGGACAGACCGCCCGTGGCCACCACCGTGCACTCCCCGAGCACCGCGGCGAACCGGCGGCACAGGCCATCCACCTGGCCACCGAAGCCGTAGAGCGCCCCGGACTGGATCGACTCCACCGTCGACTTGCCGATGACACTGCGAGGCTCCACCAGCTCGACTCGACGCAAGGCGGCGGCATGAGCGAACAGCGCATCCAGACTGATAGCCACTCCCGGGGTAATCGCCCCGCCCAGGTACTCACCAGCGCCCGAGATGGCGTCGAACGTGGTGGCCGTGCCCAAATCGACCACGACGCAAGGCCCGCCGAAGAGGTCGTAGGCGCCCACGGCGTTGGCGATCCGGTCCGCACCTACCTCACGGGGGTTGTCGTACAGGATGGGCATCCCGCTTTTGACTCCAGGTTCGAGGACCACCGACGGTACATCGAACCAACGACTGGCCATCTGGCGGAGGCTGGCTGTCACCAATGGGACCGACGATGTGACGGCGATTCCGGTGACGGTGTCATCGATGTCAAGACCGTTGAGGTCGAGCAACTGGGTGAGGAGCAGGGCATGTTCATCGGCAGTGCGCACGGCGACAGTCGACAGTCGCCAGTGGTGGGCCAGCCCGACCGGCTCGGTGCCGTCACGGGGCACTGACTGGTCTATCGGTGCACCGGGATCATCGGCGAACAGGCCGACCACGGTATCGGTGTTCCCCACGTCGATGGCAAGCAGCATTGCGGTCCTTTCCAGGTGGAAATGCAGGTAGTTCGGTGAGTACAGGTAGTTGGATCAGTGCGGTAGTTCGTGGTGCGCCCCGTGGCCCAGCGGCCCCGTGGCCCAGCGGCCCCTTGGCCCCCTTGGCCCCGTGCGCCCCGTCAGCTCAACTCCGCAGGTCCAGTCCCAGGTCGAGCACTGGTGCAGAGTGGGTCAGGGCGCCGGCCGACAACAGGTCGGCACCGGCGCCAGCCAGTGCCGGGGCGGACGCCAAGGTGACGCCACCCGACACTTCGATCAGGGCATCCGACCCCACGGCCCGGACGGCGCCTACCGCCTCGGACACGGCGCTCGGCTCCATGTTGTCGAGCATGATCACGGTGGCACCCGCGCCTGCGGCCTCCCTCACCTGGTCCAAGCGGTCACACTCGACTTCGATCATCCGTCCGGGCCACTGAGCACGGGCCCTCGAGACGGCCTCGGTAATCGTTATCCCGCCCAGATGGTTGTCCTTCACCAGTACCGCTTCCGACAGGCTTCCCCGGTGGTTGAAACCGCCGCCGGCTCGTACCGCCGCCTTTTGCAGGGCGCGCAGTCCCGGTGTCGTCTTGCGGGTATCGAGGACCCTTGTGGCTGGATTGGCCGCGTGCACGGCATCTACGAAGGAGCGGGTCAACGTGGCTACCCCCGACAGGTGCCCGAGGAAGTTGAGGGCGGTCCGCTCCGCCGTGAGGATCGAGCGCAGCGGGCCTTCAATAGTGGCCACCACAGATCCAGGACTCACGCTCGAGCCATCGGGGAGGTGCCAGACGACCTCGAGTCCTGGGTCGATCTGCGCGAACGCCTCGACGGCACAGGCTTGGCCGGCCACCACACCGACAGCTCGGCTCACCACGTCGACCGTGGCTCGCCGCGAGGCAGGCACCAGACCAGCAGTCAGGTCGCCCAGGGGCAGGACGTCCTCGGCAATGGCACGTGTCACTGCATCGACCACGGCGGCCCTCGGCGGATCGAGCACCGCCTCCCATCCACCGTCAGCAGGCGGGACCGTCATGACGGTCCTCCGTCGCCAAGACGCAGAGAGGGATCAGGTGCTGTGCGCACCAGGGCCATACCGTGATCAGTTCCGTCACTTCCATGCACGATGCGGCATCTCCACGCCTCGGATACCTCAGGAAAGTCGCTCCGGGCATGTGCCCCACGCGTCTCTTGGCGCAGCATGGCCGACCGGAGGAGGCTGCGAGCCCCGGTGACCAGGTTGGCCAGCTCACCAGTGGCCCGATCGCCTACGGCTGCCGCTCCCATGGCATCGGCTACGGCTTCCACCGTGGATCCTGCTCGGGCCAGTGACGCAGCCGAGCGGACCACTCCAGCCCCATCGGTCATGGCCCGCTGCAGTCGGTCCCTGGTCTTGGCCACGTCCGGCCACGTCGAGGCTTCGTCATCGAACGACAGAGCCGTGCTCGCTTCGATCACTTCGACGTCGGCCACCACTGCGGTCCCCATGCTGGCGTCCAACGGCTCCGTGCGACCCTCCAGCACGGGAGCGAGCACACCGTCCGCCTTGGGCCCGTCGTCACCGGCCAGGATCGCCTCGGCCAGGCGGGCACCGAAGACCATTCCCTCGAGTAACGAGTTCGAAGCCAACCGGTTGGCCCCGTGCACTCCAGTGCAGGCCACTTCACCGGCCGCCCACAGTCCAGGCAACGCGGTCGCACCCGACAGATCGGTGAGGACTCCACCAGACAAGTAGTGGGCAGCTGGGGCAATGGGCAGCCAGTCGGTCGACGGATCGAGGCCGATGGCGGCCAGTGAAGCGCGAATCGTCGGGAACCGGGAGTCGAAGGACTGGAGGGCGGTGGCATCGAGCCACAGGCTCTCCACTCCTTGATCGTGCATCCGTTCAGCCATGGCCCGACTGACTACGTCCCGAGGGGCCAACTCATCGACGAACCGGTCTCCTCGGGCATCACGCAGCAGTGCGCCGTGGCCGCGCAGGGCTTCAGACAGCAGGGGCCGGGGCATGGCCGGGTGGTGGAGCGCAGTCGGATGGAACTGCATGAACTCGATGTCCGCCACCGCTACACCGGCCCGCAGTGCCATGGCTAGTCCGTCCCCGGTGGCCTCGGCCGGATTGGTCGTCACCGAGAACAGCTGACCAGCGCCACCTGTGGCCAGCACGGTGTGGGTGGCCCGGACCTCGACCAGGCGCCCATCGGTGCTGATAGCCATGACGCCGCGGCATCGACCGCCTTCCACCAGCAGGTCGAGGGCAAACCACTCCTCCATGACTGCGGCGGCCGACGCCCGGGTGGCATCGACCAGAGCCCGCTCGACTTCCATGCCGGTGGCGGCACCCCCGGCGTGGACTACACGAGCCGTCGAGTGGCCGCCCTCGCGAGCCAGGGCCAAAGCGCCGCCGGGCTGGCGATCAAAGACTGCCCCCATAGCGATCAGCTCATGGACCCGGTCGGGTCCTTCGTCTACCAGTACCCGCACGGCCTCGGCGTCACAGAGCCCGGCGCCGGCCGCCAAGGTGTCGGCCAGGTGGAGATCGGTCGAGTCCTCGTCGCCCCCGAGCACGGCAGCCACGCCGCCCTGGGCCCACCGGGTGGTCGACTGGGACAGCTCGGCCTTGGTCAGCACCCCTACGCGCAGCCCGTGACCGGCCTCGGGACTACCGCCGGACGGCGTCAGGGGGGCGGCCAGGCGGACGGCGGCCGACAGCCCTGCCACCCCGCTGCCCAGTACCAAGACGTCCAGTGTCTCGGACCGAGCAGGAGTCGACGAGGCCGACCGGGTCGACGAGGCCGACCGGGTC
>JBAXCY010000220.1:0-4002 GCA_037141235.1 Acidimicrobiales bacterium | reverse complement strand
ACCGACAGGACCGACAGGACCGACAGAACCGACAGAACTCCGCTGCCGCTTCGCCGTCCAGCACACCAGTAGCCGCCAGCCGCTACTGAGGCAGCGTGTACGAGTTCTCGAACTCGTCTTGGAGCACGGTGGCGACTGACTGGGTGGTGTCGATGATCAACTCTTCGTCGAGGATCCGCACTCGGTAGGTCCAGCCCTCGGGCATGTCCAGGCGGTCACCCAGCGTCATCAACGCATCCTCATCCATCATGGGATCGACCGCCACGCAGCGGGCCTGCAGCACATAGGCCAGACCGTCCGGGTTCACCAACTCGTAGACGGGCTTACCGGCATCGAAGAAGAACACAACTTCGCGGTTGACGTACTTCTCGGTGTAAGGAGCGTTGCCTGGGGACTCTCCCAGGTCGACGACGGCGATCCGGCGCATCTCGATCCCGTTGAAGTCGCGCATGACCGGCTCGAGGCTGTAGTTCTTTTGCCCCATGCCGTCGAGCAGCCAGTAGCGAGGGCCGTTCAACTTCACCAAGATGGCACCCATGTCGGCCGCGATCTTCTCGGCATCGAGGGTCTCCCACAGTTCCTGGGGGCAGTCGTTCAAGAACTGGGTTCCGAACACCTCGGCCTCGAACCGGCCGTCACGGTGGTAGATGGCGAGGACTTCGCCGTAACGGACGCCACGCACGTCGTCCTGGATTCGGGGGTAATCGATCGTCACGTCTGGAGCGTTCTCGATGGTCACAGGAGTAGTGCCTTTCTGCTGTCACGGTGGGTGCGATTCTCGGGACGACGCCGCGTCCTGGCCAACCGCCCGACTCGCCGATGCTGGCGAACTTTCCAAACTATAGACATAACACCTGACAGTTGGTAGCCAGCAGGCACCATAGCGAACTGTTGACAGATTTACTGTCACTACTTAGGCTCACCGCCGACGGGCACTCATCCGTCCGTTCGTCCAGGGAGACCGATATGTCGAGTACCGAGCAACGCATACAGAGTCTGGGTGCTGATCCGACATGGACCGAGAACTGGACGCTCGGCGGACTCGAGTACTACGGCGAACTCATGGATGAGGCCACCAACGGCGTGTGGTTGTCGGCGGAACCCATCACTCCCGAGGAGTACGAGTCGTTGTCGATACCCGACGGATTCAAGAAGTCCGGAGTTGGCCGCAGCCAGCACGATGCCGCCGTCTTCCTCCGGCCTCCTGGAGCATTGGTGGACGGGCCGGTCGAGTCGATGACCGTAGAAGGCCGGACGTTCAGCCTGGTAGCCCGGCCCGGCGCTACCGAGTCCAACTTCGACGGCGCCATGGTCCTGTCCGTCTACAAGACGCACCGCGTGCTGTTTGCCGCCGGGCGTTCGATCGAGGTGATCGACGTCGGCCACGGGTGGTGCCTACTCCCCCAGGCCGTCGATGCCCAGATGGGCGGAGCGCCAGCCGACTCCCGTCCCCCCCGCGTCCTGCCCGAAGGCTGGGCGACCCGCCAGGTGGCTGTCCACGATGACCTGGTCATCGATGTCCCCTACCCGGCCCGGGTGGTCATCTTCTTCAACGGCGACATCTTCCACGGCCCAGTTCGCCTAGACGCATTGCCAGGAGCCCCGTCATGACCGACCATTCGTTCGAGGGAGTCATCGGCCGCACCTTTGCCGAGTCGACGCCGCACTTTCCGCCTCCCGAGGTCCCGCCGAACTCGCCCAACATCGTCATGATCCTCCTCGACGACCTCGGGTTCTCCGACTTTGGATGTTTTGGCTCCGAGATCGACACCCCCTCGGCCAACCGGCTGGCTGCAGAAGGCGTGCGCTACACCAACTTCCACGTCACCCCGGTGTGCTCGCCCACACGGGCGTGCGTGCTGACCGGCCGGAACCACCACACCGCCGGCATGGGCGCGGTCCCCAACTTCCAGATGGGCTACCCGGGATACAAAGGCAGCGTGCCGAAGAGCACCGCCCTGATCGGCGAGATGCTCCAAGAGCAGGGGTACGTCACCATGGGCCTCGGCAAGTGGCACCTGACTCCGATGTCCCAGTTCACCGCGGCTGGTCCCTACGACGAATGGCCGGTCCAGCGCGGGTTCGACCGCTACTACGGCACCCCGGATGGCGGCACCAGCCAGTGGCGGCCCGATCTGATCGAGGACAACCACTGGATCGAAACCCCGGACCGCGAGGGTTATCACTTCAGCGTCGACCTGGTCGACAAGGGGATCGAGATGATCCACGAGCTGCGCAACGCCGACCAGGATCGTCCCTTTTTCTGCTACCTCGCCTTCTGCGCCCCCCACTTCCCCCACCACGTCCCGACCGAGTACATCGACAAGTACGTACCGGTGTTCGAAAAGGGCTGGGACCAAACCCGCGCCGATCGGCTGGCCCGACAGATCGAGATGGGCGTGGTCGAGCCCGGTACCGAACTGCCGCCCCGGAACCCGGGGGTAAAGGGATGGGACGAGTATGACGACGAGGCCAAAGAGGCCATGGTCAGGCTGCAGGCCACCTATGCCGGCATGGTCGATCACACCGACGAGCAGATCGGCCGACTCATCGCCACGCTCGACGAGACCGGAGACCTCGACAACACCATCTTCCTGCTGTTCAGCGACAACGGGGCCAGCCAAGAGGGTGGTGAGGTCGGCTCGCTCGACTCCATGCGCTTCTTCTCCACTGGCTTCCCCGATCCGGCCGCCGAAATTGCGGAGATCCGGGCCAACATGGACACCATCGGTGGCCCTCGGTGGGCCAACAACTACGGCATCGGCTGGTCGATGGCGTCAAACACGCCGCTGAAGCGCTGGAAGCAGGACACCCACGGCGGCGGCGTCCGGTCGTCGCTCATCGTGCGCTATCCAGGAGAGATCGCCGACGCCGGTGGGTTCCGCCGGCAGTTCCACCATGCCGTCGACCTCGTCCCCACCCTGCTCGACCTGGTCGGCATGGACGTTCCCGAGCAGATCAAGGGCGTGGTCCAGGAGCCACTGGCCGGTGAGTCGATGCGCTACACGTTCGCCTCGGTGGACAGCCCGACCAACCGCCACACCCAGTTCTTCGAGATGAACGGCCAGCGGGCCATCTGGCACAAGGGATGGAAGGCAGTGACCCATCACGAGCCAGAACTCGCACCCATCCTGACGCTGTTCGGAGATGCCGCCGCCGTCACCGACTTTGCCGCCGACCAGTGGGAGCTCTACCACCTCGACGAGGACTGGAACGAGGTCCACGACCTCGCTGACCAGGAGCCCGACCGGCTGGCCGCCATGATCGAACTGTGGTGGGCCGAGGCCGAGCGGAACAACGCCCTGCCGCTCGGGGCCAGCATCAACGGCATGAACGGTCCGCCCTCGTTCGCCCGTCGGCGCCGCAAGAAGAAGCCGTCCTGACCCGCATCCTGTATCCAGGCACGGCCCGCCTGGCCGAGGCCGGCGCTCCCGATCTGGCCGGGCGTTCCTATCGGATCCATGCCGAGGTGACCGTGGCCTCGGGTGGCGCCAACGGCGTGCTGCTCGCTCAGGGCGATGCGCAGACCGGCTTCACCTTTTATGTGGCCAGAGGCTGCCTGCACCACCTCTACCGCCACCGGGGTGGAGCCTGGTCGGTGTCGTCGGAACCACTCGACATCGCACCCGGCCGGACCACGCTCACGGCGGACGTTCGGCGGACCGGCCGCAGCGCCGAGGTGCGCATGCTCGTCGACCAGTCCGTGGTCGGCCACGGCCATATCGGCGTGCTGGCTGGCGACCGGGTCGCCTACTCGGGTATCGATGTCGGCTGTGACCGCGGTGTCCCCGTCGGCCCCTACGACGCCCCCAACTCCTTCGACGCCACCTTGCACCGAGTTCGGATCGAGGTCGACGAGGACCAAGAGCTCGACGAGCTGGCGATCCTGCGCATCGATGCCGCTATGGGCTGAGTCCCGCTCATACGCTCAGGCCCTGTCGTGGCCCGAGTGGCCCGAGTGGCCCGAGTGGCCCGAGTGGCCCGAGTGGCCCGAGTGGCCCG
>JBAXCY010000219.1:0-4044 GCA_037141235.1 Acidimicrobiales bacterium | reverse complement strand
CTGACGGTAGGCCTCGGCCTGCTTGGACAGGTCGTCGTACACGATGAGGGCGTGCTCGCCGTTGTCCATCCAGTGCTGGCCCATGGCGCAGCCCGTGTAGGGAGCGAGGTACTTGAACGGGGCCGGGTCAGCGGCGCCGGCCAGGACGACGACGGTGTACTCCAGGGCGCCGTAGCGCTCCAAGGTGGCGACGGTCTGGGCGACCGAGGACTCCTTTTGGCCGATGGCGACATAGATGCACTTCACCCCCAGGCCCTTCTGGTTGATGATGGTGTCGATGGCGACGGTCGTCTTGCCCGTCTTGCGGTCACCGATGATGAGTTCGCGCTGGCCGCGACCGATCGGGGTCATGGCGTCGATGGCCTTGATGCCGGTCTGCAGCGGCTCGCTCACCGGCTGGCGTCGCACGATGCCGGGTGCCTGGACCTCGAGGCGGCGGGTCTCGGTGGTGGCGATGGGGCCCTTGCCGTCGACCGGCTCGCCCACGGCGTTGACCACTCGACCCAAGAGGGCGTCGCCCACCCGGACCGACAAGATGCGACCGGTCGCCTTGACCAGCTGCTCTTCCTCGAGTCCGGTGTCCTCACCGAGGATCACCGCACCGATGGTCTCCTCGTCGAGGTTGAGGGCCAGGCCCTCGGTGCCGTCGGCGAACTCGAGGATCTCGTTGACCGCGCAGCCGGGCAAGCCGGTAATGCGGGCAATGCCGTCACCGACTTCGACAATGCGACCGACCTGCTCGGTCCCGACCTCGGGTGTGTAGTCGTCGACGTACTGCTTGAGGGCAGCGGTGATCTCGTCGGCGTTGATGGTCAACTCAGCCATCGGTTGCATCCCTTCGTGTTGGGCTTCCTGGAATTCGGTACGCCTCCTCGGAAACGAGGAGGTGCTCCTTCAGTTCATCGAGACGGTGGCGGGTGCTGGAGTCCACCAGCAGGTCGCCCACCTGGACGACCACTCCGCCGAGCAGCGCTGGGTCCACGGTGACCAAGAGGTCGACCGGGTTGCCGGTGAGATGGGCCAGGGCGTCGCTGAGGCCTTGCTGCTGGGTATCGCTGACCGCATCAGCGGCTTGCACCCGAGCGACCCGCCAACCGCGAGCCTTGGCCGCTGCCTCCACCAGGGCGTCGAGCGTGGCCACGATGTCGCGGGCCCGTCCGCCCCGGGCGGCGTAAGTGGCCAGGCGGACCGCCGAAGGCAGCGCCTTGCCGCCGAGCAGCTGGGTGATGACATCTTGGCGAACGGTCACCGGCAGGTCGCGGTCACCCAGCGCATGGCGCAGGCGACGATTGGCCTCGACGGTACGGGCGAACCGGAAGAGCTGGTCCTCGATCTCCTCGAGGTCGGCCACCGTGAGACCCTCGAACACAGCGGCGGCGTAGCCCGATACCCGGTTCCGTGATCCCAACCGGCCCAGGATGTCCTCGTCGAGGGGCTGAGGGTTCACTTCGGCCAGCCGAGCGGCGTCATGTTCCATGCGCCCGGCCATCCAGCGCAACGAGCTGACGACCTCACCGGCCGGCACCACGGTCACGGACTGGTGGACCAGTCGGACCACCTCGGGGCGGGCCTTGCCGGTCAACAGCTGGTCCAGCACGGCACGTCGTGCCGGCACCGGAACCGAACCGTCGTTAACAGCGAGCAGGAGGGCGTTGTTGCCTTCGACGAGATCGGCGACGGCGAGCAGCTGCAACGCTGCCTCCGCCAGACCGCCGTCGGCGACCAGCTCCTCCTCCTTCGCGGCCAGGTAGCCCTGGAGGGCAGGATTCACCGGGCGCCCCCGGCACCGGCAGCAGCGCCCGAGGTTTCGGCCCGAACGGCGGCGATGGCTTCGTCGATGAGGTCCTGGTGGTCGGAGGCCTTGATCTCTCGGCCGATGACCCGCTCGGCGGCGGCCAGCACGATCTCTCCCACTCGGGCGGTGACTGCTTCGACCGCGGCCTGGCGAGCCACGACGACTTCAGCCTCGGCCGAGGCGACGATGCGATCGTGGGCCACCTGACCTTCAGTGGTGGCGCTGGCCACGATCTGGTCGGCAGTGGTCTGCGCCTGGGTGACCATGTCACGGGCTTGGCCCCGGGCCTGATCCAACACTGCCCGACGCTCGACGTCGGCCTCCTCGGCATCGGCCTTGGCCTTGTCGGCTGCCTCGAGCTCTCCGCGGATCTGCTCTTGACGCTCAGTGAGCGCCTTGTTCAGCACGGGCAGCACGTACTTACCGATCACGCCGAGGACGGCGATGAAGGCGAGCAGGACCACAATGAACGTCCCATTGGGGACGAGGAAGTTACTGGTGGCGATAGGCATGGTCGTCATCCTTGGTCAGACGGTCGGGGGTGCCCTCCGGACAGCACGGCTCGCTGCGACCGCATCGGTCGACAAGCAGTGGCCCGCAAGGGCGGGATTACTTGCCCAGCGAAAAGACGAAGAGGGCGGCGAAGACCAGGTTGATGAAGTAGGCCGCCTCGCAGAGGCCCACCGTCAGGAACATGATCGTGGTGAGACGACCCTGAGCCTCGGGCTGACGGGCGACGCCAGCGATCGTCTGGCTACCGGCCAGGCCGTCACCGATGGACGCACCGATGGCACCGCCACCGAGGGCGAGACCGGCGCCGATGAGGCCACCGGCTGTCTTGACTGCACTGACCATGCTCGCATCTGCCATGGGAACTGCTCCTTTGTTGAGGTAGTGGGTGAAACGTCGGGTGACGAGGTGACTGAGACGAGGCTCAGTGGGCCTCGTCCTTGGCCATCGCTGTATCGAAGTACAAGATGGTGAGAAGGGCGAAAATAAAGGCTTGGATGGCCCCGATGGCCATGTCGAAGACCTTCCACAGCACGGTGAAGGGGACCGACAGTGCAGCACCGATCGGGGCCGGGCCGAGCTTCCAGATGACCAAAGCGGCCAGCAGGGAGAGCATCAGGCCTCCGGCGAACAGATTACCGAAGAGCCGGAGGGTGAGGGTCACCGGCTTGACGATCTCCTCGACCACGTTCATGAAGGCGTTGATGAAGAACAGCTTGGGAGGGAAGGGCTGGGCCACGTAGTGCTTGAGGTAGCCGCCCATGCCGCGGTTCTTGATGGCGGCCCGGTGGACCATGACGATGACGTAGAGCGCCATGGCCAGCGGCAGGTTGATGTCGCTGGTCGGCGCCGGCAGGTACTCGATCTTCGCTCCGATGCCGAGGACCTCGAAGAGGTTGCAGGTGAAGATGAAGATGAAGAGAGTGAGGGCCAGGGGAACGACCTTGGCGCCCCGAGGACCAATGGAGTCTTCGACCTGGGTCTGGACCGCACCGACAGCCATCTCCCACGAGAGTTGGAACTTACCCGGCACTCCGCTGGTGGCCTTGGCCCGCAGCACCAGTCCGAGCGTCACCACGATCAACCCAGCGATGAGCGTCGCCCACACGATGTCCATGTTGATGGTGAGGCCGAATACCTGGCGCTGGACGTGGTCCCCCACCGAGATGTCGATCCCCAGCATCGGGGTGAGCAGGTTCGATCCGAATCCCATGCTGTCAGGCACCTCCACGGGTGTCGTCGCCGGAGTCGACCGCGGCAGGCGACACCACCGGTTCGTTGTCGTCGATCACGTTGGCATTGATTACGTCGTCCACCGATGTCATCGGTCCGGCCTTGGCCATCGAGCGGGCCACGTTGGCGATCAGGATGATCTGGAACATAGCCAGTCCGCCGAGGACGCCGAAGCCCAGAGGTTTACTGATGAGGCAGAGGCCGAGAGCGATCACGGTGATAACGCCCATGCGACCCAGCGTATTCACGGCCAGGGGACGCTTGGGGTTATCGACGTCCATGGCGGCGACCTTGTCCACCGACATGCCGATCATACGGAAGTTGAGGGTGCCGAGTCCGAGCCCGATGCAGGCTCCGATACCGACCAGCAGGTGATCGAACGAGAAGGCGGCAACCAGGGCGGCCACACCGACAACCAAGGTGGCGGTCACCGTGCGACGGGATACCTCGGGGAGGTTGGGCAGTTCGAAGTGGGCGAACACCGCTACACCGACCGTCCGAACGGG
>JBAXCY010000218.1:0-4115 GCA_037141235.1 Acidimicrobiales bacterium | reverse complement strand
CCGGGCGACCCGGGCAATCCGCGGAAACCTGCGAAGGGGGTCAACTGGCTGGCCCACTACGTCTACGGGACGATCGCCACACTTGTGGCCATCGCCGGCCTCACCTTTGACACGAACCCCGGTGCGCTGACTACAGCCAGCGTGGTCATCGTCGGGGCGCTTGCCATCTGGATGGCTCATACGTTGTCGGTGCTGGTGTCGAAGCGATCGCACAACCATCTCGAACTGAGCGCTGCTGATGTGATGGCCGAGTTGCGCGACTCGTGGGCCATCGTGACCGCATCGCTGCCGGCCACAGCGGTCTTTATCCTGGCCGGTATGCACGTTTGGAGCATGCACACGGCCTTCGTGCTCGCCGATATGGTCGGAGTTCTGGCGCTGGCCATCGTCGGCATCGGCACTGCCGGTGGAAGCGAGCGGCCCCTGTCCCGCCGCATCGCCTACGTAGTGGCCATCGTCCTCGTCGGAGTGGCCATCGTCCTCCTCGAGGCCAGCGTCCATCTCCTGTGACGTCTGTGGCCCGTCTTTCCCACGGAGAATGAGGCAATGACCACGTAACGTGTCAATTCCGTTGCAAATGCGATGTACCCCCTTCGCCTCATTGCGCAGGGGACCCGACTGGGTGCATGATGCTCTTAGCAGCAGCAGGCGGTTGGCCCATGCGGACCAGGGCCGGTATACGACGAACCAGTAAAAGGGGACACCATGAAGTCGATGAAGTGGACGCAGCGGATCTGTATTGGATCTGGGCTCGCCTTGGCATCCGTGTTCTCGATCCCGATGGTCGCTGGAGCGGCTCCGTCGGATCCCACCTGCTACACCGGCTGCACCCCGCCTGAGGTGAACAGCGCCACCGTCACTCCGACCACCGTCGCCCCGAGCGATCCAGGTTCGACCGCCATGGTCAACGGCTCCTCCACGCTTCCGTTCACCGGTGCAGACATCGGTGAACTCGCAGCCATCGGTGCCGGCGCTGTCGTGATCGGCGGCGTCCTCGCCCGTCGGCGTCGCTCGGCTTCCTGACCTGATCTGACCCGATCTGATCTGCAGGGCACGAGCGCGGCACTGCTCGGCCAGCCGTACTCTCTTTAGTCATTCGCTCTGGTAGCGCGCGTCCCGACTTGGGCCACCGGCCGGGCGAGTATTGCGATCAGAAGCTGGCTGGCAGCAACGGTGCGAGTGCTTCGAAGAAGGCGTAGACCACGACCAACCATGCGGTCACGCCGACGACGATGATCGCCCCTCGTCGTGCCCCTCGGAGGCGGAGGGCCGCGGCCCAGATCGCGGTGGCGAGACCAGCGACGGCGATTCCCCATAGGACAGCCGGCCACCACTGCTGATGGACCGGAGCAGGGGAGGCTGCAGGTCGAGCCACCACCCCAGGCGTCGAGGCCGGCCCCGGTATCGGGACGACAGGCGAGGTTCCGGTCAACACGTCGGCCACCAGGTCGGCCTGCACTACCAACCGCTGCGTGGCGCTGTAGCGCGGGCTGCAGGTGGTCAGGGTCAGCATCGGGGTGGGGGTGGGTGCCACGACGCTCACGTCAGTGGGGTCGACCGACCGACTGCTGGTGACGCGGTAGACGAAGAGCCCCTGGACGGTGACAAGGTTGATCTTGTCTCCGGGAACCAGACGGTCGAGATCGTAGAAGGGATGGAGGTAGGTAGTTCGATGGCCAGCGATAGCCACGTTGCCCGACTCTCCCGGAAGCGGTGTGCCCGGGTAGTGCCCCGGCCCGGATCGGAGCTGCTCGGCATCGGTGCCTTCGACCACGGCCATGGACACCGCGATCTTTGGAATGGAGATGATGCCGACCGGACCCCCTAGCGCCGGAGCAGGGATCACGGGAGCTACCACCGGTGCAACTGCTGTCGCTACCGGGGGAGGAACAGGAGTGGCGACCTGGTGGAGATGCTGGACTGCGGCGAACTGCCGTCGAAGGTCCTCTTGGGCCCGGGATGTCGCGACGCCAGTGCCCCACAGCAGATAGGGGATGAAGAGCAAGACGAGCACCCCAGCCACCAGGATGATGCGTCCAAGGGTGACTCTGAGGGTCGAGAACGACACAAGATGATGCTACCGGCCGTGATCACGTCTGGCGGGCGCGCCCCCTTGTGGGCGATTCGCTCCGGTACGATCGTTGTGTTCGATCCGCCACATCCGCCACATCCGCCGACAGGCTGTGCCAACGACGTGCCTGGAGCAATGAGTGACCCCGTGAGCAGAACTAAGGGTGGACACCGAACCAGGTGGATCGTGGGCTGCGGCGTCCTGCTCGTCGTGGTCTCATGGGGAGCGGTAGTGGCAGTCCACGTGTGGTCGGCCTACCGTCATGACCAACGGGGCCTTGCTGCACTCACAGCGGTCCGATCCAACTCTGATCCGTCCACACTGACAGCATCGGCCACCGAGCGGTCTTTGCGTGCGGCAGCCACTGAGTTCTCCTCAGCCGATGCCGCTCTGTCCGGCCCGCTGATCACCCCGGTCACTGTGGTGCCGGTGCTGGGTCGCCAGATTCGATCGGCTCGGTCGCTAAGCGCGGCCGCCGAGCAGGTATCGACCATCGGATCGAACTTCCTCGTCCAGGTGCACGACGTACTGGACCAGCCCCATGGACCGGGCCCGCAGCGGGTGCAGTCGTTACGTCACCTGTCGGCTCTGTCGTTGGTCGCCTCGCGCCAACTCCATGCCATCGATACTGGTCCGAGCCGTGCCCTGGTCAGTCCCCTCGCCAGCAAGCACGACGAGTTTGTGACCCAACTGAACGATGTGAGGATCCGATTGGCCAAGGCGGCCGGAGTCTCCGCCGTGGTCGCCAACATCTTGCAAGGTCCTCAGAACTATCTGGTGCTGGCGGCCAACAATGCCGAGATGCGTGCAGGATCAGGGTCCTTTCTCGAGGTGGGAGTGGCCGACACGGCCGATGGATCGCTCCACCTGGGTGAGTTCAGGCAATCCGGACAACTAGCCCTGGCTCCCGGTCAGGTCACGGTGACCGGTGACCTGCAACGGAACTGGGGCTGGCTGAAGCCAGGAGTGGACTGGCGCAACCTCGGCTTGACTCCGCAGTTCGATGTCACCGCCCCGCTGGCTGCACGGATGTGGGAGGCCCGCACGGGCCAGCAGGTTGATGGCGTCCTGGCAGTGGACATCGCCGCCCTGAGTGAGATCCTGAAAGCCACAGGGCCTATCCAGGCTGGGGGCACGACCATCGGTCCGGACAACGTGGAGCAGTTCCTCCTGCACGATCAGTACGCCGGACTATCCGACGACTCGGCAGAAAATGCAGCACGGGCAGATGCGCTCGGTGAGATCGCTCAAGCCGTACTTCGCCAACTCCAAGGGCAGTCGACTGACCTACGCGCCCTGGCTTCCTCCGTGGCCGGTGCCGTGGCCGGTCGTCACTTGATGGTGTGGTCCCGGAATCCGGTGGCACAGGCAGCATGGGCGACTAGTGGGGCCAGCGGATCGCTCACACCGCAATCGTTGGCGGTGTCAGTGGTCAGTCGTGGGGGCAACAAGCTCGATCAGTTCCTGTATGCATCGGTCGCTTTGGCCACTCGCACCGTCGGATCGGACACGGCGGTCACGATGACCACCCACCTGACCAACCGGACCCCTAGCGAACAGGCGCAGTTCATCGCCGGGCCGTATCCCGGGCTCGGCCTGACATACGGCGACTACGCCGGCATAGTGGCCAACAACTTGCCGGCTGCGGCATCGCACATCACGATGACTGGAACTGGACCGTTGACGGCCAAAGGGGCCGAGGGTCCGACGTGGCTGGTAGCAGGGCCGGTTCTCCTGCATGCAGGAGCATCGACGACCGTGGTGGTGCACTTCCGACTGCCTGGGGTGCACGGATCGATGACGGTGATGCCGTCTGCACGGGTTCCCTCCGAGCAGTGGACGTACAAGGGAGCACACTTCACCGACGAACGTCCGGTGACTCTGCGCTGGTGACGGTGACGGTGACGGTGACGGGCGTCTCTTTGGCTCTACCACTAGGCGACAGCAACCGGCCACGGCATCAGACCTACTGTGACGAACGAGTCATGACGCTGATCGAGGCCTCGGCCTAAGGCTCCGCTCACACCCGAGGCACGGGCTCCGG
>JBAXCY010000217.1:0-4162 GCA_037141235.1 Acidimicrobiales bacterium | reverse complement strand
CTCGGCCAACCACCGGCCTGCGCATTCACCAGCGAAAATCTGCGCGTAGATCGTGCTGTCACAACCTCAGGGAATGCTTGCTTCCATGACAATCGACCCTGAAATACGTATCAATGTCTCCAATCTGGTGAAGATTCACATCACCATCGTTGACGACGTGATCGCTGGGGAGTTGCTGTGGGCTCTCCCACTTGGTGGCGAGCTCTACGAGATCATGAACATCCCGTTCGATGCCAACTGCTGCTCCCTTGGCGACGTAGTGAAGTGCGTCCATGACCCGGTGGCCGGGCAGTTGGAGTTCGTCGGCCTGGTTGAACGGAGATCGACCGGGTACTGGAAGTTGCTGTTCTCACCGACTATCTCAGGGAGCCAACGAACATCCATCATCGAAGAGCTAAAGGCCGCTGGGGGTCACCTTGAAGGTGCCGAAGGGTCCTTCTTTGTCATGGCCTCGCTTCGCCCAACCGATCCAGGCCCTCTTACCACCATCCTGTTCCACCACATGGCCTCGCTGCGATTCGAGTACTACCTTCCGAGGTAGCTGATCAGGCGCTGCGCACCTCGTTACTTCCGATGCCAGCACAGTGCCCCATGGCACCGGAACCCGGCAGAAACACGCGCCACCAGCCTTGCCGTGACACCCCACAAGTAGGGTTTCGGTGATGAAGTATCGGTACGTCCGTCAGGGACACCATCGGCCCCGCAGATACACGCAGCGCTGGGTCCTCGTACTGACTGGGGCACTTTCCGCCTGGGCTTTGGCTGCCTGCGGCCCTCCGGCGCTCAAAGAGGGCACCACCGTTGCCGGGTGCACGATTGCCGAAGGGGCGAGCTGCCCCGGTGCCGACCTGAGCCACCTAAACCTCAGCAAGGTGGATCTGAATCACGCCGACCTCTCCGGCGCCGACCTCTCTGGTGCAGATCTTTCCGGTGCCACCTTGTGGTTCACCAATCTCTCCGGCGCCAACCTTTCCGGGGCGAACCTCTCGTCGGTGAGGTTGACGCAGTCCAACCTGTCGAACGCCACCATGACGCACGTCAACTTGACCTCCAGTGGCATGTCCCCCACCTATCTCACGGGTGCCGATCTGACCGGTACCGATCTGACCGGTGCCGATCTGGACTCAGCCATGCTCGACGATGCGAATATGACCGACACGAACCTGACCAATGCCAACTTGGAGAACGTCAGCGGTTTGTCGGGCGCCACCATCGAGGGCTCGGACTTCACCGGCGCCAACCTCCGGTTCACAACCAAGTTCGCCCAGTACCTCAACTCCACGTGCCCGGACGGGTCAGCCAGCAGTGACCACAGCAACTACTGCCAGGACGTCCCCGTGCCCGCTAGGTGGTCAACGTAGGTTCGCCACCAAGGGCGGCGGCAACAGAACCCCTCGAGCAACCACCTGCCCCTCATCCTCGAGGGACCACCACGACCCGGCCTCGAAGGCCGCCCCGCTTGAGGGCGGCATACGCATCAGCCACGTCTGCCAGCGCGAAGCGCTCTATATCGATGGTGAGATGCCCAGAGTCGGCCAGAGCCAGGACGTCCTCCACGTCGGAGCGCGACGACCCCTGGAACGTGAAGATCTCGGCATCGCGAGGCATTCCTCCGTACCAAGGGCCGGGATAGGTCCCCATCCCCGCGCCGACTAGCCCATAGACACCACCCGGCCGCAGCGAGCGCAGCCCGGCCTTGATGGTCGCATCCACCCCCACGAAGTCGAGCACGGCCACGGCCCCACCACCGGTCAGGTCGAGGAGCGTACGCACGGTCTCACGGTCCACGCCCGAAACCACGTGGTCGGCGCCGCGGGCGGCCGCCAACTCAAGCCTGGCCGGATCTGAGTCCACAGCCACCACCTGCACTGGCGACAGTGCTTTCAGGAACTGGATGGCAAACGCTCCCAGCCCCCCAGCCCCGATCACCACCGCGGTCGTGCCCGGCGTCAGTCGGGGTAGCGCTCGGCGCACGGCGTGATACGACGTGGCCCCGGCATCGGTGAGCGGCCCGGCCAGCACCGGATCCAGTCCGTGCAGCGCCAGCACATCCCCGGGGGAGTCGACCAGCACGTACTCGGCCAGCCCGCCGTCGCGGCCATAGCCCCGCCCGACCAGTCCGCCCGAGCAGGCGCTGTCCTGGCCTCGAGTGCAGTACCAGCACGACCCGCACGACGCAGGCGAGCGCAGGGCGACAGCGTCGCCTTCGGCCGGGCCATGCACGCCGGAGCCCAATGCCGCGATCCACCCGCCGACTTCGTGGCCAAGGGTGAACGGCATCAACCAGTTCAGTGCTTCGCCGATCTCTTGAGGCAGCTCTCCCATGGTGATGTCCGAGTGGCAAAGGCCGTTCCCAGCCACCCGCACCAGTACCTGGCCCGGCCCGGGATTCGGCACTGGCACCTCGACGAGCTCGGGTGCTGCGCCCCATGCCACGAGCCGGTAGGCCAGCATCGTTTCGCTCATCGTTCCTCCTCGACGCCCATGGGTCGACCCCTGGGATCAACCACCGAGGTGGCTGCCCCCGGTGGCCGAGTAGGCCGTTTCGGCGTGCTGGCTCAGATCCAGACCCTCGAACTCCTGCTCCTCGGTGACCCGCAGCCCAATGGTCTTGTCCACCACCTTGGCAATCAGGTACGTCACGGAGAAGCAGAAGACGACCGATACCGCAACAGCCAGGGACTGCTTCCCCAGGAGTGAGAACCCGCCCCCGCTGAACAGCCCATTGGCTCCAGCAGGGTTCACCGACTTGGCCGCGAACAGTCCCAGCAGCAGCATTCCGATCAGACCACCGACACCGTGGACGCCCAACACGTCGAGTGAGTCGTCATAGCGGAAGCGGAATTTGGCCCGCACGGCGGCGGCACAGGCGAGTCCGGCCACCGCACCGATCAACAGTGACGGCATCGGCCCGACGAACCCGGCACAGGGGGTGATCGCCACCATGCCGGCCACCGCCCCCGATGCCGCACCCAGGGTGGTTGCTACTTTCTCCTTGCGAACCTCGAAGAGCAGCCAGGCCAGCAGGCCAGCGGCCGCGGCTAGTTGGGTATTGACGAAGGCGCTGACCGCCACACCGTTGGCCCCCAGCGACGAGCCGGCGTTGAACCCGAACCACCCAAACCACAAGATGCCGGCCCCGAGCAGACTGAGCGGCACCGAGTGCGGCGGCATGGCCTCCTTGGGCCACCCCCGCCGACGTCCGACTACCAGCACCACAGCCAGGGCCGAGAACCCCGAGTTGATCTCCACCACGGTTCCCCCGGCGAAGTCGAGCACGCCGCGCTGGGCCAACCATCCTTCGGGGCTGAACACCCAGTGACACATCGGGATATAGACCAAGGTGAACCAGGCGGCGATCAGCACGGCAAAGGCACCGAACCGGACCCGGTCGACCGTGCCGCCGCTGATGAGCGCGGCCGTAATGATGGCGAACATCAACTGGAAGATCATGACGGCGGACGGGGCCACATGGAGCCCGTGGAACCCAGCGAGGGGTGCGGTCATGTTGCGCAGACCGATGTTGCCCAGACCGCCGATCAGTCCATGTCCAGCGTCGTGGCCGAAGGCCAGGGTGAACCCGTAGACGGCCCACAGCACAGTGATGAGGCCGATACAGAAGAAACTCTGCATCATGATGGACAGCACGCCCTTGGCCCGCACCATCCCGCCATAGAAGAGCGCCAAGCCTGGCGTCATGAACAGCACCATGGCGGCGCTGATCAGCACCCATACGGTGTCACCCGAATTCATCGTTCTCCCTCAGATTGGGCAGCGTCGGCACCGACGTGCAGCCTCGATCATCACCCGCTGGACGAGATACAGCGGTTGGCGCAGAGACTAGTCGGGGGGCGCCCTGACGGGCCGAACCGGCAGTGTGACCGTGGCCGATGCGGGCGATGGGCACGCTTCAGTGGCCTTCGGAAACACCTCGATCCGTGGTGACTTCGGAGGGACCGACGCTGGTGCCACCTCGAGCCTCACCGCCGAGACGACGCAGACCTTGGCCGACCTCGGTGCATCGATCGCCGGAGCCGGACTCCACGTCATCGACCTTGCCGGATCGCTCAGCCTCGGCTGACCAGCTCACAGCATCCAGCAGTCGAATCAGTTGAGGTGGGGCTCCGGCCCCACCTCTTCTGTGTCTCCGGTGTATCTCCTG
>JBAXCY010000216.1:0-4218 GCA_037141235.1 Acidimicrobiales bacterium | reverse complement strand
CCGACCTACGCCACGAAAGCCCCTATGAGCCCTCACCGCAACAAGGTATCCACAGCGGAAACGGACGTCCTCTATGTACGTCCGTCCATGCGTGGCGCCTTGCCGCGCCAAGAGGTCCGACCACACCCGCGCACCATCACCTGGGTGGGGGCCAGCGCTCTGGCCCTCGGCGGCTCCAACCGGGTCATCTTCCTGATCGGCGCACTCCTGCTGGCCCAAGGAACCATGGCCGTTCCGCTCTTGGCCGTGGGCCTCATCCTGAGCTACATGGCTGCCCCGGGTTGGATCGAGCTCTCGTGCATGTTCCCCAACCGGGTCGGGGGCATCGCCGCCACCTGCAGTGAGGCCTTCCGGCCCTACAGCGCCGTCATCTCCAACCTCGCCGGTGTCTGCTACTGGTGGGGCTGGGTCCCGACTTGCGGGTTGACCGCCATCTTGTCGGCCGAAGCCATTCACCAGTGGTATCTGCCCCACGCATCGGTCAAGCTCATGGCCACCGCCATCGTGCTCGCCTTCACCGCCGTCAATCTGTGCGGCCTGCGCTGGGCGGTCCGGGTAGCCAAACCCATCGCCCTGATCGCCTTCGTGCTGGCCTTGTGCTCGGGCCTCATCCCCGTCCTCACCGGGCACGTGGACTGGCACCGTGCGCTGGACTTTCAGTTGAAGTCCCCGTTCGGTGGCACCTTCGGCCACCTGACCAGCGTCATGGCCGGCCTCTACCTGATCGGGTTCGCCGCTCCGGCCTTCGAGGCGGCCGCCTGCCACATCGGCGAGATGAAGGATCCGGCCTTCGATCAACCGGTAGCTATGTGGTTCAGCGGTGGCATGGCCAGCGTGTTCTTCATCCTCCTCCCTGTGGTCTGGCTGGGGTTCTACGGTCCCGGACCGCTCGAGGGGAACCTGGCGGCCATGCTGGGGCCGACGTTCGCTCCCGTGTTCGGCAGTCTGGCCAAAGCCGCCGCTGTTGGATTCGTGGCCTTCAACATGTTCTGCGGCACCCTGCAGCCGTTGTCAGGTGCGTCTCGGACTCTGTCGCAGCTCTCCGAGGACGGTCTGCTCCCCCGGAGCCTCGGCTTCCGCAGCCGCCGTACCGACGCACCGGTAGTCGCCATCCTGGTCACCGCGGTGGCGTCGATCATCTTCCTGCTCGTCGGCAATCCGATCGCCCTCATCGCGGCCGCCAACTTGACCTATCTGATCGGCATCGCCCTGCCGAGCATCGCCGTGTGGCTCTTACGCCGCAATGAGCCCGACCGACCACGGCCATACCGCGCCCACGACTGGTCCATCCGGCTGGGGGTGGTGGCTGCGTTCGTATGGCTGCTCGCCACGGTGTTCGGGTTCGCGCAGTATGGGCTGTCCATTGTCCTGTTCGGATTAACGCTGGCCATTTCCGGTTCCCTGGCCTACGCATGGCGGGCCCGCGGGGACCGACGACGTTCTGGTGCCCCGATGGTACGCCGCTCCATCTACGTAAAGCTCACTGGAGCCATGCTCGTGGTGCTGCTCCTCAACGGGATCGGCTATCTGATCGCCGTCGACAACGACGTAGATTTGGGTGGCAACGCCACGTTGGCAGTAGTACAGGACATCTTCGTCGCTGTCGGACTCCTCACCATCGCCTTGGCGCTGATCCTGCCCAGCATGATCGCCCACACCGCTCATCAGGTTCGGGACGCAGCCATGGACCTGGCGGAGGGAACCCTGGCCGACCTGACCACGGCCATCGAGGCCATGGCCAGTGGTGACCTCGATGAGGCCCACGTCTCGGTGGTCGTCACACCAGTTGTCATCCGAACGGAAGACGAGTTCGGACAGATGGCGGCGAGCTTCAACCTGATGCAGGACGAGGCAGCACGGGCCGCTGCAGCGCTCGACGAGGCGGTCGGTGAGCTCAGGGACCATCGAGGGCAGCTGGCGCTCCTGGTGGAGGAGCGCACCGTGGCCCTGATCGCGGCCCACGAGGAGATCGAGCAGGCCCACCGCCGGCGCCAGGACATGCACGATCGGATGCGGTTCCTCTCCTCGCGGCTCGGTGCCTCCGAACTCGAAGGTGCCGACCTGGACTCGACCCTGGCCGAAATCGCATCGTCGATCGGACTGGTCCTCGCCGTCGACGTCGTCGCCATCTACACCGCTGACGGGAACGGAGCTTTCCTCAACACTCCCACTGTTTGGCATCCCGAACGCCTCGACTCGGAAGCCGATGCGGCCCTGACCTTGTCGGATCGAAACCGGCAGTTCCTCGAGGGGGTGGCCAGTCGACGGGGAACTCTGGCCATCGCCGACATCGCCAACCTCCCTCGGTCCCCCGACCCCGACGACCAGCCGCTCTTCATCGACACGAGCGGCTACCACGCCTGGATCCTCTCGCCCGTCCACGACGCCAACGGCAACCTGCTGGCCCTGCTTGGCCTCGGCATGGTGGAGGCGGTAGTCGAATGGAACGAGGATGATATTGCTCTGGTCGACTCGGTGGGATCCGACCTCGGTCGAGCCATTGTCCAGGTCGATATCTACCAGCGCCAAGGTGAGCTCGTCACCCGGCTCCAGGACCTGGACCGGGCAAAAAGCGAGTTCCTCTCCACCTTCTCTCACGAGCTGCGCACGCCGTTGACCAGTATCCGGGCCTACACCGAACTCCTGCAAGACGAGAGCGACGGCGACAACTCCGATCAGGACCGGATGCTCGAGATCATCGAAAAGAACAGCATGCGGCTGTCGATCCTCATCGAAGACATCCTGACGCTGTCCCACCTCAATTCCGCTGTCTATGACATCGACCTGGCTCCCGTAGACGTGGAGCCGCTGATCGCCGAGGTCTGCGAATCCTTGCTGCCCATGGCCGAGGCCAAGCGGGTGACGCTCACGGCCGGCAAGGCGTCCTCGGAAACCTCAGGCACCTGGGTTCTCGGTGACGCCAATCAGCTCGAGCGAATGCTCATCAACCTGGTGAACAATGCCATCAAGTTCACCCCTGCTCATGGGGAGATCAGGGTGTCGGCCACCACATCAGAGACAACGGTCGTCCTCACGGTTGCCGACTCCGGTATTGGCATCCCCCTGGCAGAGCAGGATGCCGTGTTCGGTCGCTTCGTACGCGGAGTTGAGGCAACCCATGAGGTCATTCCCGGAACCGGGCTGGGTCTCTCCATCGTCCAGGCCATCGTGGAGCACCACAGCGGCACGCTCAGCCTGGCCTCGGCCCCTGGTCAGGGGACCACTATCCGGGTCCGGCTGCCATCGCTCAGTGCCGCCCAAGATGCTGCCGAACACACGGCTCAAGAACTGTTGCAAACCGCCGATAGAGATGTTGAGGATCTACTGCCGATCGGCAGTCGAGCCTCTGATGCCGGAGCCCATGCCCCGGCACTCAGCCAGCAGGTAGACGGACAACGCAAGGAGCACCCGTGATGACTACGACACTCAGCCCCGACCAGGCCTCCAAGACGACCCGCGTCCTCATCATCGAGGACGACCCCTCCATCGCCGAAGCGGTGCGGCGGATCGTGGCCAAGCAGCAGGGCACGGGCGTCATCGTCGGTGACGGTCGCAACGGACTGCGCAGCTTCTTCGAAGACCGCCCCGACCTGGTAGTCCTGGACATCGGGCTCCCCGGCATGGACGGCTGGGCGGTCCTCGAGCGCATCCGTGACCTCTCCGAGGTGCCCGTGCTCATCCTGACCGCCCACGACCTCGAGCAGGAAAAGGTCCGGGGCCTCACCGCCGGGGCCGACGACTATCTCACCAAGCCGTTCGGCGTCCAAGAGCTCGGTGCCCGAATCCAGGCGCTGCTGCGCCGGAGCCATATCACCCCGATCGCCGGCGCCGGTGCCCCCGAGGAGGCCACCGTCTACAAGGACGGAAACCTGGAGGTCGACTGGTCGGCACGCGAGGTGCGAGTCGACGGCGTAGTGGTCGGCCTCACCAAGCTCGAGTTCCAACTGCTCCACACCTTCGTGCGCCATCCTGGCCAGGCCCTGGCCACTCAGCAGTTGCTCGAGCAGGTGTGGAACGACCCGTTCGGCATCGGTCCAGAGCGCGTCAAGTTCACCGTGCTGCGTCTGCGTCGCAAGTTGGGCTGGCAGGACGAGCAGAAGGACGCCCTCGAAGCCATCCGAGGCTACGGCTACCGGTATACCCCGACGGGAAGTCGCCAGGTCGCTCTCTAGCGGCCCGACAACTGGGTCGCTCTCTAGCGGCCCGACAACTGGGTCG
>JBAXCY010000215.1:0-4244 GCA_037141235.1 Acidimicrobiales bacterium | reverse complement strand
GTCGAGCGTCGAGCGTCGAGCGTCGAGCGTCGAGCGTCGAGCGTCGAGCGTCGAGGAAGAGACTTGTAGAGGCCAGGGCGTCGAAAAGTTGATCCGCCCGGCAGTTCGAGATAGGGCGCGTCGGTCATCGGCACGGGGGACACGTCGCTAGGCACTACGACCGGCACCCTGCGTACCTGAGCACGTAACTGCCGCCTCAGCAGCAGTCCTGTATCGGGTCAGACTGCTCCACGGGTGTCGATGACAATGACCGAGCAGTGTGCCGCGTGGGTCACGTGACTAGCCACGCTGCCCAGCATGCGCCGTCCGCTGGTCTTGCCCTTGTTGCCCACCACGATGAGGTCGGCGTCGACGTTTTCGGCGATGGTCACCACGGCGTGGGCCGGCGACTCGGTCGATGCGTGCATGTTGGGCTCGATGCCTTGCTCTTGGGCCAGCTCCCTCAGGCTGACCAGCAGCGGGGCCGCAGGGTGGTCGTCGTGGACGTAGCCCCCGTGCTCAGTGCGGTTCGGGCCCTGCTCGTTCTGGATGGTGGCCACGATATGCAGATCGGCACCCATGGAGTTGGCCAGAGTGAGGGCCGACAAAACGGTCTCCCGCCCGACCGGCGTATCAGTGGCACTCACGACGATGGTCTTGAACATGGTGGGTCATCTCCTTGGGATGTGTAGCCGGGCAACCTTAGGATTGCGCGTCCCTTTTTGCACTCTCCGAATGGTAATCCATGAAGTCCCCGATCGCTCGGGACTGTTCGCTCCGGACCGTCGTTCGGGTAGACGGATCTGCACCACGTGCACTTGCGGAAGACTTCTGTCGGTGACGTGGCGATCAGCCCAGCGCCATCCCGACGATGGGCCTGTTCAGGGTCAGCGAGCCGGTCGATCCTTGGAACACGGCCCCTGACCCAAAGCTGAAGATGCCGCCATCCGAGGCCACCAGGTAGTAGCCGTCACCGCCCGGCGTGGCGGCCATGCCGACGATGGGCTTGTTCAGGTGGAGGCTGCCCATCGACCCGAAGAAGGGGGCGTTGAAGCTGAAGATGCCGCCATCAGAGGCCACCATCCAGTAGCCGCCTGTGGTGGGGTCCATGGCCATGCCCACGATGGGCTGGTTCAGGTGCTGGCCGCCCATCGACCCGGCAAAGGCAGCACCCGGGCCGAAGCTGAAGATGCCGCCATCCGAGGCCACCATCCAGTAGCCATCACCGCTCGGGGCCGAGGCCATGCCGACGATCGGGCGGTTCAGGGCGATACTGCCGGCCGACCCATAAAACGGGGCTTGGGGACCGAAGCTGAAGATGCCGCCATCAGAGGCCACTGTCCAACAACCAGATCCCCCTGGGGCCGAGGCGACCCCCACGATCGGGCGGTTGGGGGAGGCAATCGACCCGGTGCAGGCGGGGTGCGGTCCCTCGGCGAAGATCGACCCCCCAGCCGACGCCAGTTGGTAGCCGATTCCCCCCGGAGTAGCGGCAATGCCGCCGATGGACTGACCTTGGCTGGCCGATGACCCGTAAAAAGGCACGCCGAAGGAGAAGATGCCCCCATCTGCGGCCCCCAACCAGTACCCGCGGAGCGCGGTGTCCTGGCTGGCGATGGGCAGGTACGTCACCGGGGTGGAATTCGGATACGGAAGCTGACGGGAGAAGGCGCAGTCTCCCGTGCCATAGCCACCGACGGTACTCCCGCCCTGTCCAGCATCGCCGAAGTGCACCGGTGGGGACAGGTCAGTGCACAGCATGTTGCCCGAGATTTGATTGTTGAGGATCTCGTTGGCGTCCTGGTCGAAGAACGTATTGCCCGAGAAGGTGGCGCTGCCCCCGACCGTCAAGCGCAGGGCGCCGAACCAGCAGGATTGGACTCCGCTGACCCGCAGGTTGCCACCGATGACCAGGTTTTCGTAATCGCTGTAGGCGGAGTGCTCGTAGGTCTGAGAGAACACGCTGGTCGAGGGTGCACAACTGAGCCCTCCGCCCCCGCCGGTTTCGGTGATGTCCCCGTTGACGGTGCTGTCGTGGATGACGACACCGAGGGAGTCGGTAGCGACAATGCTCCCCTGAACCGTCGTCTGCGAAGCCGATGTCGGGCTCCCCGGAGTCGGATCGTCGAAGCAGGTGAAGTGGACCGGGTCACATCCCAAGATGAGCGATGCGCCAGCACCGGCCACGATGCTCCCCAATACATTCAGTACCGGCGGGCCGCTCAGACCACCCGATTGTCCGTAGGCAGTGACCAGTGCCGCCCCGGCGCCGACCGACACGTCCCCGGCCACGGTGACCTGACCGGTCCGCACTGCGCATACCCCGGTGATCGACACCGACGCGTAGGTACCGGCAGCCAAGGTGGCCGGAAGGGCCACCGTTCCCCCACATGTGGCCGTTGCCGGGGCCGCCCCTGCCGTAGGTGGGGTGACAGCAGCGCCGACTGGCGCCAGGACCACCAGAAGTCCGAGGAGGACCGAGCACCGACCCGCGAGCATTCTCATGACAGACAACGTTATGCCCGATGGACGGTGAGCGAAAGCCCTGCTCAGGCGTAGTCGTCCGGCGTAGTCGTCCGGCGTAGTCGTCCGGATTCGATGGACCCGCGGCCATCGGCCAGGAGCGACCGGCCGCTCAGGCCTCGGCGGCGGCCTTCAGGTTGGCCAGGGTCTGTTCGATGTTCTCCCGGTTGTGAGTGGTCCGATCGGCCACCCCGCTGACCGGCTTGCCCAGCGCTTTGGCCAAGGCGCTGCGCTCGTCGATCCACGTCTCGGTGACGGCACACCCCGAGTCAGTGGGCTCGAACGTATAGCGCCACACGGCCACCTTGATCCCGGCCACCGTGACCCGGAACGACAGCACCTTCCCCGGATCAGCCTCGAGAATCGTGCCCGTCGTGGTCCATGACTTCTTGTCCCGGCTGTTCTCCCCGGTGAACTTCGCCCCCGGAACCGCCCCGGTGGCGCCCTTGCGCCATGTGGCGCCATCGTTCTCTGGCGACCACTCCCCCATCCGGGGCAGGTCGGCCACCATGGCCCATACCTGGGCTGCCGGGGCATCGATCTCGGTCGTCACACTCACTTCTTCTGCCATAGGCGAACACTACCCAGCAGGGCAGCCTTGCGCTGGGCTGAGTTGGTGGGCGCGGTGGTGCGAGGAGAGCTCGCCGGGTGACCCCGAGCCGTCACCCGTAGACTCCGATGATGCCCGACCCGGCTGCGCCACCCACTTTCGACCCGGATGCCCTTCGCAACCGCTATGGCGACGAACGGGCCAAGCGTCTGCGGCCCGACGGCAAGGATCAGTACCTCGAGATCGTCGGCCGCTACGCAGAGTTCGCCAGGGACCACTTCGATGTGGTGGCCGACCGGGAACCGATCGACACCGAAGTCGACGCCCTCGTCGTGGGCGGTGGATTCGGTGGGTTGTTGGCCGGGGCCCGCCTGCGCCAGGCTGGCCTGGTCGACGTGCGCATCGTGGAGAAGGGCGGCCGCATCGGTGGCACCTGGTACTGGAACCAGTACCCCGGTGCTCAGTGCGACATCGAGTCTTATATCTACCTGCCGCTCCTCGAGGAGCTCGGCGTCATGCCATCCGAGCGCTACGCCCACGCCCCGGAAATCCTGGCCCATGCCCAGCGCATCGCCGACCACTTCGACCTGTTTGATCGGGCCGTGCTCGGTACCGAGGTCACCACCCTGCGGTGGAGCGACGAGGACCGCCGGTGGACCGTGGAGACCGACCGGGGGGACCGGTTCCAGGCCCGTTTCGTGGTGACCGCCACCGGCCCGCTGCACCGTCCCAAGCTGCCCGGGGTCGAAGGAATCGACACGTTCGAAGGCCACTCCTTCCACACCAGCCGCTGGGACTACGCCTACACCGGCGGCGGGCCGGATGGGGGACTCGACCAACTGGCTGACCTCCGGGTGGCCGTGATCGGCACGGGGGCAACCGCCGTGCAGATCATTCCCCACCTAGCCGAGGCCGCTGGCCACCTCTACGTCTTCCAACGCACCCCCTCGTCCATCGACGTCCGTGGTAATCGCCCGACGGATGCCGCTTGGGTCGAGGGGCTGGACCCAGGGTGGCAAAAGGCGCGGGTCCGTAACTTCAACGCCCTGGTCTCCGGAGTGCCCCAGGAGGTCGATCTCGTCGATGACGGATGGACCACTCTGATCGGCCGGATGATGGAGATCTTCCGCAGCGGTCAGGCCGGAATCTTGGACCGGCCGTTCGAAGAGGTACTCGAGATGGCCAACTTCGA
>JBAXCY010000214.1:0-4250 GCA_037141235.1 Acidimicrobiales bacterium | reverse complement strand
CTGGACCATCCAACTGGACCATCCAACTGGACCATCGACCTGGACCATCGACCTGGACCATCGACATGGCGAGCCCTCGATGCCATGATCAACACCGACCCCGGCCACCGACGCGGAGGTCTCGTCGTTCATCGATGCCACCGACTGCTGACCCGTCAGGCCGTCCTGCAGGCGGGGCCTCGCCCCCTACATCCGGAACCCACGACCGTTCCCGTCAACGCAAACGGAGCACCTTCGAGGTGATGACCCCGGAGGTGCTCCGTCTGTGGCGTTCAGGCGACCTTCAGCGGGTCGCAGCCCCATCGATCAGGCGATCATCGGTACAACGACCTGGACCGCACGACCATTAGATGCGGTGTAGTTCCAGTCGCCGGCGTAGTTGACCTGGACCATATAGTCCGTGGCCGGAGGTGTGGAGTTGGTAAGTGTCCCCGGAGGCAGGAAGCAGGAGACCGATCCCTCCACTTGCCCGACATCCTGAGAGAGGGGCACCGTATTGCCTCCAGCACACGTGACAGGACCATTGGGACCTGTGATTGTGAAGGTCACGTCGCCGGTCGGCGGACCAACCAAGGTGGAGCCTGCCGCCCCGTTGGTAGCTGCCACCGTGGCTGTGATCGCCACTGCATTTCCGTCGTAGGACCAGAATCCACCGGACTCAGACAGTGACACGGCGGTGGGTGACTTGCCGATGAAGATGAACTTGGATCGGGCCGTGCTCGAATAGAAGTTCGAATCCCCGGTGTAGACCGCCTGATACGAGTACGAGCCTATGTACTCGCCGCCCCCGATCGTCAGCTTGGCCACTCCACCCGGGCCGACCGGCGACGCACCACCCTGACAGCCGTTGTTTCCATTGCTATTGCTGCCGCACACGAGGATATTGACGTATCCGGTGGGAAGGTTCGACCCGCTGTATCCACCCGTCGGAGTCACAACCGCGGTCACATCGAAGGTCTGGCCGGTGCCGATGTTCTTCGGCACCGACGTGACCACATTGGTCGAGGCCAGGGCCGAGTTCTCATACAGGGTTGCCGAACTGGTGGTGTACCCGGCGGCGGTGACGGTTGCAGTCACCTTGAAGTAGATACTGGCGGACAGACCGGCCGACATGGTGCAGGTGGCCTGGCCACCGACGAGAGCGATGGAGTTCGAGCCCCCATCACACGGAAGCGATGCATTCGAACCGGGCCGGGTGATGGAGAACACTGCGGTGCCCGCCGGAACGCCTGATCCACCGTCGGTACCGGTGGCTGCATCAACGGCAGTAAAGGCTATTGCAGTGCCCTGGCCGATGGAGCAGACCGATCCCGTGCATGTACCGGTAGACGGAGTGATCACAACGACGGTGGCCGCCGTCTTGACCAACTGGTGGGCGATCCCTGAGCTCGTAAGGAACAGGGCGTCACCTGAGTAGGCACCCGTGATCGCGTAGGACGTTGACTGGCTCATCATGCCTGCCGATACCGGGCACTGGGCCAGTCCGGCGACAATGGCGATGGTGTTTCCCCCATCGCAGGTGACGCCCGCAAAAGTCACGGTTCCCGAGGGGGCTCCGCTAGCAGGCGATGTCGGGGCAACCGCAGCCGTAAAGGTGATGGCCTGGCCGGTCACCGAAGGGCTGGCCGACGCCGTCACCGATGTAGTGGTCTTGCCCTGATTGACGTTCTGTGAACGGGAGCCTGCACCGGGCTTGTAGTTCGAGTCGAGCGTGTCGGTATACGCGGCTGCCACCGAGTAGGGACCAGCCGAGGCGAGCAGTCCACTAGCCACGACACAAGCCGCGGTACCGGCAGTCAAATTAAGCGTGTTGCCGGTGTCGCAGCTCACTGTCGACGCATCGTTGGCCACAATGGTGAACACCACTTGGCCGCCAGGAACGCCGTGTCCGGCGGACACGACCTTGGCGCTGAAGGTCATGGGCTGCCCGGTTACGGCCGTGAGTGCGCTCGACGTCACGGTGACTGTCGTGTTGAAGGGAGGTCCCGCGACGGCTCCGGCAGGGGCGGTCAGCGTGGCGGCCAGAAGCAACGAAACTGCGCCGATGGCGCCGACACCGGTGGCCAGACGAGCAAGACGATTCTTGGCTGGGTTCTTATTCATCAGGTTCACGCTCCCACATTCATGGATCCGGTGACGAGCCCGGGGTTTCCGAACTTCAGCGAGCCAAGACCGGCGGCCCCGCACGACGCCGTCAGCCTGTAGGCACTCAGGTTAGACCCGAGGCCAGCGAATGCCGTTGGCTGACCTACGAACGACCCGCCCGAGACCGTTGTCGGCAGATACGCCGTGATGGTGTTGAACGTGGCGTTGTAGTACACCGCTGCTCCGGAGACAGTCACGGCAGAGTCGACTGCCCTTCCGCCAGTGGTCTTCCACTTGATCGATCCGGTCAGATTCGGGAGTGCTTCAGCCCCGAGGACCGCGCCGCAGTTGCTGGCCACCGATGTCACCGTGGTGGCCAAAAGTTTGCCGCCCGACAGCGAAACCCCGCCGTTAGTAGTGCCTGTCCCGGTACATCCCGACAGAGCGGCCCGCAATGTGATCGTCGACGGAGATAGCCCGCCGTTGGTCAGTTTGGCGTTGAACTTCAGCGATCCGGTGGCCGCACAATGCAGCGTGCCGCTGAACGCCGCCGTCACCGGCGTGGCCTCGGCAATGTCGCCACCCGAGCTGCCCATCACGGCAAACCCCAGGGCCACTGCCCCTGCTCCGAGCAAACATGTGCGCAACATGGCGCCCTCCCTTTGCAGCCGACGCCGCCGCCCGCCGCTGTTACGTGCCCCAGAATCCGCTCAGGACACTGTTCGTCTTCTGCGATAACGTTACCTGAGTTGCAGATCGATTGCAGGACCTTTCGAACAGCAGCCGATCTCGTCGACGGCGGCTGGACCATCCGAGTATCCACAACCGATCCTGGCGACTGGTCAACGACCTACCAGAGCGAGTTCCAGTCGTCGGGCTCCAACCAACCGGTGGGTCCCTCCTCGGGCCGGGGGACACGGACCGCGTCCACGTCGATCCAGGTCGGCTGGTCGAATCCGGCCTGGCGCCAGTGTCGGACCGGGACGCACTTCCAGTCCCGGCTCTTGACCCCGCCTTCCGAGTAACCGGGGCGAATCAGTATGTGGGTTTCAGATCCAGCCACCACGACGCATGGTCGGACCTTGCCCAGAAGCTCTGGTTCGTCAGGATCTGGGGCGTCGAAGCGCACCCACGCATGGACGATTCCGGCCGACCACTTGTCGCGGCTGTCGAACTCCTCCTCCTGCAGCGGGGTGAGGATGGGTCGACGTCGCCCTATCGACGGCGCCACCGACGGAGGCCGGGGAGCCACCAGATCTGCTGCGGGCTGGCGGACCAGTGCTCCGGCCCGCTCCTTCTTGCGGGCCAGGCGCACCTGCTCGGCCGCCTTGGCCGCCGTCTCGGCCCGCTTCCGCTTCTCTTCGACATCCCGCTGCTTCTTGGCCTTGCGAGCTTCGCGCTGCTCGGGGGACACCGTTGTGGCGGCAACAGCCCGAGGTTCAGCTGGTGCGGATTCGGACCGCTCGAACTTCTGCCAGTCCGTCAGCCCGAACCGCTCATCGGTATCGAGGGTCTCGAAACAGAGGTCGGATGCAGCCATGTCGCCCGCTGCCACCGACGCCAACATGACAGCGACGATGACATCGTCATAGTCAGAACCCACCGAATCGATGGCGGCCAAGAGCTGCTCGCTCGTCGGATCGTCGGCATCTTCGCCCAGGGCCTCGATGACGGCGGCCAGGCACGCCTCAGCCAGCACTGCCGCGGCATAGGGGAGTGCGGCCCGATACTGGGCCCGGCCAAGCATCGCCACCGGATCGCGGTGCTTGCTCAACGCGGCCAGCGCGTTGGCGATGGGCTTGGCGATAGGGAATCGAGGGTCGGTGACCGACTGGAGCGTCTCCCTCAACATCCGTACGTCGACCCGGGACAGGGCCGCCTGGAGCATCGCCTCGAGGGCACTGTCGGTAATCGGGCCTTCCATACTGCCGGTCCTCTCACATCCGGTCCGCCCTCGACTGGGCGGACTCACAGTGGGTCATCATCGCAGAGGTTCACCACCCCATCTGCCTAAGGCCCTCGAGGTGGCTCACGAAGACCCGTCAGACCAGGTGGCCGTCGGGTTCCGGCTCTTGCGATGGAGGGTCATCTCCGACGCTAGGACGGCCCACCAGCACGACCGGGACTGTCCGTCGGCATCGGGTCAGGGTTCCGCCCATCCTGGG
>JBAXCY010000213.1:0-4263 GCA_037141235.1 Acidimicrobiales bacterium | reverse complement strand
CGTCGTCGAGGCCGCAGCCGCAGCCGATCCCCTGCTGGTAGCTGCCCCCGTGGTGGCATTCGGCTCGAGCGGCGAGCACGACGGCTTCGCCGGCACCCTTTCGATCGGACAGGACGCCACCGAGTCACTCCTCGTCGAACTCGGTCGCTCCGCCACTGCCCAATTCGCCCATGTGGTGTTCGCCTGCACCCACGGTGGCAACTCGGTGCCGCTGCAGCGGGCATTGGCTCAGTTGGCCAAGGAGTCCCGACCGGTTACCGGATGGTGGCCTCGGTGGGGTGGGGACCTCCACGCTGGGCGGACCGAGACCTCGATCATGCTGGCCATCGACCCCGACCGGGTACGTCTGGCCGAAGCGCTGGCCGGCAACACCAGCCCGCTGGCCGAACTCCTTCCGCTGATGCAGTCCGGTGGCGTGCGATCGGTGAGCCCCAACGGTGTGCTCGGTGACCCCACCGGCGCCAACGCCGACGAGGGGCAGGTCCTCATCCAAGCCGCGGCAGTCAATCTGGCCGGGTTGGTCGCCACTCTTCGGCCCGGGAAGGGCGCCGCTTCCCACACGGCTAGTTCCAGTGGAACCGATTCCGGGCGCATCGCCACCAACGCAGGCATCCGAACAGCAAGCGAGGCAACGGCATGAACAGAGTCGCAGTGGTAACCGGCGCAGCCCGAGGCATAGGAGCCGCCACCGTGTGTGGTCTGTCCCAGGCCGGATGGTCAGTGGTGGCTGTCGATCGGGCCAACGACGACCCCCGACTCCCCTACGCCATGGGCACCCGCACGCAACTCGACGAGGTCGTGGCCCGGGCAGGCGCACTCGGGGGCGATCCCCGAACGGTGGTCGCTCACGTGGCCGACACCACCAATGCCGCCGCCCTGGCCGCAGCGGTCGCCGTGGCTGAAGATCGGTTCGGCGGCCTCGACGCCATGATCGCCGTGGCCGGGGTGATCGCCGGTGGTATGCCGCTGTGGGAGATGCCCGCCGATCAGCTCGAGTCCATCATCGACGTCGACCTGTGGGGGCCGATCCATGCCGCCCGGGTCGGCGTGCCGGCCCTGCTGCGTCGGGCCGCACCTCGCAACGGTCGGTTCTTGGCCGTGGCTTCAGCTGCGGCCACCAAGGGACTACCCCAACTGGCCGCCTACAGCGCGGCCAAGGCCGGTGTGACCGGACTGGTCCGAGGACTGGCCGCCGACCTGGCCGGCACCGGGGTAACGGCCAACGCCGTCTGCCCTGGGTCGACGGACACGGCCATGCTGGCCGAGAGTGCCCGGCTGTATGGGCTGGCCGACACCGCTCCCTTCGCCGACCAGCAGGCCGTCGGCCGACTGCTCGAGCCCGAGGAAGTAGCGGCCGCCCTGGTGTGGCTGGCCGGCGAGTCCAGTGGGGCCATGACCGGAGCGGTAATTCCGGTGGATGGCGGCCTCAGCCTGTGATCCGCCGCTGATGGGAGGGCTGGCGGACGGGTTCGGTCTCGCACTCGACCGGTCGCTCCGTCGGTTCCGGGATGGCACGGTCCTGGCCGGCGGTCGTCCGGGCCGGGTGATCACCCTGACGGCCCAGGGTGCTGGCGCACTAGATGCCGTGGTCGGCGGCGAGGGGGCCTCGGGGGCCGTGGCCGAGCTGGCCGGGCGTCTGGTCCAAGCTGGCATGGCGCACCCCCGCCGCCGGGGTTCTATGGCGTCGCCAGCGGCCGACAGTGCCGACGGTGCCGATAGTGGCGACGGTGCCGACGGTGCCGACGGTGCCGACGGTGCCGACGGTGCCGTGGCGTCGGTCACCATCGTGGTGCCGGCCCATGACCGACCCGCCGCACTGGAGCGATGCCTGAGCTCGATGGACGGCACTGTCCCGGTCATCGTTGTCGACGATGCCTCTCGGGATCCCGCACCCATTGCTGCGGTATGTGCCTTCCACGGCGCCCGCCTCATCCGCCGCACCGATAACGGCGGTCCCGGCGTGGCCCGAAACGACGCCCTCGCCGTGGTCGACACCGATCTGGTGGCCTTCGTCGACAGTGACTGCACCGTCTCTGCTGGGTGGCTGGACGGTCTCACCTGGCTGTTCGACGATCCGACCATCGGAGCAGTCGCCCCTCGGATCCGAGCCGCTGTGCCCTCTGATGGACCCGGCAACCGGGCCATCGACCGCTTCTCCCGGTCGCACTCGCCGCTCGATCTCGGGCCTCACGAGGGCGAAGTCGGACCCCGCCGGGCTGTCCGCTACGTTCCCACCGCCGCCCTGGTGGTCCGACGGGACGCCTTGGCCGCCGTGACCGGATTCGACGCCGACCTCCGCGTGGGCGAAGACGTCGACCTCGTCTGGAGGCTGGTCGAGGCCGGATGGCGTGTTCGCTACGTTCCCACCGTCACCGTGTCCCACGCCGAGCCCGACCGTTGGCGCCCGCTGTTGGCCCGCCGGCTCCGCTACGGGACCTCGGCGGCACCGCTGTCCACCCGACACCCCGGCAACCTCGCCCCGGTGGAACTGCGCCCACTTGCCACCCTGGCCGCCCTAGCCGCGCTGTCGGGGCGACCTCGAGTGGCCATCACTGCGCTTACCTGCTCCGCCCTCACCTTGACGCGGACCGTTCGTTCCCTCGGGGTCCCGGCCGCCCAGGCCTGGACTTGGAGTGTCCAAGGGGCAGCCTGGACAGCGATCGGGCTGGGACGCAGTACCACCATGCTGGCTGGCCCTGTGCTTGCCGTCGCCGTCATCCGAGGTGGGAGGGGTCGCCGAGCGGCCCTGGCTCTGGCGGTGCTGCCACCTGTCGTGGAATGGGTGCGCACCCAGCCGGACCTCGATCTTCCTCGTTGGGTGGCGGCATCGATCGCCGACGACGTGGCCTACGGCGCCGGGGTGTGGCTGGGGTGTCTGCGGACACGATCGTGGGGTCCACTGCTGCCGACGGCGGGGTCTTGGGGTCGATGAATCGAAATTCCCAAGTTCATCAAATCTGACGAGGGCACATCCGACCCGAACTGCCCTTGTGACCTGCTGCTATCGGAACTTCTGATGGTACCGATCACGATTCCGATCCGGGGAAATGAGCCTTGAGCCCGTCCCGAAACGACATGTATCAATTCCTGTGATTCGCTCTGTCATCTCTAGCCCAGATTGTTTATATGCATGTTGGTCGTTCTTGGCGGTGATCCCCTGCCTCCCCTGGCGTGATCGGGACGAAGGTTCCACGTTCTCCCAGTACAGGGGCGTATTTGGCTCTTCTGTTCCGTACTCTCGACCTACCGCTACACTTCCCGTAACAAGCCACCTGCTCGTCGGGTTACCTGTGCTCATGCAACCCCTGTGGCACCGCCAGTCACTCGGCTTGCTGCGGTAGTGCCGTGGCACTCCACAGAAGTTTGGAGTTCCATTCGTCACACCCGTGTGGCAGGATGTTCCAAGTTTCAAAAGATCGAATCAGTCATACAGAAAAGAGTGGTGTCACCACGACGCAATCCCGGGCATAACAACACCGGCCGCACACCCTTAGGCGCTACGCCAGGACGAACGAAGCCTGCCCGCTCTTCGTCCGGGGTCCGAATGCAACGGCCGTCGCCCGCCAACACCAATCAGAGGAAGGCGCCATCGCGCGCCCTACGAAGGGAGGTGCCATGCGGACCCGCATTGCACTCGTGGCGATCATCTCGATCGCTCTCATCACCGTCACACTCCTGATTCAGGCTGTCACCATGCAGCCGGCTCGGGCTTCCGTTCGGTTGCCGCACCTGTCGACCGCACCATCACCCAATGCCACCACTGACCAGCTGACGTCTTTCGTCCGGCCTGGGTCGATCCCGGTACCAACGTCCCTGCAACCAGGGATGCACCTTGAGGCACCTCTGCTGACAGGGAAGGTCGCCGGGGTCAAGGAGGTGGCTCCGGTCATCATCGATACCGTCACCCCCGCCCAGCGTGCCGCCTGGCAGCGAGTCGCTATCTGCGAAGAAGGGGGAAATTGGCAGGCCGATGGACCCCGCTTCAGTGGTGGCCTCGGCATCAGCCGCATCAACTGGGTGGCCTATGGAGGCCTGCAGTACGCGCCCAGGGGCGCCCTGGCCACACCGGACCAGCAGATCATGGTCGCCCAGAGGATCCAGTGGAACCCTCCTGACCAACACGGGTGCCACGCCTGGTAACAGCGGCTCGCGCGTAGCCCTGGCGTAGCAACGCCCCTCCTCTGCATCTCACTGCATAGGTTGCACTTGTGGGTCCGAGCCCCGATCGACACGTCGTCGACCGGGGCTCGGCCGCGTCCAGGC
>JBAXCY010000212.1:0-4278 GCA_037141235.1 Acidimicrobiales bacterium | reverse complement strand
GAGCCGATATCTTGAGCGCTGTCTCCGGTTTGGCTTCGAGCCCGGCATCTCACGACCCCGGCATCTCACGACCCCGGCATCTCACGACCCCGGCATCTAACGACATGGGGCCGGAGGTGCGCGGCCGCTCAGTCCTGCCTGTGTACGGCCACTGCGAGGTCGACCACTACATCCTGCAGGCGAACAGCCAAGTAGTTAGCCCGTGAACGGGTGCAGGGGCATTGAGCCGTCAGCCAAGAGGTTGTCGAACCCGTCGGGGATAGCCAGCATCCCCGGTGCAGTTCCAGCGACATCGGTCAGTCCGTACTGCCAGACGATCGAGTTGGTGGCCGGGTCGATGGCCACCACCCGGTTCCGGTAGTCGTCATTGACCATGATCATGCCGCTCGGCAGTCGTTCGGCCAGTGACGGCTTCTTCAACATGGCATCTCCAGCCTTCACGTCGTACACCCACGGCATGGTGCCAGAACGGGTGAACTCGACGACCTTGCCCGAACCTGAAGGGTTGTAGTCGGTCATCAAGTACAGGTCAGGACCGAGCTGCTGCGGGTCGGACGGGTAGTTGACCGACGGGATGTGCACATCCCAGACCATCTTCCCGGCCAGGGTGTACTCCGATACCCAGGAGCCATCGATCTCCGAGATCAGGAGGTTGCCGTTGGCGAGTGGGGTGTCGCCGTTCGGGTAGGCGATCGAGACGTTGGGTATGTGGGCGTCCACCCCGTTGCCGATCTGGCCCGAGACCTGTCCTGCCTGGGTCATGAACAAGATGCGGTTGTTCGACGCATCGGCCACCGAGATGATGCCGGACTTCAACAAAAAGGCGTCATCGGGCTGGTTCAAGAAGCCCGCGGCCGATCCCGACTTCAGCGGATGTCCGTACTGCCACAGCACTTTGCCCGAGGGGTAACCGATCTGGACGATGGTGTGGTTTTCCTCTTGGTTGGAGATGATTCCGGTCCCACCGTGGGTGAAGAAGGAGTCGTCCGGGAAGTAGAAGCCGCCGGGGGGAGCGGGCATCGACGGCGACGGGTAGGCCCAGGTGATGTTGCGACTCGAGTCGAGGGTGATCAGGCGATTGTTGCCACGGTCCGCGATGAGCAGAGTGCCCACGTAGGGTGCGCCTGCCCCGGGCTTGCCTGCTGGACCCCCATAGGGGCTCGGACGCAGGGACATGACCGTCTGCAACGTGCCTGAGGCCATCCCGGCCTGGTTGGGACCCGACTGGGCCGCCACTTCGCCCCCGACGATGTAGCCGATGGCCGATTTGCCGGTCCCGACGGTCGTGTAGCCGCCGAAGGCCTCGGCTTGGGGAAGTAGGCCTGCGTTCAACACCTTGTGGGTAGCGGGCACGTAGGCGTAGATGGTGGTCAGCGTGGGTCCATCGGGGACCTGACCTCCGGCAACGTAGATGGTGCCGTCGATCACGAAGGCCGAAGCGCCATACAGCGCCTGGGGGAGATGAGCGACCACGCTGGAGTGCCTGCTGGCCGGGTCGATCACCTGAATGGCATCGGTGGCTGTCGTCGTGGTGCCGGTCGATGCGGTTTGGCCTCCGAAGGCATAGAGCATCGCGTCCTGGGCCACTAGGGCCGGGTAGCGCACCGGGATCGTCAGGTCGGCCACGGTCGAATAGTGGACGGCGTCAGGGGTGGAGAGCACGCGGGGCGTATACGTAGTTCCGTCGTACCCACCCACGATGAACGCGGTGGAACTGCCGCGTCCTGCGGCGATGGTGGAAATGGCTAGGTCGGAGCGGGGTGTGGGCAGCGCACCAGCGACGGTGCCGGTTGCGGCGGGCGCAGTGGCCGCCTGGCCCGACATGGCCGGTGTCGGGATGGACTGGACGGTGGCCACCGTGTTGGGGGAGCCTCCGCCCACCACGAATGTCGAGGGCCCGAGAGACACGCTGGCGGCGTCGTGGACCGGATTGGCCAGAGTGCCAGCCGGAGTCACTGTGCCGGCGGCCGGGTCCACGGTGTAGACGGTGTTGACCGAGGACTGCGACGTGGCCAAGCCGCCTAGGACGGTCAGGTTCTTTCCGTTGGCGGTGACGGACCCACGGGAGAGCCCCACCGGCATCTGCCAAGCCTCGACGCCGGCCTCGATGGAGGCAGGCCCCTTGCTTGCCTCCTGCACCTTGTGGCTGACGGCACCAGCACCAACTGCCGGTGCAGCCTTGCTGCCCGAGGGCGACGAGGTCGAAGTGGGCGTCGACGATGTCGAAGTTGTCGATCCGCCGCTCGACATCGACATGACTCCTACCACCAAGGCAACGACCACCACCACCACGATGGTCAGCACGGCGATCCGCCTGCGCCGATGTAGCGCCCGCAACTCTCGATGTGCTTTTCGGTCCACAGTTCTCCTTAGCCTTCGGAACGAAATAGTAGAACGGGTGCACAGGCCGATAGGTGCACCCGTTTCGAAATCTCCCAGAGGGAGCGGAGTGCCACCGACTCCTGGTCCGCTGGAGTAGCCACCGCAGCAGGGCGCACCCGGCCCCCGGAAGGCCTGAGGTGGCCCTCCTATGTGTGCTGCGACTCAGTCCTTGCGAACACGATCACGTCAGGCACGGCATCTGCCCGGCCATGATCCCCGATCGGCCGTGATCGGGGCCGGTCGGCCCCGCCGCGGCAACGAAGGCCGCAACACGTCAAATCCTTGTATGCGGTGACTCCACTGCCTAGATTGATCCGCAGTCCACTCCTCGTTCGAGGTGCGGAGCAACGGAAGCCGGTTGGAGCGCATGGCCATGGTTGATCATCGGGGATGGCCAGGGGCACGGTCCAGCGCCATTTGCCCATGGTGACACTGCCGGCTCACGCCGAACAGTCGGCTCAGGAGCACGACACCGCGGTGGCCACCTCGCCATCTGCTGGCGTCGAAGCCGGCGAAGCCGTCGAAGCAGTCGAAGTCGTCGTTGCCGACGAGCATCCAGCCGTCGCCGACGATTACCGTCTCGAGCTCTTAATTGCGGGATGTCCAGACGCCTACCTCGAGGTCGACCGGACGGGGGTCATCGTCGAGTGGAACGACGGAGCCGAAGAGCGCTTCGGTTGGCGCCGCGGTGATGTGCTCGGCAAGTTCATGTGCGACACCGCCCTGACCGGCCCGTTCGCTCGATCACCGTTTGGCCTGCTGATGTCTGACTCCTCCGGTACGGCAATCGGCCCGGTGGCCGGATCCGTCAATGGAGGCACGCTCGACCTGGTGCTAGAGCTGCGGCACCAGGCTGGGCACCGGGTGAGGTCAGAGGCCCGCCTGGTCATCATCGGGGATGGCCGGAGCCGGTCGGTGGCAGGGTTCTTGCGGTTGCCCGCCCCAGCACTTCCCATGGAGCCGCCATCGAAGGCCTTGGCCCCCGCCGATCCGCCGGTCGAACTCGACCCATTGACCGGACTGGCCAGCCGGTCTGCGTACTTGACGCGCTTGGCCGCCACCGCGGCCGATCACACCGGCATGCCGGGCAGCGTGGCCGTGATCCTCTTGGATCTGGATCGGTTCAAGGCCATCAACAACTCGATGGGCCTTGTCCTGGGGGACTGGGTGCTGGCTGCCGTAGCTCGCAGGCTCGAGGAGGTAGCTGCCGGCGTGGATCTGCTGGCGCGCTTCGGTGGCGACGAGTTCCTCGGACTCGTGGTCGATCAGGACGGTGCTCAAGTGAAGGCCGCGGCATTCATCGAGCGGGTCAAGCTCGCCTTTTCGGCGCCGTTCCCGGTGGAGGGGGCAGAGGTCTTTCTCGATGCCTCAGTAGGGGTGGCGCTCAATACGTTCGGCACCGACGACCCTGACGAACTGTTGGCCCACGCCGAGGCGGCCATGTATCAGGCCAAGCGCCGGGGCGGCTTCGGAGTCGAGACGTTCGGGGAAGCATTGCGGATCGAAGCGCTCGACCGACCGGCCACCGAGCACGCACTGCGCCGGGCCGTTGAGCGCAGCGAGCTACTGCTGCACTATCAGCCGGTAGTCGAGGTCCAAGGAGCCACCACGGTCGGTGTCGAGGCACTCATCCGGTGGCAGCACCCTGACCAAGGACTGGTGCCCCCCGGTCGGTTCATCTCGGTGGCCGAAGAGAGTGGGCTCATCATCCCGATCGGGGCATGGGTCCTCGACCAGGCATGTCACCAGTTGCGCGACTGGCACCAGCGGGGCCCCGTCGGGCCTCGTGGCTCGGTCGAGGTCAACCTTTCCGCCCGCCAGATCGATGATCCGGGCATCGTGAGCACGGTGGAGGAAGTGCTCGCTCGCACCGGGCTTGCACCTGAGCACCTCACG
>JBAXCY010000211.1:0-4293 GCA_037141235.1 Acidimicrobiales bacterium | reverse complement strand
GCACGCCCTCATCGTGTACGACGACCTGTCCAAGCAGGCCGAGGCCTACCGTCAGATGTCGTTGCTGCTGCGGCGCCCGCCGGGTCGCGAGGCCTACCCGGGCGACGTCTTCTACCTGCACAGCCGCCTCCTCGAGCGTGCCGCCAAGTTGTCCGACGACGCGGGTGGCGGATCGCTGACCGCCCTGCCGATCATCGAGACCAAGGCCGGCGACGTCTCGGCCTACATTCCGACCAACGTGATCTCGATCACCGACGGTCAGGTGTTCCTCGAGTCCGAGCTCTTCTACGCCGGTGTCCGCCCCGCCATCAACGTGGGTATCTCGGTCAGCCGAGTGGGAAGTGCTGCCCAGGTCAAGGCCATGAAGTCGGTATCGGGCACCTTGAAGCTCGACCTGGCCCAGTTCCGTGAGCTCGAGGCCTTCGCCACCTTCGGCTCGGAGCTCGACAAGGTCTCCCAGGCCCAGCTCGACCGCGGCTACCGCCTGACCGAACTGCTGAAGCAGGGGCTCAACCAGCCGGTGCCGGTAGAGGAGCAGGTACTGGTGATCTTCGCCGGTTCCGAGGGCTATGTGGACTCGATCCCGGTGGCTGACGTGCAGCGCTACGAGGCCGAGGTGCGTCCATACTTCCGGGCCAACCACGCCGACATCCTCGAGGGGATCCGGACTTCCGGCAAGCTGCCCGAGGGAACGGCCCTGGCTGATGCACTGGCCAAGTTCACCGAGACGTTCGACACCGGATCGGCCGACTGATCGATGGCAGGCGGCCAGGAGCGCATCCTTCGTCGACGGATCAAGAGCATCCGTTCGACGCAGAAGATCACCAAGGCGATGGAGCTCATCGCTGGGTCCCAGATCGTGCGCGCCCAAGGACGCATTGCCGCTGCCCGTCCGTATCAAGAGGGCATGGCCCGCGTGGTGCTGGAGACAGCGCTGGGTGACCCGACCGCCGCCGGCCGTCTCCTCGGGACTCCGGAGAACATCACCCGGGTCTTGGTGCTCAGCATCGTCGCCGACCGCGGACTGTGCGGCGGGTACAACACGACGGTGTTCCGCACCACCGAGCGTCTGGTCGCCTCGCTTGTCGCCCAGGGCACCGAGGTCCGGCTGGTCACCGTGGGCAAGAAGGCCCAGGGCTACTTCCGGTTCCGGGGCCAAGACGTCGACAAGTCGTTCTTGGGGATGAGCGAGCGCCCCAGTTTCGTCCATGCCCGCGAGGTGGCCGCCGCCGCCGTCACGCCGTTCGTGAACGGAGAGGTCGACCAGGTGATCGTCGTATCCACCCGGTTCCTGTCGGCCGGATCGCAAAAGGTCGAGACTCGCCAGCTGCTGCCGCTGGTCGACCCACGCGATGCTGACGAAAAGGTCGGTCACGAGGACGAGCCGGGGGTCAGCCGCAACATCGCTCCCCATGAGGACCCGGTCCGGATGGGCTACACCGAGTTCGAACCTGATGCGGGCATCCTGCTGGCTGACCTAGCCCCTCGGGCCGCCGAGACCCAGATCTTTGCCGCCCTGCTCGAGGCCTCGGCCTCGGAGCTCACCGCCCGCCAGCGAGCCATGCATGCCGCTACCGAGAACGCCGGCGAGCTGATCAAGAAGTACTCGCGGATCATGAACCGTGCCCGCCAGGACACCATCACCACCGAGATCATGGAGATCGTCGGTGGCGCCGAGGCGCTGCGGGCCGGAGCCGCCGGCGACGATGCCGGCCAGGTCATTGAGACGAGGATCTGACCGGTGAACCTCACGAAGCACCACACCCACGCCATCTGCCACACCCACGCCATCTGCCACACCCACGCCATCGGGCGTGCACACGCCAATCAGTCCGACATCGCCGTATTTGACGACATCAAGGGAGCCCGACGCTCATGACAACCACTGCCCCTCAGCCCACCGAGTCCGCGACCCTGGCCACCGGCCGGGTGGTGGCCATCGCCGGCCCCGTCATCGACGTGGAGTTCCCGCCCCACTCCCTTCCGGAGATCAATGGTGCCGTCGAGGTCGACGTCGTCCTCGAAGGCGACACCGTGACCATCACCGCAGAGGTGGCCCAGCAGATCGGCGACGGCCGCGTGCGGTGCATCTGCCTGAAGGCGACCGACGGCCTGACCCGTGGCGCCGAAGTACGCAACCTGGGCCACGGCCTGCAGGTCCCGGTCGGCGACGCCGTCTTGGGTCATGTGTTCAACGTGCTGGGCCAGCCCCTCGACACCGACGACATCGGTGAGCCCGAGGACCGCTGGGACATCCATCGCCCCGCCCCCGACTTCGACACGCTCGAGCCCCGGGCCCTCATGTTCGAGACCGGCATCAAGGTGATCGACCTCCTCGAGCCCTACGTGCAGGGTGGGAAGATCGGCCTCTTCGGTGGCGCTGGCGTGGGTAAGACCGTGCTCATCCAGGAGATGATCAACCGGGTGGCCACCAACCACGGTGGTGTCTCGGTGTTCGCCGGTGTGGGGGAGCGGACCCGTGAGGGCACCGACCTGTGGCTGGAGATGCAGGAGTCAGGCGTCATCGAGAAGGCCGCTTTGGTCTACGGCCAGATGGACGAGCCTCCGGGTGTCCGCCTGCGCGTGGCTCTAGCCGCCCTCACCATGGCCGAGTACTTCCGGGACGTGAAGAACCAGGACGTGCTTCTCTTCGTGGACAACATTTTCCGGTTCGTCCAGGCCGGCTCCGAGGTATCGACCCTGCTGGGCCGCATGCCTTCGGCCGTGGGCTACCAGCCCACCCTGGCCGACGAGATGGGCCAGCTCCAAGAGCGGATCACCTCGACCCGAGGCCGTTCGATCACCTCGCTGCAGGCCGTGTACGTGCCCGCTGACGACTACACCGACCCGGCGCCGTTCACCACCTTCACCCACCTCGATGCCACTACCGAGCTGTCCCGTGACATCGCCTCGCTGGGCATCTACCCGGCCGTGGACCCGCTGTCTTCCACCTCGAACATCCTGGCCCCGGAGATTGTCGGTGAGCGCCATTACAACGTGGCCCGCCGGGTCCAAGGTGTGTTGCAGCGCTACAAGGAGCTCCAGGACATCATCGCCATCCTCGGCCTCGACGAGCTGTCCGAGGAGGACCGGGTGACGGTGTCCCGTGCCCGTAAGGTGCAGCGCTTCTTGTCCCAGCCGTTCAACGTGGGCGAGGTCTTCACCGGCCTCAAGGGTGTGACCGTGCCCATCGCCGAGACGGTGGAGTCGTTCGAGGCACTGGTCAACGGCGACCTCGACGAGGTTCCCGAGCAGGCATTCTTCAACGTCGGTGGAGCCGAGTCGGTGCTGGCCAAGGCCCACGACCTGGCGAACAGCTGATCGGGTAGCGCGGCCATGGCTGACGACACGCTGTTCCAAATCAATCTGGTCACCCCGGAGCGCATCCTGCTTACCGGGAAGGCCTCCGAAGTAGTCCTGCGCACCGGCGAGGGCGACGCTTCGTTCCTGGCCGGGCACACCCCGTTGGTGGGGACGATCAAGCCCGGCGTGGTCCGCATCGTGCGTGCCGAGGGCGAAGAGGTCCGCATCGCTGTGCACGGCGGGTTCACCCAGGTCGAGCAAAACGTGGTCCTCGATGCGACCGATGGCGGTGCCGACGCCGCCACCGGTTCCCGGGTCACCATGCTGGTGGGAGTGGCTGAACTAGCCGAAGAGATCGACGCCGACCGAGCCCGCGTGGCGCTCGAGGCGGCCGAGGCTCGGGTCACCGAGTTGGGCGGTTCGGCCAACCGGGCACTGGCCGAGGGTGAGGTGGCCGACCCTGAACTGGTCGAGGCGGAGGCCGCCGTGGTGCGTGCCCAGGTTCGCCTCGAGGCCGTCGACGCCTCGTCTGTTACTACCTGAGTCTGCCTCGGCCTCTGCGCTATTGGTCGGTGCAACGATCGACGAGGCGATTGCGACGGTGGCCGCTGCTGGGTATCTGGGCTGCTGGGTATCTGGGCTGCTGGTAGGTTCGATCTGGTCCGGGGCTCCCTCTGGGCATCAACAGTTCGGAGATGCATCATGGCCTACATGCTCAGTCACTTCTGGCCCGGCGGCACTGAAGAGAACTACCTGGCGGAGGTCGCCGCGCTGCACCCACCGAATGCCCTACCTGAAGGGCAGATCTATCACGTCGCTGGTCCGGCGGAGGGCGGATTCCTGATTGTGGCCGTCTGGGACTCGAAGGAGCACGAGGAGCGCTTCGTCAATGGGATCCTGCTGCCAGCTCAGCCGGTGGAGGGCGGATTCCCTAATCCGGTGGTGGCCTACGAAGCCGAAGTCTTCAACCTCCAGACCGCCTGAGGCTTC
>JBAXCY010000210.1:0-4376 GCA_037141235.1 Acidimicrobiales bacterium | reverse complement strand
TGATCTCAAGGTCTCTCGTGCTTGTGTCGACACTAGAGACGTACCGCGGAACTCTCTGCGGCCGACAGATGCCGGGGACGGCACCGCGAGCGATGGTCCAGGACGGTGCGATGTGGGAACAACGGCCACACAGATACATGAACGCACTGTCATGACACCTACCCCGAAGGTCGCCAACTCGCTCATCGTCTGCTCACTCGAACCGTGGGGTTCGGTGCGACGACGGATCCGGATACTCGTCGACGAACTCATCGACATGGACCCGGACCTGCACGTGCTCTATGTGGCGCCAGCCATTGATATCCCATTTGAGCTCCGCAAGGGACGGCTGTCAGATCTGTACCTGCCCCGGCACGAACAGGTGCACCCCCGGGTGCACGTGCTGCGTCCACGTAAGTGGCTGCCCCGCTCGCTCGGACCGCTCGCCGGCCGTGCACTCGGCCGTCAGATTTCCCGAGCGGCCCACGATCTCGGTCTCATCGATCCCTTGGTCTGGATCAACGATGCTTCCTACGCCGAGTTTGCGCTCTCGACGGGGTGGCCGACCGTTTACGACATCACCGACGACTGGCTCCTGGCCCAGAACACCCCTCGCCAGTTGGCTCGACTGCGCGCCGACGAGGCCCTCCTGCTCGCCCACAGCGGGGCCGTCGTAGTGTGCTCGCCAGAGTTGGCTCGTACGCGAGGAGAATCCCGGACCGTCGACCTGATCCCGAACGGCGTCGACGTCAACCTGTTCCGGACCCCCCAATCGAGACCGGCAGATCTGCCCGCCGCACCAGTAGCCGTCTATGTCGGTACCCTTCACGGGGACCGTACCGACGTGCCCCTGATCCTGGATCTTGCCGAGGCACGCCCCGACCTCCAGATCGCCTTGGTAGGTACCGATCATCTCGGCAGATCCGATTCTGAACGCTTGGCTGCGGTAGCGACGATCCACTTTCTGGGACCCCAGCCTTACGACCAGGTTCCGGGGTTCATGCAGCACGCTGACATCGTCGTGATCCCACATCTGGTGAACCCGTTCACCGAGAGCCTGGATCCGATCAAAGCGTACGAGTGTCTGGCTGCCGGCCGGCCGACCGTGGCCACTCCGGTCGCCGGGTTCCGTGACCTCGGTCCACCCATCGACGTCTGCGATCGGGACAGATTCGTTGCCGCGGTGGCAGCCCTAGTCGACTCCCCCGCTTCCGCTGACGACCGAGATACTCCTCGCGGCTCGAGTGAGGTCGCCTCATGGCGCCAGCGCGCCGAGGCCATGCTCCAGGTGATGCACCGGGTGCGCACCACTGCGGTAGCGCCGTGAACGCCGTCTCGCTCTTCGTCGGAGCATCAGCACAGTCTGGCCAACAGCACCCGTATCCTTATTCCTGCCCGAACACGCCGAAAGTGAGTACCCGGTGACCTTCAAAGAGATGCTCCACACGCTCTGGAGAAGAAAACTGACCATCTTGATCAGTGCCGTGGTCGCCACCGCCGCGGCATTGGCCTTTGCCAAGGTCTCCGCTCCCACCTACCAATCGACGGCGTTGATCCAGATCAATGCCCCGGCGCAGGCGGCGGCCACCGGATCGTCGTTCACCGTTCCCGACCCGGTGCAAGAGCTCAACAGCACTGCGGTCAAGATTGCCGCGGCCAAGACCATCGGGGCGACAGATCCTTCCGCCTTGGCGAGCCAGGTGACCGGAGCCGTCGACCCCACCACGGGGACCCTGACCGTCACGGGGACCGGCTCCACGCCACAAGAGGCGCAAGCCATCACCGCGGCCTACTCCGAAGCCCTGGTCGCCCAGATCCAGGCAATGGCCAAGGAGAAGATCGACAAGTACACCGCACTGCTAGCCGCATCCATCGCCAAGATCACTTTGCTGCAGGCCCAGTTGGTTCCCGAAGTTACCGGTCAGCCGGGCAACACCGGCAACGCTCTCGTGTCGGCGCAGATCACCGCGGAGGCCGCTACCTACAGCACGCTCCAGGCCGCGCAGTCGTCCATCCAGGTCGGCATGCCCTACGCCATCATCCAGGTAGCGGCAACACCGGGAGTCTCCACCGGCCTGAGCACCCCCAAACTGATCGTCATCGGACTCCTCGCTGGCCTGTTGGCCGGGTGCGGCATCGCCTTCGTTCGCGACCAGTTCGACGACAGGGTCCGGATCACCTCAGATATCGAATCGGTAATCGACTGTCCGCTGCTGGGCGAGCTGCCCGAGGATGCCGACGTCCACAAGGGCGCCGTGCAGATCGCCATGGTCCAGGCTCCTCAGTCGTCACTGGCCGAGGCCGTCCGCGACCTGCGCACCAGCCTGCGCGTTCTCATGGTCGGAAAAGAGAGTCCGATCATCGTGGTGACAAGTCCTGAGCCCGGTGACGGCAAGACGTTCGTTACCGCCAATCTGGCCGCGTCCTGGGCGCTGACCGGTAGCCGGGTGATCGTGGTCTCCGCCGACTTCCGCCGTCCCAAGCTCGAGGCCATCTTCGGCATCAACGTTGCCGAAAAACGCGGCCTGTCCGATCTGATCAAGGCCAACTGGAAGCAGCCCGAACCCACTGACCGCAACAGCGAGGCCAGCAGTGGGTCCGGGGTCGAGTGGGGCAGCGATCATGAAGAGGCCGAACGCTATAGCCCGATCACCCCGAGCAGCTCGGTGAGTGCCCACCTGCTCGATACCGGGATCGATGGACTCCAACTGCTTCCGGTCGGGCTCCACCTCGACAATCCAAGCGAACTGCTCGACAGCCCAGGCATGCAGCCGGTCCTCGATCAGCTCCACGTTCTCGCCGACATCATCTTCCTCGATACCCCCCCGGTGCTCTCCTCTCCAGACACTGCCATTCTCGGAAGCCTCACCAATGGAGCCATCGTGGTCGCATCGGAAGCAAAGACGGACCGGGCAGACCTCGAACGGACGGCAAACCGGCTATCGGCGACCGGATGCGACGTCCTAGGCCTCATCGTCAACCACGTGCGGCGCAGCGCATCGGACAACTATCAGGCCTACGCGTCGAAGTCGTGATCCCGTCGGGACCTGCACCTGGACCCGGGCTGCCCGTCGTCCGAGTACGTCATCGATTCGTGAGGGGTCGATGACAGCGCCGGTGTCTGTGCCCGGGGATCGATCACAACGCGAGGATCCGTTGGTGGTCGTGGTGGCATTTTATGCTGCCGACCTTCTCGACCGGTGCCTGTCGACGTTGGGTGCCTCCCTCCCGGTAGTAGTAGTCGATAACTCATCTGACCCAGAGGTCGAGCGGGTAGCCCGTAGACATGGGGCCGACTACACCGACGCTGGCCGGAACCTCGGATTCGCTGGCGGTGTCACCGTCGGCTGCGCGCAGCGCGCTGGCCGGGACGTACTGCTCCTCAACCCCGATGCCTCCATCACCGCTGACACCGTTCGCGACCTGCACGCCCGGCTGCGGAACGATCCGGGACTTGCCGCCGTGGCCCCCAGCCAACGGGATCCCGAGCGTGGTGATGAGGCTCGTGTCGCCTGGCCGTTCCCTTCCCCAGTCGGTGCCTGGGTGGAGGCTGCCGGGCTAGGGCGAATGCGAAGGCGGGCTGACTTCCTGATCGGATCTGTCCTGCTCCTCAGCGATCGAGCCATCAGCGAGGTCGGCTCGTTCGACCAGCAGTTCTTCCTCTATGCCGAAGAGACCGATTGGCAGCGCCGGGCTGCGAATCAAGGGTGGCGAGTCGCCCTGTACTCCGACCTCCACGCCACTCACATTGGTGCCGGCTCCGGAGGCGACCCAGAAGTCCGAGAGACGCATTTCCAGGCCTCCCACGAGCGGTACGTCCGAAAGCACCATGGCCCGATCGGCTGGTGGTCCTACCGGGCCGCCATGCTGCTCGGGTCCGCCGTGCGGGGCGCTGTCCTCCCACGCGACCGAGGCCACAAGGCGGCCGTCCGCTTCCGCCTCTACCTGCAGGGTCCTCTGCGGGCCGAGGCTGGGTTGGGGCGCGCGGGGCTGCACATCACCCACGTGGTGGTCACGGATGCGTTTGCCGGCGTCGAGCGCTACGTCTGCCAGGTGGCAAACGGGCTGTCGGCCCGCGGCCACCAGGTCGATGTGATCGGGGGCAACCCGGGCCGGATGCGGGCCGAACTCGACCACACCGTCGTACACCGACCGGCCGCCTCCGTCTGGGCCGGGACTCGAGGGCTCGCCGCCGTCCGGCGGCCTGATCTGATCCACGCTCATATGACTGCGGCCGAGGGCGTCGCCTTCCTCAGCCATCCAACTGGCCGAGTTCCGATTGTCGCCACACGGCACTTCGCTGCGGATCGAGGCTCCACCCCGCTGCGCAAGCTCCTGGCCCGGATCGCCGCTCGACCCATTGCCGCCGAGGTCGCCATCAGCGAGTTCGTAGCCGA
>JBAXCY010000209.1:0-4469 GCA_037141235.1 Acidimicrobiales bacterium | reverse complement strand
GCGTCAGCCCTGCGTCAGCCCTGCGTCAGCCCTGCGTCAGCGGGGGCTCCAACTGCTCCATGAACTCGAGACGGATGCCTCCGGGAGCCTCGACGAAGGCGATGCGGCGAGTGCCGAATGCCCCCTCGACCACGGTCGGGCCCCACAGCACCTGGTGGCCGACCAGTTCAGCATCGAGGTCGTCGGTGAATAGGGCGGGGTGGAGAAACCCTTCGTCGGGCAGGTTGACGGCGTCTTCGTAGATGGCCCGGGTGAACAGCGTGATCATGACCGGGCCCAGATAGACGTCGGCGCGCTCGCCCCCCGACCACTCCATCCGGTCCCGCACGTCGGCCCCAGCGGCGACATAGAAGGCGACGGCGCCGTCAAGGTCTGCCACCTTGATCGCCAGATTGGCCAGCCCGGTAACGCCCACAGGACTCCTCGCCCGCTCGCCGTCCCGCCCCGAGGCGTCAGCGTCCTCACCCTACCGGAGGCCCCTGAACGAGTCGGCCTGGCATACTCGGCCCATGGAGGTAGACCCATGACTATCGTCACCCGTCGGGACACGCTGCTCCCCGACCCGGAGCCCCGTCCGGTTCGCGCCACCGTGATCTCCGTCGACGACCATCTGGTCGAGCCTCCCGACATGTTCGAGGGCCGGATACCGGCGCCCTACACCGATCTGGCGCCCCGTGTAGTGGAAGACAAACGCGGGAACCAGTTGTGGGAGTTCGACGGGAAGCGCTACACGCAGGTCGGGATGAACGCGGTGGCCGGTCGCCGCCCCGAGCACGTGACCCTGGAACCCACCCGGTTCGAAGACATGCGCCGGGGCTGCTGGGACATCGACGCCCGGATCGCCGACATGGACATCAACGGGGTATGGGCATCGCTGAACTTCCCCTCCCAGATCGCCGGGTTCTCGGGCAGCGTCTTCTCCCGGACTGACGACCCCGGTCTGGGGCTGGCCGTCACCCGGGCCTGGAACGACTGGCTCTACGAGGCCTGGTGGCAGCCCTACCCTGACCGCATCATCCCGTGTGGCATCACCTTCTTGGCCGACGCCGACCAGGGTGCCGCCGAGATCCGACGCAACGCTGCACGCGGGTTCCGCTCGGTGACCCTGCCCGAGCGGCCACACCGGATGGGTCTCCCATCGCTGTTCAGCGGCTACTGGGACCCGATCGTGGCCGCATGTCAGGAGACCGACACCGTCATCTCCCTCCACGTCGGCTCCTCGGGCATGTCCGACCTCCCGCCTGATGGCCCGCTGGTGGCCCTGGGCGCCACCCTGTTCGGGCAGATGTCGTTGACGGCGTGCGCCGAGTGGCTGTGGTCCGGGCTGCCGGTCCGGTTCCCTGACGTGCGGATCGCCATGAGCGAAGGCGGAATCGGCTGGGTAGCCATGCTGCTCGACCGGCTCGACAACATCGTGGACCGATCGGGCTATGGGCGCGACTACGACACCTCCGGACTGCGGCCAGCCGACGTGCTCCAACGCAACTTCTGGTTCTGCACCATCGACGACCCATCCACCATCGACACCCGTCATCGGATCGGCATCGACCACATCATGGTGGAGGTCGACTATCCGCACGGCGACTCCACCTGGCCCGACACCCAAGGCGTGATCGAACGATGCTGGGGTCATCTGCCCGTGGAAGAACTGCGCATGCTGACCCACGAGAACGCGGCTCGCCTCTACCGGTGGCCGCTGCCCACCACCGTGGTGCCGTGACCGCGGCACCGTTCTCCCCCACTCCTGAGGCTCTCCTCCCTGAACTCACGGCACGCCAGGAAGTCGTGCTGTTGGCGCGGACGCTGTGGAGCGAAGGGTACGACGACCACCTCGCCGGCCACATCAGCTACCGCCAGGACGACGGCACCCTGCTGTGCACCCCGTGGTCGTTGCTGTGGGAGGAACTCCGACCCGATGATGTGCTGCGAGTCGACCAGAACGGCACTGTGCTGGAGGGCCGGTGGGCGCTGCCTCCGGGCTTTCCGCTCCATCTGGCCCTACACCGGCGACGTCCCGACGTAGTGGTGGCCGTGCACCACCACCCCCGGTTCGCAACGATCTGGGCCGATCTGGGCCGGGTTCCCGAATGCTACGACCAGAGCTCGGCTCTCGGCGGTGGCGAGCCGGTCGTCGTCGACGAATACGACGGCCCGGTCAACTCCGCCTTGGCTGCCGATCGCGCCATCGTGGCCATGGGAGATGCGGCCACAGCACTGCTGTCCAACCACGGGGTCCTGGTCACCGCGGGCAGTATCCGGGCCGCCCACCAGCGGGCCGTGGCCCTCGAGTACCGCAGTAGGCGGGCCTGGTTTGTGGAGGCCATCGAGGTGGGGCGGCCCCTGCCCGAGCCGTCCCGATCATTCTTCCGTTCTCTCGACGGCGAGGGGTTCATCGGGTTCTTCGAGGCTATGGCCCGACGCGAGCTCCGACGTGACCCGGACTGCCTGGAGCCGCGAGGTGCCTGACAGCACCATCAGCCGGAACGGCTGGCCATGTCCGAGATATCGAGTTCGAAACTGACACCTGCTCGGTGGTCAGCACCTCTGCGGACTCCGTAGTCTCCGGTTGCGGGCGACGCTACCCTGGGCATCCGTGGGGACCATGCTGCTGTCATATCCAGGGCCTCGGACCACGGCGGTGCCCGTCATCTCGGTCGACGACCATCAGATCGAGCCGTCCGATCGCTTGAATGGCCAGATACCCAGCGCACCCATCGGGCATGGACGGCGCTCGCACGAGGCAGACGACGAGTACCAGTACAGGAAGTTCCTGTGGGACTCGTGACCAACCCAAACGAAGAAGGCGCTGACCCGACGTTCTTCGAGGTCGTGCTGGCCCAGCGGGCCTGCCGGCAGTTCGACGGGCGACCGGTCGACGACGCCCTGGTCGCCCGGTGCATTAGCGCCGCCACCCACGCCCCGAGTGCGGAAAACCTCCAGCCGTGGGTCTTCGTGGTCGTCGGGGACGATGCCCAGCGCTCGGCTATCGGCGATCTGACTCGCCGGCTTTGGCGCGAGGCCGGACGGCCCATGTCCGAGGGTCGACTGACACCACAGTTGCTCGACGACGTCGATGCTGGGGCCGAAACCGGGGTGGCTAGCGCTCCCGTCCTCGTGGTCGTCTGCGGCGACTCGTCGGTGGCCCACCGGTCGACGCTGGCCTCTTCGATCTACCCAGCCACACAGAACCTACTGCTGGCGGCCAACGCCCTCGGCCTCGGGTCGGCCATGACCACGCTGGCCACCATCGACGAGGCGACGCTGGCCTCCATCCTTGGCACTCCCGACCACATCCGCCCGATGGCCGTGATCCCCCTGGGCTGGCCAGCCCGTCCCCTCGGCCCACCGCGCCGGCGGCCACTGAGCGAAGTGGCGCACCGGGACCGCTTCGGCACCAGCTGGACGTAAAGGGCCGGGGCTGGACGTAAAGGCCCGGGGCTGGACCTGAGCGGCCTGGGCTGGACCGTCAGTCGATGACAGGGAGAATGCGGTCGTGCAGGAATGCGAGCACAGCATCGCAGAAGGCATCGTTACGGTCGCCGGCGATCATGTGGGCGGCCCCAGCCACATCCACCACGGTCGACCCCGGCACGGACTCGAGCAGGTGGTCGACCCCCTCTTGCGTGACCACGTCGCTGAGCAGGCCCCGCACCAGCATCGTGGGCACCCGGATGTTGCCCAAGGCCGTGTTCAACAGGTCGATCAGTACCTCTGGCACCGCTTCGTTGCGGCCCTGGCTGATAAAGACCGGGTCCCAGTGCCAGTACCACCTGCCATCGCGCTCACGCAGCACCTTGCGCAACCCGTCGTGGTTGATCGAGCGGGTGCGCTCCGGTGTGTACGCGGCGATGGCCAGAGCGGCGGCATCCAGGCTGTCGAATCCATCCAGCCCCGACTCCATGAACGTCTTAATCCGTTGGATCCCCTCCATGTTGGTCTTGAGCGTGATGTCGACCAACACCAGCCCAGCCGACACCACCCGGTCGCTGGTCCCTTCGGCGTAGAGCGCAGACAGTCCACCGAGCGATGCACCCACCAGCACCGGGGCCCGACCCAGTTCGTCGGCGACCGCCACCACGTCGCTGCCGAAGGCAGTGAACGAGTAGTCGCCCCGGGGAGCCCAGTCACTCTCCCCATGGCCCCGGAGATCAAGCGAGATAGTCCGCCATCCTGCGGCCGCTATCCGCTCGGCCGCCGTGCCCCATGCATTGCGGGTCTGGCCACCGCCATGAAGTAGCAGCACCGGCCAGCCGTTGGGGTCGCCCCGGACGTCGCCTACCAACTGCACTCCCTCGAACCCTGTGAATACCACTCGCTGCACGTCCACGCTCCATCGTCCCACGCCCGGCCGGGACCCGCCGGCGAGCGATGCACCTGCAGGGTCGCTCGCCGCCCATCGCTCGCCGCCCATCGCTCGCCGCCCATCGCTCGCCGCCCATCGCTCGCCGCCCACGCGTCAGGACTCCATG
>JBAXCY010000208.1:0-4471 GCA_037141235.1 Acidimicrobiales bacterium | reverse complement strand
CGCGAGTACCGACGCTTTCACGCTATGAGATGCCGGTGGTTTAGGTATCGATGCGGAGGACGCGTGTGCTTGTGTGCTCCCCGTGGGCAGCTCGCTCCTGCTTGCGTCCAAACGGCGCTGCAGTCCCGAGATTGATCCACCCCAGAACCGATTCGTCAGCACCAAGTGCGAACAGCGAGCGGACCGGCGCGGAATCGAGAACTCCGGCACTCTTCCAGATGGCCCCGTAGCCGAGTCCGGTTGCAGCCAGCACCACGGCGTACCCGGTGCACGCAGCCGACGCCACCTGCTCCCACAACGCCACGTTGGAGTCGGTATTCGGCGACGAGATCAGCACGATGGCGCACGGGGCCGCATATGCCTTGCTCCGCATCTTGGCCACCAGACCACCGGGAAGGTCCCGCCCTTTGTCCTCGTGCAGTCCTTCAACTAGGGCAGTGGCGAACCGATCTCGGCCCTCGCCGATACATACAGCGAACCTCCATGGCCGCAGAGTTCCATGGTCTGGCACCGTCATAGCGACCGCCAGGATCGAGTCCAGGTCTTCGGCTGATGGTGCCTGACCGTCGCCAGCCGGCTCGGCACGTGGGGCTGCCAAACGGGCTACCCAGGCTGCATCCGAGAGCCCACTGCGGCCGAGCTGAGGCTGATTGACGTCGGCTGACCTGGACTCCATCGTAGGCAGCGTAGGGCGTTCTGGGATCCGATGCGCGCCCAGCGACACTGGCGAATCACCCCGCTGATCCCCTGCCGGGGTTACACCGCAGTCGTCCGATACGGACCGTCTGGAACCGGCCGTCCACGTGGGTCGCTCTTCGGCAGTAGCCTGTCGCCCGGTATGGGCCATCGAATCGAAGTCGAACTCACCAGTCAGTCAGACGAATCCACGTGGACGTGGCGAGCCGCGGGGGCCAAGCAGCCTCGCGGCACGGTCTCGGCCGAACTCGTCCCCGCAGGCACCGTCGCAGGGAGCGTTCTGCGAGCCGAGGTGGAGATGACCCTGGACGGTACGACCGTCACCGCACTCCTCGCCCCCAAGGGCAAGTCTGCACCTAAGCCGGTCGATCGCATCGAGGTGATCGGCACTCCCCAGAAGGGCCCCGACGTCAACGTGGTGCTCGCCGGCAAGGGCAAGCGACGACGTGACGACTACGGCGACGACGACCGTGATGGTGCTCGGCGACCCTCGAGCCGTGGACCGCGCCCTGACGGCGACCGTGGACCGCGCAGTGGTGGCGGTAGCGGCGATAGTCGTGGACCGCGCAGTGGTAGCGGTAGCGGCGCCAGGAGTGGGCCTGGCACCGGCAGTGGTGGCAGCGAAGGCCGTGGTCGTGAGGGTGGCCCGTCACGCGACGGTGCCCGCAGTTCAGGACCAGCTCGGCCTGGCGGGCGCGATGGCGCCAGTCGCGATCGGGGAGATCGGGGAGATCGGCGTCCCGCCACTTCCACCGTGTTCCGCAATGCGGCGCTGGCTGACCTGCGTCCTGAACAGATCCCCGTGGCCGAGCAGTTGATTAAGGGCGGCATCCCGTCGGTGCGCCAGGCCATACAAGAGCAGAACACCCGGGCCAAGGCCGAAGGTCGCCCCGAGGTGACCGAGGCTCCGCTGATGGCCATGGCCGAAGAGCTTCGTCCCATCATCATCCTGGCGACCTGGAAAGACCGGGCCTCCGTAGCGCGCAGTTCCGGTAAGGACACCCCGCTACGTGAGTTGCGCTCCATCGTCGCCTCGGCATCGACGGTCACCCTCGATGAGGAGGGCACCGAAATGGTGACTTCGCTCCGGACCAGCCTGACCGAGCGAGTGACCGCACTGCGCGAGCGCTGGGTCGAGCGCATCACCACCTCCCTCGACGAGGGCCGCGTCGTTGATGCCGTTCGTGCCTCGATCCGCCCGCCCGAGCCCGCTACCCGCCTATCGGCCGAGTTGGCAGTCCGCCTGTCTGACGCCGCGGGTCAGGCCATGACGTCGGAGCTCCCTCCGCAGGAGTGGCTAGCGCTGCTCGAAGTGGTCGTCGAGTGTCCGGTGCGCCGTACCGTGAAGCCCGCCGGTATCCCTACCGATGCCGACGAGGCGCTCTTCACCGAGGCCCGCAAGGCAGCAGGGTACGTGCCGGAGTTGGCCCGGCTCATGGGGATCCCGATCCCCCCACCCCCGGGACCACGTCGCCCCGTGCCCGCACGACCCTCGAGTCGCCGCACTCCCTAGGCACAAGCCCTGCCTGGTCGTCCCTTGCCGGTCGTCCCTTGCTGGTCGTCCCTTGCCGGTCGTCCCTGCTGCGGTGGGGCATGCCCAGGCGGGCACTCAGTCGAGCGGGCGATGCATGACCAACAGTCGTGCCTTGAATCCTGACGACTCGAAGAACTGCTTGGCCTCCCTGTCTCCGGGGAGCGCAGTTCCGTCGACTCCGGTGCACCCATGCTCGCGGAACCAGAGCAGTGAGCGTTCGAGCAGCATCTGACCGAGCCCCACCTGGCGAGCTCCGGGCTCCACGAAACACAGGTCGAGCACGCCACGTGCGGCGGGGCTGTCGATCCGGCATAGGGCCACGCCGGCCACCCAGTCGTCCAGCGTGCCAACCAACGCCAGCCGCTCAGGATCGCCCAGGTAGGCCACCACATCCTCGCTCGTGGCTCCTGGAGGCGTTCCGCCGGGATCGCCGGGTTCGGTGAGCGTACCGCCCCTGCGGCCGCCTGCGGCGTCGTGGAAGGCTGCCGTCAGTTCGACCAGACGGTCGAGATCAACGGAAGTGGCGTCTCGAACCCGTTCGACTAGCGCCGCCGAGATTCCGTCGCCGGCCGTCGGAGTCAGGACCGCTCGTCCAACAGTTGGTCGACTCTGCTCAAGATGGTCCGGCGGCCACGGGTGGCTAACTCATAGGCGCGAGTGGCCACTAGTTCTGAGCGGCTCAGCCCATCCAATCGGTGGACCACCTGGGAAGCCGACAGCGTGTCGAATCCCGGGATGGCCAGACTGGACACATCAGGGATGTGCCCCCCGGCAGCCCGAATGGGTCGGCTCGAGGATGGTCCTGAAGCCACCGTTGGGGCAGCCGGCGTCTGAGTCGTCGTCTGAGTCGTCGTCTGAGTCTGAGTCGTCGTCGTCGCTGGACGATCGAACAGAGCTGATCGGGCCGTTGGAGCAGACCGGACGCCACTGGCAGACCCGACAGCCGTGGCAGACCCGACGCCACTGGCAGACCCGACAGCCGTGGCGAAACCGTTGGCCGCAGCGTGCTGGGGGGCCGGTGCCGTGGCCGTCCTCTTGACGGAACCATTGCCTGTCGCGTTGCCTGATGTTCGCTCCGGTGCCGGAACGTCGGCTACTGGTGGTCTCGGGATGCGACGCAGGCGAGGTGGGGCGTTGAACGGCGTCTCGTCACTCGGCACCGGGTTGCCCTGCTCCGAATCGGCAGGACGACCATGGGGGCGAATCCTTCCGACGCGACGCTTCAACTCGTCCTGGCTGGCGACAACTACGAACTCGCCGATGGCCCGAGCCGAGTTGACCTGGACGCCGAGCCGCTCCCGACCTCGCACTGCTAGTCGAGGCAGCTCCTCGGCCACCGTCACGGCCAGCCCGGTGGGAAGGAATACAAACAGATCGAGCAACCGCTCGCTCAGCGGCACATCGTCAGTCACTTCTTTTGGAGTATCCACCATGCTCACCTTCGATCAGACGCAGTCGCGGCAGAGCTTCTTCTTCTTGTCCGCCAACTGGTTCGCATGCTTCACCAAGAAGCAGGACCGGCAGACGAACTCACCAGGCTGCTTGGGCAGCACACGCTCGACGCTGCCGTCACCACTACGGTCCTCAGGCTCCGGAGCCTCCTCGTCATCCTCGATCTCTTCGACCACGAGCCGTTCTTTGAGAATGGTATCGAGGCTGGCTTCGACATCCTCGTCGTCCGGCTCCTCTTCGTCGTCATCCTCGACCTCTTCGCCTGCAGCCTTGGCCACAGCCTTGGCGGTGCCAGCGGGCACGTCGACGGGATCAGGCTCTTCGTCTTCGACGTCGATGACGGCAATGACATCGTCATCATCGTCGTCGAGCGCCAGGGCGTCGTCCTCAATCAGGTCGTCCTCGTCGAGCTCGTCCTCGATCAGCTCATCGGGAGCTTCAACTTCATCGATCTCTTCTGCCATGTTGGTCTTTCGGTGGTGAGTTGGCCGGGAGCATAGACGGCTCGGCCTTCCGTTCGATCGTTGCATCCGACACCGCCATCCCAGATGGAGCTGTGGGTGCGTCCCGCTTCTGCGTGGGGATCATGCCAGGAAAGCCAGTAGTTGTGGTGCATGCCGCGGTCGCCACCGCACATACAAGCCAAGAACCCCGCAGTACTACCGCCGAACGACCCTGCGGCTACTGCGGATAGCCACTGCCGGGCTCGGCCTATGCCCTCCGCTAGCACCGCACCTCCAGCGGGCCAAGCAGTCAGGCAGCCAGTCAGGCAGCCAGTCAGGCAGCCAG
>JBAXCY010000207.1:0-4489 GCA_037141235.1 Acidimicrobiales bacterium | reverse complement strand
CCCGAACGACCCGAGCGACCCGAACGACCCGAGCGACCCGAGCGACCCGAATGTGGACATCCGCCGGTGGTTCCTGATTACGCTCTTCATCGCCAGCTTCGGCGTTGGGATGATCTCGCTGGCCAGCACATACATCATCTACGACCAAACCGGATCGCTCAGCGCAACCGGACTCATCATGGTGGCTCTCAACATCCCTTCCCTCGTGTTTCCTGGATGGGCCACCCGTCTGGCCAACCGGTGGGGCGGGACGAAGCTCTACTTCATCAGTGGCATGACACTCGGGGTGATCGGCTTCATCCCCGCAGTCCTCTCAATCACGGGCGACCTGACGACGGCGAACCTCTTGGGTTGGTACCTGTTGAGTGGAGTCATCTACGGCCTCTCGTCGCCGGCGTCGGGACTGCTGCGCCGGTCCATCGCTGCCCCCGGACAGGTTCCTGAGTTCAATGGTGCTGCCACCCGGTCGCTCTCGATCGCCACCGTCGCCGGTCTCCTGATTGGTGGCGCGCTGTTCGCTCTAGTTGGCCCGACGTGGATCTACGTGATTGCGGCGGTGGCGCACTTCCCAATATGCGTGGCCATCTATCCGGCGATGCGGCGAAGCACGGACGTCGAGGAGGTCAGCGGCGGTCGTTTCTTGGACGCATTCTCCATCAAGCGCTCGCATCCTGGCCTGCAGTCAGCGTTCATGTTCACCGGTTTCTGCTTCATCGTTGGCGCATACTCCGTCACCTTTCCGGCGATTGCCACCTCCATCGGCACCAATGCCGGCATCCTCTCTCTGCTGCAGGCCGCCGCGGTCGTCGGTGGACTCTTCGTCGTCGTGGCTATGCGAAAGATCCACGGCCAAGTGGGGTGGGGCTCAGTGCAGCGGGTCTGCTTTCTGATTGCCGGTGTCGCCATCTTGGTGTTGGCGTGGATCAACCATCGAGGCGCCAGCCCCTCGATCACCTTGATCGTCTGTCTGGTCGCCATCGTCCCCATCGGCTTCGCCCTCAATCTGGATACCTCCATCCTCAACGCTCTGGTGCAGATGGCGGCACCTGGCGAGTCACGCAACTCGGTGCTCACGTACTTTGCGCTCATTCCGACATTGACAATCCCTCTCGCCCAAGAGGGCCTTGGGGGACTCTCGGACCTGACCTCGGTGAGCACTGCACTTGTCGTTGTCGGGGTATTCACCCTGGGCATGATCGCACTTGGTCCCCGGTGGAAGCTCCGTACGGCCTTTGACGAACTAGACGGGCCTGGGCCACCTCCCTCTATGTTCCCGGTAGGGCCTCAAGTCGCCCGGCCCGACATCGTGACAGCCCACAGCCCGAAGGGTTGGGCCGAGTTCGAATTCGATAGCGATACCGGCGAGGACACCAGCATCGGGACCATTGTCGAAGAAGTCGGGCCCATCGCCGATCAGCAGATCGGGCCGGAGTTTCCCGATCGACCCGAAGCCGAGCGCTGACGGGCCACCGTTCCTTGTCTGCAAGATCTCCAAGGGCGAGATCTGACGTAGCGATCGGATCGGTTTCCTCGGTCTGGAAACGTGTGCTGGGGAAAGGGGGATTCATCTTCACCGTCAACTCCACGTGGCCGCGGATTCCCGTCTTGGCGGCCGAGACCGTAACCTGTGGCCCATGGCATCAGATCGCACCTCCGGCACGCCCGCTAACGAGCGGGTCACCGACTCCGGCATCACCATCAACCAGGTCTACGGTCCGTCCGATCTCGACGGCTGGGATCCGGGGGAACGACTTGGCGATCCGGGGTCGTACCCCTACACCCGAGGCATCCGGCCCGACATGTACCGGGGCCGGCTGTGGACCATGCGCCAGTACGCTGGCTTCGGCACGGCCGAGTCCACGAACCAGCGCTTCAAGTTCCTGCTCGATGCCGGCCAGACCGGCCTGTCGTGCGCCTTCGACCTCCCCACCCAGATGGGCTATGACTCCGACCACCCGCGCTCCGAGGGTGAGGTCGGAAAAGTTGGTGTGGCCATCGACACCCTCGAGGACATGCGGCTCTTGCTGGCCGACCTGCCCCTCGACAAGGTCACCACATCGATGACCATCAACTCCACGGCATCCACCTTGCTCCTCTTCTACCAACTCGTAGCCGAAGAGAACGGCGTCGACCCGAAGCTCCTGGGCGGCACCATCCAAAACGACATCTTGAAGGAGTACGTGGCCCGGGGCACCTACATCTACCCGCCCCGCCCGTCGATGCGCCTGGTGACCGACACCTTCTCCTACTGTGCCGAGCACCTGCCGGCGTGGAACACCATCTCCATCTCGGGCTACCACATTCGCGAAGCAGGCTCCACGGCGGTCCAGGAGATCGCCTTCACCCTGGCCAACGGCATCGCCTACGTGGAGGCGGCGTTGGCTGCCGGACTCAAGGTGGACGACTTCGCCCCCCGACTCAGCTTCTTCTGGAACGCCCACAACAACCTGTTCGAAGAGGTGGCCAAGTACCGAGCCGCTCGCCGGATGTGGGCCAAGATCATGACCGAGCGGTTCGGGGCGAAGGACGAGAAATCGCTTTTGCTGCGCTTCCACACGCAGACCGGCGGATCCACGCTGACGGCCCAGCAGCCCGAGAACAACATCGTGCGGGTCACGGTCCAAGCCATGGCCGCTGCCCTCGGCGGTACCCAGAGCCTGCACACCAACGGGTTCGACGAGGCCCTCGGTCTGCCCACCGAGCACGCTGCCAAGATCGCCCTGCGCACCCAGCAGATCGTGGGCTACGAGTCCGGGATTGCCGACACCGTCGATCCGCTGGCTGGCTCGTGGTTCGTGGAGTCGCTGACCGATGAGGTGGAGGCCGCGGCCTGGGATTACCTCGAGCGCATCGATGCCATGGGTGGAGCGGTGGACGCCATCGAAGCCCAATACATGCAGCAAGAGATCGAGCAGGCTGCCTATGCCTATGCCAAGGACATCGACTCCGGCCGCAAGGTGGTCATCGGGGTCAACAAGTTCGTGGACGAGCACGGCACGGCCAACGACGTATTCCCCATCGATGCCGAACTCCAGCGTGCGCAAGTGGCCCGAGTGGGCCGTGTCCGGGCCGAGCGGGACCAGTCGGGCGTGGACGCGGCTCTGGCCGACGTGGAAGCGGCGGCACGAGGCACGCAGAATCTGCTCTATCCCATGAAGACGGCGCTGGCCCGGATGGCGACGCTCGGTGAGGTGGCCGACGTGCTCCGGGGAGTGTTCGGGGAGTTCCACCCGAACGGCTGAGGCCGGTGGTGGGTCTGTTCAGTTAGCGGGTCCGGCCAGAAGCCGGTCGCGCAATGCCCCCGGGGCGGAGGCTTCGATGGCTGTCCAGGCCATGGCCAGCGATCCGTCGCGGACGGCGGTGTCGGCTGATGGAGTGATGCAGGCTGCGGCGAACTCGGGCTGGTGGTTGACCGACCCGCCGGATTCGATGCCCAGCAGTGGGTGGATGGTGGGCACCGCCAGCGACACGTTGGCCATGTCCGTCGACAAGGTGGGCCGAGGAACGTCATCGTCATCGAGGGTGAACTGGCGGCCCAAAGTTTCGGCGTTGGTCCGATAGCAGGCCAGCAGGTCCTGATCGCTCTCCATGTGGGAGTAGTCGGGTGCCAGGCGGGTCAACTCCACCTGGGATCCGGTAGCCATGGCCCCGGCAGAAAAGCAGGAGCGGACCCGCTGCTCGAGCTGGCCCAGTCCGGATGCGGTGAGGGAACGGGCCATGAACCGTCCGGTCACCCGGGAGGGGATGATGTTGGCAGCCTCGCCGCCGTTGGTCACCACGCCGTGTACCTGGTCGCCGGGGGGCAGTTGCTGACGTAGCAGGCCCAGCGCGACCTGGGCGATCACCATGGCGTCGCCGGCGTTGACGCCCTGCCACGGGGCAGCCGAGGCATGGGCCGTCTTTCCGGTGAAGGTCACATCGAAGTGGGTGACGGCCAGGCAGGTGGCCTCGAGTCGGTCGTTCGGCCACGGGTGGACCATCATGGCGGCGTGGACGTCGTCGAAGACGCCTCGATCCAGCATCAGGATCTTGCCGCCCCCGCCCTCTTCGGCCGGTGTGCCGATGACCCGCACCGTCAGGCCGAGTTGGTCTACGAGGGGGAGGAGCCCGAGTCCAGCGCCCACGGCGGTGGCAGCGATGACGTTGTGCCCACAGGCATGGCCGACATCAGGCAGGGCGTCGTACTCGGCGCAGATGGCGATGACCAGCGGTCCGGTGCCGGCCTCAGCCACGAATGCGGTGGGCAGGTCGGCCGTCCCGGTGGTGACAGTGAAGCCGCCTGTGGCCAGTGCATCGGCGGCCAGTGCCGACGAGCGGACCTCGGCGAAGGAGAGCTCCGGGTGTTCGTGGATCGCATGACTGAGCCGGACCAGATCGCCCAAGTTGGCATCCACGGCGTCCTGGGCTGTGGCCTTGGCCATGGCTACCTGTGTGGTGCGAGTCTCCGACATGTCGGCTCCTGCGGCTCGGTGCTGGGGTGCGGCTCGGT
>JBAXCY010000206.1:0-4537 GCA_037141235.1 Acidimicrobiales bacterium | reverse complement strand
ATGGGCCGATGCTTCTCGCATCCCTCACCCAGATCGCTGACCAGCTGCGGTCGTCGGTGGCCGAGCTCGACCCAGAACGTCTCAGTGGTCCAGACGCCGACCGGCTCCTCCAATCCTTCGCCGAGATCGAACGTCTGGCCTCAGCCGGAAAGCTCCTGTCGGCCCGCCGGGTGGAGTCGTCGAACGTCTGGCGTCGGTCCGGCCATCGGTCGGCCGCCGCCCACGTGGCCGAGGCGACCGGGACCGGCCTGGGTCCAGCCATCACTGCCCTCGAGACCGCTCGACACCTCGGGTCGTTGCCCGCCACCGACGAGGCCGTGCGCCAAGGAAAGCTCTCCGAGGCCCAGGTCAAGGAGATCACCGGGGCCGCCATCCTCCAGCCTGATGCTGAGCAGTCACTGGTGGATACGGCCGGCCAGCAGCCCCTCAGCGTCCTGAAACTCCGGTGCCGGCGGGTCCGGGCCGCCGGCCAGGATCAGCAGGCCTCCTACGACGCAGTCCGGCGCAGCCGCTATCTGCGCAACTGGGTCGAAGACAGTGGTGCCGTCCGGTTCGATGCCCGCCTGACCCCTGATGAAGGGGCGAGGCTGCTGGCCTCGGTGACGGCGGAGACCGAGCGCCTGGTGCAAGAAGCCCGACGGGCAGGACTCGATGAGCCACGGCGGGCCCTGGCCGCCGATGCCCTGGTGAACCTCGCCACTGGCATCACTCTCCGTGGATCAGCGTCCGGAACTGACCAGGACTCTGCGGACGGGACGAGCACCCGTGGACCTCAGCGGGTCGATAGCCCGTCCACCGTCGTGCACGTACGCGTCGACCACGCGGCGTTGATGCGCGGACACGTCGAAGGCGATGAACTCTGTGAGATTCCTGGCATCGGGCCGATACCGGTCGAGGTGGCGCGGCAACTAGCCGTCGACTCCATCCTCAATGTCCTGGTGACCGACGGGGTCGACGTGACCGCCGTGGCCCACGGAGGGCGCACGATCCCCATCGCGCTGCGGCGGGCTTTGGCCGAACGGGACCCGGAGTGCGTGGTTCCTGGATGCACCACCCGAGATGACTTGGAGATCGACCACACCATCCGATTCGCTGATGGCGGCAAGGCAAGCCTGGCCAATTTGGCCCGTCTGTGCCACTGGCACCACTACCTGAAGACCTACCACGGCCACCTGTTGGAGCGCACCGAGCGGGTGGGTGACGGGCCATCGTCCGTCGCCTGGCGGTGGATCGCGCCCGATGATCCACCCGTGGTCCCTCGACACATCCGACTCACCGGCTGACGCACTCCTCAGGCCAGACTTCCCCCGTCGATCTCGTCCTCGACACCGGCTTCCAGTGGCCCCGCCGCGTCTTTTGCCGCTCCCGCTCCGTGCTCGGCCCGCCACGCTGCTTCGGCCCGACTGGCCAACTCCCGCAATGGCAGGCCAGTGCGACGCGCCGCTTCAGCCACATCGTCATGCTCAGCCTTGATCCGCCCTGTACTCACCTTTACCCGGATGGGCTGGCCGTCGATGATCACTGACTCGATGGATCGGGCCACCACCCACCGCTGGCCCATGGTCAGGCGCACCCCGAGCGAGCCGGTGGAATCGCGCAGCACGGTGCGAAGCGCGCCTACGCGCGCCGGATCACACAACGCGTGCACCACGAAGCCGGGCCGACCCTTCTTCATCACCACCGGGGACAGCCACGCATCGTGCGCTCCCGACTCGATCAGTGCGGCCACGGCGTGAGCCAGTTGCTCTCCGGTGGCATCGTCGACCGTCACCTCGAGCTCGGCTACCGGCTGGCCGCTATCGGCTTCCCGGTCACCTGACTGTGCACCTGGCGCCACCATGCGGGTGCCGATGACGACCTGGGTGCAGTTAGGAAGCTCGTCGAGCTCCCTGGTCCCTGCGCCGAACCCTTGGGACCGCACCTCCATGGCCGGCATCGGGCCGAACCCGGAAGACAGGGCGGCCAGCAGGGCCGCCCCCGTCGGGGTGGTGAGCTCGACGGCGATGTTCCGGCCCGACGTCGGCACCCCCACCAGCAGGCCGACCACAGCTGGTGCCGGATTGGGCAGCATCCCATGTGCGGCCCGAACCATCCCTGTCCCGGTGGCCACCGCACTGGCCCACACCTCATCCACACCGAGGATCTCGAGAGCGGCGGCTGTGCCCACCACATCGATGATGGTGTCGTGTCCCCCGACCTCATGGAAGTGGACCTGTTCGATCGGTCGCCGGTGCATCCTGGCCTCGACCTCGGCCAGTGCCGCGAATGTGGCCAGCGCCCGTGCCGCCACTCGTTCGGGTAGTCGCGCCTCTTCCACCAGGCCCACGATGTGGGCGTAGGTCCGAACCACCACATGATCCTGGACGGTGACGACAGCCCGGGTGGCAGCTATTCCGCCGCGGAGCACCGGCTCGACCTCCAAGCCCCAGCCGTCGAACGGTAGGCGCTGCAGCACGCCCACCACCTCGTCCAATTCGGCTCCCGCATCGAGCAGACTCCCGAGGGCCATGTCCCCAGCGATGCCGGCAAAGCAGTGGAACCAGGCCACCGTGCGGCCATCAGTCGGGTGAACGGCCGACGTCATGGCAGCATCCGAGCCACGGCACACGCCGCCCCGAATCCGTTGTCGATGCCCACCACGGTGATGCCGGCGGCACAGGAAGCGTGCATGGCCAACAGCGCCGTGACCCCCTCCAGGGCAGCGCCGTAACCGGTACTAGTGGGCACGGCCACCACCGGGGCTGGAGTGATCCCTCCCACCAGACTGGCCAGCGCCCCCTCCATGCCGGCCACCACCACCACGGCATCGGTTTCGGCCAACTCGTCAGCCGAGGCCAGGAGCCGGTGCACGCCAGCCACGCCGCAGTCGACCAACAGGGTCGGCCGCAGCCCGAGTGCCACCAGCGTGGCCTCGCACTCCCTGGCCACCGGCAGATCCGAGGTGCCGGCCGTGACCACCAGGGTACGCGCCAAGCGAGGGGCGGCCGGCCGCCACACCACCGTGGAGAGGTCGCCCCGGATCTGATCGCCCCCGGTGGCTCGACCAGTTATGGTCCGGACTCCGCCGGGGTGGTCATCCAGCGCCCGGGTAGCCTGCTCCTCGTCGGCCCGGGTCAGGATCACCGGTGCCCCCGAGCCGCCGATCGGATGCCCCGAGGTTCCCCCGGTCAACAGCTCACCCACGATGGCCGAGCACTGTTCCGCCGTCTTTCCCTGGCCGTAGACGGCCTCGGGCAGGCCCTGGCGCAACGACCGGTGATGGTCGACCTTGGCAAAACCGAGGTCGGCGAAGGGAAGCCTGCGCAGGCGGAGCATCGCATCGTCGGGGGAGCACTCCCCCGTACGGACCTCGTCGAGAAGGCGCTGCAGCGCGAGTTCGTCCATGATGTTCACTATCCTGCCTGTCTATGGCCCACGACGCACCTCCGGAGCCGATCGACGCCGCCGATAGGAGGATCGGGTTCCTCGGACCCGAGGGCACATTCACCGAAGAGGCGCTGCTGTCCGAGCCTGCCTACGACGGCGCATCCATCACCCCGTTCGCCTCGCTGGTGGAGGTGCTCGAGGCGGTGCGGAGCGGATCGATGGATCTGGGCTTCATCCCGTTGGAGAACGCCATCGAGGGGACTGTCCGCGACATCATCGACAGCCTGGTGTTCGACTTCGACCTGCGGATCCAGCGCGAGGTCGTCCTCGACATCCACCTCCACCTGATGGCGGCACCCGGGACTGCACTCGCCGACATCGAGCGAGTCGCCTCCATTCCGGTGGCCACGGCCCAGTGCCGACGGTTCTTGAGCGAGTCGCTGCCTGACGTGGAACTGCTAGCTACCAACTCGACTGCCGATGCGGCCCGCCTCCTCGGGCAAGGGGACCCGGTGCTGACCGCACGGCCCACCGCGGCCATCGCTCCTCGCTTGGCTGCCAGCCTGTACGGACTCGAGATCCTGGCCGAGCGGGTGGAGGACCACCCGGACAACCAGACCCGGTTCGTGGCCGTGGCTCGCAGTGGTATCCCGGCGCCGACCGGTCATGACCGGACCACCATCGCTTGCTTCCAGAGTGCGGACCATCCGGGCAGCCTGTATTCCATCCTGGGCCACTTCGCCGCTCGCAACATCAACCTGTCGAAGCTCGAATCGCGGCCGACCAAGCAGGCGCTCGGCGACTACTGCTTCATCATCGACTTCGAGGGCCACGTGGCCGACGCCATGGTGGCCGACTGCTTGGGTGACCTCCACGCCGAGCTGGCCGGGGTGAAGTTCCTCGGTTCCTATCCGGTGTCGGGGGTGGCCGGTGCGGCCATCCGGGCCGAGGTCGACGAGTCCCGCCGCGAGGCCGCCGAGTGGCTGGACGGGCTCCAGGCCGAAGTCATCAGGGATGCCGCCTCTTGACCTGACAGCCAGTCGTGCAGGTGACGACTGGGTGGCGACTACCCTTGCGCCCACTAGGAGGGATGGCAGAGCGGACGAATGCACGGCTCTTGAAAAGCCGCGAGGTGCAAGCCTCCGGGGGTTCGAATCCCCCTCCCTCCGCT